>CAXTSL010000105.1:0-8763 GCA_964246975.1 uncultured Sphingomonadaceae bacterium
TGTAGCGGTCATACCACTCGACCACCGTCAGGATCGACTGCAGCCACTGGCTCGGGCGGCCCATACTGTGCCCGGCCTCGGGCAGACGGACCATCATCGTGTCGATGCCGCGGATTTTGAGGGCACCGTAATAGGCTTCGGACTGCGCGATCGGGGTGCGGTAGTCGGCCTCGCCGTCGATCAGCAGCGTCGGCGTCGTGACCTTGCCGACGAGGCTGAGCGTCGAGCGCCGCCAGTAATCCTCGTGGTTGTCCCACGGGTTGCCCGGCACCCAGTGGCGCACCGTCTCGGCCTGGATGTCGCTGGTCAGCGCCTGCACCGTCCAGTCGGTGACGGGCCGCAGCGCGGCGGCGGCGCGGAAGCGCGTCGTCCGCCCGATGGCGTTGGTGGTCAGCACCCCGCCGCCCGAACCGCCACCGATGAACAGGTTGCGGCTGTCGATATAGGGCTGCTTCACCATGTAGTCGACGCCGGCCATCAGGTCGTCGTGGTCCATGCCGGGATAGGTCTTGTCGATGGCGTTGGCGAATTTCTCGCCGTAGCCGATGCTGCCGCGCGGATTGGTGAACAGCACAACATAGCCTGCCGCCGCATAGAGCTGGTGGGTGATCGAGAACATCGGGCCATAGTCGGTATTCGGCCCGCCGTGGATTTCGAGCGCCAGCGGGTATTTCTTTGCCGCGTCGAAGTTCGGCGGATACTGGACCCAGCCGTCGATCGGCAGGCCATCGGACGAGGTGTAGTGGATGGCCTCGAGCTTGCCGATCGTCTTGCCCGCACGCCAGTCGGCGTTGAAGTCGACGGTCGCGATTTCCTTGCCGCCGCGCGATACGCCCAGCCCGGCGGGCCGGTCGGCGAGCAATGTCGTATAGGCGAAAGTGCCGTTGCTCTCGCTGGCAAATCCGCCCGATGATGGCAGGTAGAGGCGCGTACCGCCGACCTGCGGCACGACGATCTTGGGCTTGCCACCCGCCAGCGCCACCAGCGCGACGCGCGTCACTCCGGCGTCGTTATAGAGGGCGTAGAGACCTTTGCCGTCTGCGGCCCAGCTATAGTCGATGATCGGGCGGTCGAGCGCGCGCGTCAGGTTGCGCGCCTCTCCCCCCACGAGCGGCATCACCCACAGGTCGGGCTGGGCATAGAAGGTCGGCACTTCGAGCGCGCCGGTGAAGGCCAGCGTGCGGCCGTCGGGCGAGACGCGCGGGTTTCCCTCGCTGCCCTTGGTTCGGGTCAGCTGCGTCACCGCGCCGCCGCTCGCCGGCACGCTGAACAGGTCGCTCTCGCGCGCGCGGAGGTCGCGATCGGCGTCGTACATCGCCGAGAACAGGATCGACTTGCCATCGCGCGTCCATGTCACGGCATTGTCGCCGACCTGGTCGAAGTCGCCCTTGGTCAGCTGGACCGTCGCGCCGCCACTGGCGGGCACGACGAACAGCTGGTCGGCACCCGCCGTCGCATAGCCGCCGCCGTCGCTGCGATAGCTGAAGTCGCTGATCAGCTTGGGGGCGGAGGCCCAGGTCGCGCCCTCGGGCTTGTCGGGCATTCCCGCGATCTTGCGCGGTGCGGCCTCGACGCGGGAGACGAAGGCGATCCGACTGCCGTCGGGCGACCAGGCGAAGCCGTCGGGGCCCGATTTGAGGCTGGTGATCGGGTGGCCGATGCCGTCGGCGAGCGCCATCGTCCACAGCTGCGGCTTGCCGAGCCACGGTGCGACATAGGCGATGCGCGTCCCGTCGGGGGACCACTCGACATGGCCGGCCTTCGCCGCCGCACCGAGCAGCAGGTGCTTTTCGAGTCTGGTACGGTCGAGCGTCGCGAGCCAGATCTCGCTCTGCCGCATGTCGGTCTGAATGTCGTAGAACGCGCGCGTGAACAGGATGCGCCTGCCGTCGGGTGCGACCTTGGGGTCGGTGACCATCGACAGGCGATAGAGATCGGCGGCTTCGAAGGGCGTCGGCGGCGCGGCGGCGGCGGCCAGACCAGGCGCGGAAGCGGCGAGCAGGCTAAGGTTCAGGCTTAGTGCAAGGCGAAGGCGCATGGAGATCCCCGGTTCGATGTCCGGGACAGTCTAGGACCGTTGGCGCCGCGAACGCCAGCGCCAACGGTCAGCGACCCGTCACGCGGCCCAGGCGTGGAACAGCGCGGTCTCGGCGCGCGCCGGCACGAACGCGGCGCGGATGCGCGACGTGCGGACGGGAGCGGCGACGGGCTTGGTCGCGACGGGCCGGATCACCGGCTCGATGGTTTCGATGTTCGCCTTCATGGCGGGTCTCCTGCTGGCCGGAGCAGCGTGCCCCGGTGACCGCCATCTAGACGCAAGCGTACCGATATTGCAGTGCAGCAACTTCGACCGCAGCTATGCGGTCAGCGCATGGCATCAACGTGAAGCGGTCACAATCGCCTGCCAAGCCGCCTCGTCGATGACACGCACGCCAAGCGCCGCAGCCTTCGTCGCCTTCGACCCGGCATCGGCCCCCGCGACGACGAGATCGGTCTTCGCCGACACCGACCCGGCGACGCGCGCGCCAAGCCCCTCGGCCTGCGCCCGCGCCTCGTCGCGGCTCAGCACCGACAGGCTGCCAGTGAAGACGATGGTCTTGCCCGAGACTTCGGAGGCGCGCGCGTTCAACGCGACGGGCTCCACCGTCACCTCGGCGAGCAGATCGGCGACGACCGCGCGGTTGTGCGCCTCGGCGAAGAAGTCGGTCAGCGCCTCGGCAACCTCGGGGCCGATGCCTGCAACGCCGATCAGCGCGACCAGTTCGGCGGCGAGGCGGGCACGATGCTTCGTGTCGGTTTCGCCGAGTACCGGCCCCTCGACGCGCCGCTGCGTCAGGAGCGCCACTGCGTCCTCCATGCGTGCCGCGAACGCCGGCCAGTCGCGGAAGGCGCGCGCGATATCGCGGGCGCGGTCGTCGCCGATGTGGCGGATGCCGAGGCCGAACAGCAGCCGGTCGAAGGGCACGCTCCGCCGCGCGTCGATGCTGGCGAGCAACTTGTCGACCGAAACCGCCTCGAAGCCCTTGCGTTCGACCAGCGCGTCGCGGTGCTGGTGCAGGCGGAAGATGTCGCCCGGCGTCGCGATCAGCCCGATGCCGAAGAACAGTGCGATGCGCTCGATCCCCAGCCCCTCGATGTCGAGCGCGCGACGCGACACGAAGTGGCGCAGCCGCTCGATGCGCTGCGCCGGACAGATCAGCCCGCCGGTGCAGCGCCGAGCGACTTCGCCGCCCTCGCGCTCGGCGGCGCTTCCGCATTCGGGGCAGGTGTGCGGGAAGACATAGGGTGCGAGCGCTGCGTGTTCGGCCCCGGGCGTCGCCCAGCCCAGCACCTGCGGGATGACATCCCCCGCCCGCTGGACTCGAACCAGATCGCCGACGCGGACATCCTTGCGGGCGATCTCGTCCTCGTTGTGGAGCGTTGCGTTGGTGACGATGACGCCGCCGACGCCGACGGGTTCGAGCCGTGCGACCGGGGTCAGCACGCCGGTCCGTCCGACCTGGATGTCGATTGCCGTGAGCCGCGTCACCGTCTGTTCGGCAGCGAACTTGTGCGCCAGCGCCCAGCGCGGCGAGCGCGACACCTGCCCCAGCCGCGCCTGCCAGTCGAGGCGATCGACCTTGTAGACGACGCCGTCGATGTCGAAGGACAGCGCCGATCGTCCTGCCTCGATGGCGCGATAGACCGCCAACGCCGCGTCGATAGTATCGACGACGTGCACATCGCCGACCGGAAAGCCCCAGCCCGCCAGCGCCTGCATCACCCCCGCCTGGCTGTCGGCGGGCAGCGCGCTCACCTCCCCCCAGCCATGCGCGAGGAAGCGCAGGGGCCGCGCCCGCGTCACCGCGCTGTCGAGCTGGCGCAGCGAGCCTGCCGCGGCGTTGCGCGGGTTGGCGTAGAGGCGCTCGCCCGTCGCTGTCTGGGCGGCGTTGAGCGCGAGGAAGTCGGCCTTCGCCATATAGACCTCGCCGCGCACCTCGACGATGGCGGGCGCGCCGTCGGGCAGGCGTTCGGGCACGTCGTCGAGGGTGAGCAGGTTGGCGGTGACGTTCTCGCCCGTCGCGCCGTCGCCGCGCGTCGCGCCGCTGACCAGCCGGCCGCTTTCGTAGCGCAAGCTGGCCGACAGTCCGTCGATCTTGGCCTCGGCAGTCAGCGCCACGGGCACGTCGTCGGCCAGCTTGAGGAAGCGCCGGACGCGCGCCACGAACTCCGCCACCTCGACGTCGCTGAAGGCGTTGTCGAGGCTGAGCATCGGGCGCGCGTGCGTCACCTTGCCGAACGCGGCGGCGGGCGCGCTGCCGACGCGTTCCGACGGCGAATCGGCGCGCTTGAGGTGCGGAAAAGCGACTTCGAGCGCGGTGTTGCGCGCCACCAGCGCGTCGAAGGTCGCGTCGTCGATGACCGGCGCATCCTCGGTATCGTAGCGGCGGCGATTGTCGGCGATCTCGGTCGCGAGGCGCGCCAGTTCGGCGGCGGCATCCGTGTCGCTCAGGCGGTCGAGGGCGTCTTCCGGAATCGGCTCCATGCCCGCCCGATAGCATTGGCTTGGGTGCCCCGGGAAGGCTCGGGCGGCTTCGGTGCGCGCCGCGCGGCATCGGCACCCGCCATGAGCGTCGCGCCGAGCAGCGCCGGGGCGATCGCCCACACCGAGCCGCGCGCCAGCAGCGCCGCGACACCCGACCACGCCGCCGCGAGGACGATCTCGCCAACCCCCAATACCAGCGACGAGCGCTGGCGCTGGCGGAAGGCGCGGCGCGGCGCGGGCTTGCCGAACCAGCCCTGCAACAGCGCCCCGGTGAGCGCCGCGACGACGCTCATCGCCAGCCCTGCCGCACCGGCTGCCGGGGCGACCCATGCGAGCAGCGTCAGCGGTGCCGCGACGATGACCAGCGGCGGCGCGCACGCGGCGATCAGCTTGGCGCGCGCCGCGACACCGGCGCGCAGCGGCGCGGCGTCGAGCAGGTCGGGCGCATCTTCGGCGCACACCGTCAGCCACGCGAGGCTGGCGGACAGCATGCCCGCGAAGATCGTCGCCGCCGCCGCGAGCCGACCGGCGGGAAACGCCCCCGACCCGTCGCCACGGAACACCAGCGCCGCGACGGGAATGAGATAGACGAGGCGCAGCAGGATCTGCGCGAGCAATTCGGGATCGCGCGCCAGCAGGCGCAGCTCCTTGGCGACGAGCACGCGCGTCGCGCCGCCACGGAAGGCCAGCGCACGGTGCCGGACGGGGGTGCTCGCCCCCGATCTGCCCGTCGCCGCGCCCTCCCCCAGCCCGCCCGCCGCGAACCGCGCCGCGCCCCACGCCGCGACCGTCGCCAGCGCTACGAACAGCGCCAGCAAAGCCGGATCGCCGAACGCCGCGCGCGCCGGCCAGTCGAGTGGCGGCGGCACGTGGCGCAGCGCGCGCGCCAGCGCCGCCGCGCCGCCGGGCGCGAAGTTCGCCATCTGCGACGCGAGGAAGGCGACACCGCCAAGCACCGCGCCGCCGACCTGAATCGCGATGCGCGCGCGGCGCGGCCCGATCAGCCGGAACAGCGTCCGCGCCGTGACGAAGGCCAGCGAGGTGGCGAGCACGGCGGCGACGCCGATCATCACGAGGAAGCCCAGCCAGCGCGGGTGCCCCATCACGGCGGCGCTGAGCAGGAACGGCGCGAACAGCACGACGAAGGGCAGCGCCACCGCCGCATAGACGCCGGTCGCCTTCGCCGCGAGGACGCGGGCGCGCGGCACCGGCGCGGCGAGCAGCAGGTCGAGGTCGGCGCGGTCGTGGAAGGTCGCCAGCACGTAACTCGCGGCGCGCATCGCCATCAGCAGCGTCGCGCCCGCGAACAGCGCCGAGATGCCGCCGATCAGCTTGGGCGACGGCGCGTCGGGCAGATGCCGCGCGCCGAACGCCAGCGCGATGCCGACGAGCGCCGGGACGATCGTCAGCAGCAACAGCGGCAACCGCTCGCCGAGCCACGCGAAGCGCGTCGCGCCGCCCTTGCGCGCCGGGCGCAGCGCCAGCCGCACCTCGTGGCGTACCAACCACGCGAAGCCGCCAGGGGCGAGGCGCGGCATCAGGCGCCCGCGAGCGCGATAAACATGTCCTCGAGCGTTGCATCGCCCTTGCCGCCGCTGGCGCGCAGTTCGGCGAGCGTGCCTTCGGCGATCAGCTTGCCGGCGCGGATGATGCCGATGCGGTCGGCGAGCCGCTCGGCGACCTCGAGGATGTGTGTCGTCAGGATGACCGTGCCGCCCTGCCGGACGCGCGTGACGAGCAGGTCCTTGACGGCGCGCGCCGCACCCGCGTCGAGGCCGGTCAGCGGCTCGTCGAGGATCAGCAGGCGGGGATCGTGGATCAGCGCGCCCGCCAGCGCGACCTTCTGCTTCATGCCGCGCGAGAAGGTCTCGCACCGCTCGCCGCGCTTGTCCCACAGGTCGAGCCAGCGCAGCAGCTCCTCGGCACGGCTTGCGGCGGCGGCGGGTTCGACCCCCCACAGCCCCGCGACGAATTCGAGAAATTCGAGCGCGCTGAGCTTGTCGTAGAGCAAGGGCTCGTCGGGCAGCCACGCCACCAGGCGCTTGGCGGCGATGCCATGGGCGCGCGCGTCGATGCCGAAGACGCGGATGCCGCCGCTATCGGGTTCGAGCAGCCCCGCGACCATCCGCAGCGTCGTCGTCTTGCCCGCGCCGTTGGGGCCGAGCAGCGCGTACAGCTCCCCCGCCCGCACCGTCAGGTCGAGCGCATCGACGGCGGGGGTCGCGTAGCTTTTGCTCAGCGCGGTGAGCTGGAGGGCGGGTTCGGTCATCAGTCCGGCCAGTAAATCCGAGTCAGCGGGAGCAGCGCCCGCCCGCGCTCGTCGAAGGCTGGATAGGAGTCGATGATGGCGCGTGCGAGATCGTCGAGCGTCATCAGCGTGGTCAGCGATCTGCCGCGTTCCGCCTCGTACTGCGCCTCGCGGGTAAAGCCGCCGGTGCTGACGAACAGGCCGCGGTCGTCGGGATGGGTGCCGACAGGCATCGCACGGACCTGCGGCGCGCCCATTGTCTCGTTCGGACGATGCTTGACCTCGACGACGATGCGCGGCGCGCCGAAGCCGAAACCGTCGGGAGAGGCAATGATGTCGCGCCCCCGGTCCGCACCGCGCGGCGACACACGGGTCTTGTAGCCCATCGTGCGCAGCAACGCCGCAACAAGCTCCTGCAATTGCTCCCAGTCGAGCTTGACGATACGATCCTTGATCCGCTCGACCGCCAGCTCGGCGATATCGGCGTAACGGTCGCTTTCGACAGCCGCAACGGCGGTCTCTGCGGCGTCGACGAGCGGCGGCGGTGTCGGGATGGCGGATGTCTTCGCGGCGTCGCGCGGCGCGACCCAACCAAACTCCGCCGCGACATCGGCGGGCAGCAGGAACAGGCTCAGCGTCGCTCCCAGTGTATTGCGCGCCCTGATGCTGAGCGCATCGCGAGGCTTGACGCCGCGCCATTCGACCGCACGACAGGTGTTGCGTGCGTCATCGGGATCGTCGTTCCACAATGCCGGGCCGATGATGGTACCATAATGATAGACGCGGGTCGCCGGGTCATAGGTCGCCACGCCGTCGCCGGGCTGAACTTCGCGAACGAAGCGGAACACGATGCTAGCCATGACGAAGCGACTCTGCTCGGTCGCGTCGGGATAGGCCTTGGCGAAGCGCGCGATCAGCACGCCCTTGTCGGAAATTGCGGTCGGATCGCCGCCGTCGCGCCAACCGATGCCGACAAAGCCGTCGCGCACGAATTCCTCGGCATAGACGCCGCCTCGGCCCGCGCGCACCATCCACATCGGTTTGTCCGTCATGCCGTATCCCCCAACTCCAAAAGTCGCGCCGCCTGCGCGCGCGCTTCGGCGGTAACTTCGGTGCCCGACAGCATGCGCGCGATTTCTTCGCGGCGCTCCCCGGCATCCAGTTCGACGACGTCGGTGCGCGTCGCGCTGCCGTCGCTCGACTTGGCGATGCGCCACTGGTGCGCTCCGCGCGCCGCGACCTGCGGGCTGTGGGTGACGATGAGGACCTGCGTCGTCGTCGCGAGGCGCGCGAGGCGTTCGCCGATGGCGCTGGCGACCGCGCCGCCGACGCCGCGGTCGATCTCGTCGAAGATCAGCGTCCCCGCGCTGCCCGTCCCCGCCAGCGCGACCTTCAGCGCCAGCACGAAGCGCGACAGCTCGCCGCCGCTGGCGATCTTGGTCAACGGGCCGAACGGCGCGCCGGGATTGGTCGAAATCTCGAATTCGACGCGGTCGCGCCCCTGCGCCGACCAGCTGCCCTCCTCCAGTGCCGCGAGGGCGGTGCGGAAGCGCGCGGCGTCGAGGCGCAGCGGCACGAGCTCGCCCGACACCGCCGCGTCGAGGCGCGCCGCGCCTGCCGTTCGGGCCGCAGACAAGGCGCGCGCCGCTGCGTCGAAGGCCGCGCCCGCCGCTGCGACGGCCCTGTCGAGGTCCGCCAGTCCGGCTTCGCCCGCGTCGAGCGCCGCCGCGCGCGCGGCCAGCGTCGCGGCTAGTTCGGCGAGCGCGTCGGGCTCGACGCGGTGCTTGCGCGCCACGGCGCGGAGTTCGAACAGCCGCGTTTCGATGGCGTCGAGGCGCGCCGGATCGACGGCCAGCGCGGCGTGCGCGGCGGCGAGCGCGTCCTCGGCCTCGGCTCCCTCGATTATCGCGCGGTCGAGGCTGGCGAGCGCGGCGGCAAGATCGGGCTGCTCGCCGGCGATCCGGTCGAGCCGCCGCGCCGCGCCGCGCAG
>CAXTSL010000106.1:0-8459 GCA_964246975.1 uncultured Sphingomonadaceae bacterium
CCCTGATAATAGCGCTTGCCCGGATAGCCTTCGGCATATTTGTTGGTGAACACCGACCCTTGCGCATCGAGGACGGCGCGACTGACGATGTTTTCGCTGGCGATCAGCTCGATCTGATGCTGCTGCCGGTCGAGTTCGCGGTCGATGGCCGCGCTGACCGCCGGATCGACGATGCCGACGCCGTCGTCGAAGAAACCCTCGGGGCGCATCGCCTCCGCTGCCACACTGTCCGCCAAAGCTGTTGCGCCGCTCATTCCGCCGCCTCCTGGTAAGTCTCGCCATCGAACTTGGCGACGCGCCCGGCGTGCCGCCCGCCTTCGAAAGCCGTGGTCAGAAACGCCGCCACGCAGTCGCGCGCGACCTCGACCCCAATAATCCGGCTGCCCAGCACCAGCACGTTGGCGTCGTTGTGGCTGCGCGCATAGCGCGCCATCAGCCCGCTCGTACACAGCGCCGCGCGGCACCCCGCGACGCGGTTCGCCGCGATGGCGATGCCGATCCCCGTCCCGCACACCGCGATACCGCAGCCCGCACGCCCATCGGCGACCGCATGCCCGATCGCGAACCCGTAATCGGGATAGTCGACCGATGCCTCGCCGTGCGTGCCGAGATCGAGCACTGCGCGGCCAGCCGCGCGCAACTCGTCAGCGAGCAACGCCTTGAGCGCGTAGCCGGCATGGTCGCTGGCAAGGGCGATGGTCTCGGGCAACGCGGGCGGCTCGTGTAGCGGATCTGCAGGACCACCATATCTAGTGAAAGGCGCGTGTCGGGGCAACGCGGCAAAATCTGTCGCCGCCATCAGCAAAGCTGCTATATTGCGGCGTATGAACGCCACGGTCCTCACGCGCCCCGTTGCCGCATACGACTTCGACGGTTTCACCGCACGCGAGTTCATCGCGATGTGGGACGATCTCGACCAGACCGGCCACCGCTTCGAACTCGATCACGGGACGATCATCCGCATGGCACCGCCCAAGACCGACCATAGCGATGCGCAGAGCGACTTTGCGTATTTGCTGAACACGGCGGTTCGTGCCGCAGCCTCGGGTTTGCGCGTCAATGTCGAATTGGGCATCGTCACGGGGTTCGACACGGTGCGCGTGCCGGATGTGGTGATACGCGCGCCCGGCAGCGACGAATTCAAGCTCGTCCCCCCCGAAAACGCCAGGCTCGTCGTCGAAGTCGCCGACCGCAGCCTGCTCAAGGATCTGGGCGGCAAGGCGACCGACTATGCCGCAGCGGGCGTCGCCGAATACTGGGTGGTCGATGTTCAGGCGCGCGTCGTCCACATGCTGCGCGAGCCCTCGGCGACGGGTTATGCGACGCGCAGCGTCGCGCCGTTCGGCACTCCGATGCACGCCGCCTGCCTGCCCGAGCCGGTGGTGTTCGAAGGCTGATGCGGTGAACATCGCCGTCCATGCTGGATTCGATATCGCGAAAGCTGCTCCGGCAATGCCCGCTCCGGCGCGTTTCACGCTGGCGGAATTCGAACTGCTGCGCGGCGGGCTCAAGGCTACCGGCGTGCGCTTCGAACTCGATCATGGGACAATCATCCGGATGCCGCCGCCGAACTATCCGCGCAAGCGGCTGCAAGCCCGGATCCTGACTCTCGTCGCCGATATCGTCACGCGCAGCGGTGTTGCCCTGTTGACGATGGACGAACTCGGCGTCCGCCTTGGCGACAATGTTGCACGCGCGATCGATATCGCCGTCTTCGACGACCCCGGCGACGAACAGGGCCTCGTCGATGCCCGCCTCGTTCGCCTTGCCGTCGAGGTCGCCGAAACCTCGCTTGCTTATGATCTCGGCGGCAAGGCCGCCGACTATGCCAGCGCGGCCATCGCGGATTACTGGGTTGTCGACATGAATGAGCGCGTGGTCCACCTCTTCAGCGACCCGCAGGCCGGAGCCTTTCGTCGCCGCAGCGTCGTCGCCTTCGGCTCTCCGCTTACCGCTGCCTGCCTGGCCGGACCGGTGGTGTTCGACGCCTGACACCCGTCCCGCGTGACGCCGCGCGCCCGCGTCGCTAGCGTCGCTGCATGAAATCCGACTCGACCCGCGTCCTCGTCATCGCGCTTGCCGCCAATCTCGGTATCGCGGCGGCGAAATTCGCGGCGGCCGCGTTCACCGGCTCGTCGGCGATGCTCACCGAGGGCGTCCACAGCCTCGTCGATTCGACCAACCAGCTGCTGCTGCTTTACGGGCAAAAGCGCGCGCGCAAGGCCGCCGACGCGCGCTATCCCGGCGGCTACGGGCGCGAGCTGTATTTCTGGAGCTTCGTCGTCGCGCTCCTCGTCTTCGCGCTCGGCGCGGGGGTATCGGTTTATGAAGGTATCCTGCACATCCTCGACCCCGAGCCCGCCGTGTCGCCGCTCATTGCCTACGGGGTGCTGGCAGTCGCGCTGGCGCTCGAGGGCGGCTCGACGTGGGGGGCGTTTCGCGCCTTCGACGCGACGCGCGGCGGACGCAGCTGGTGGCAGGCGCTGACGCAGACCAAGGACGCGCCGACGGTCATCGTCCTCCTCGAGAACGGCGCGGCGATGGCGGGGCTGGTCGTCGCGGGGATCGGCCTCGCGCTGTCGCAGGCGACGGGCAATCCGCTCTACGACGGCGCGGCGTCGGTGGTCATCGGCATCCTGCTCGGCGCGGTCGCGCTGTTCCTCGCCATCGAATCGAAGGGCCTGCTGATCGGCGAGGCCGCCGACCCCGACCTCGTCGTGGGCCTTCGCGCCGCCGCGACGCGCGCCGGTGTCATGGGCGTCGGCGAGATTATCACCGTCCATAACGCCCCCGACCAGATCGTCGCGGCGATGAGCGTCGATTTCGACAATCGGCTCGGCGCCGGCGACGTCGAGCGCATCGTCGGCGAGATCGAGGCGGCGGTGCGCGACCGCTGGCCGACGGTGCTGCGCCTTTACGTCCGCCCGCAGGAGAACGCGCGCGCGCCGGGCTAATCGAACCGCAGATCGCCCCCCGCAGGCTCGCGCAGATAGCCCGCGATTGTCGCCTCATCGACTGCCGCAAGTGTGGCGGGCGACCACAAGGGTGATTTGTCCTTGTCGATCAGCTGCGCGCGCACGCCCTCGTAGAAGTCGCGACCCGCCTTGATCGCGCAGACAATGCGGTATTCGGTCCTGAGCGCCGCCTCGATGCTCGCGCCGCGCCCCATGCGCACGCCGCGCAGCGACAGCTTGAGCGAGGTCGGCGACATCCTCGCGATGACCTCGTGCTGGGCGCGCGCCCAGTCGTCGCCCTGCGCGAGGCTGGCCTGGATATCCTCGACCCGGTCGTGCGCGAAGTGGAAGTCGATTGCCTCGCGCAGCGTCGCCAGCGCGCCCGGACCGGGGTCGGTGTGCATGACGCGCAGGATTTCGGCCACTGGCTCGGCGTTGTCCGCCAGCAGGTCGCGGAGGAGCGGGATGCGCTCGGCAGGGACGTGGTGCGTCGCGATCCCGGCATACAGGCAATCTGCCGCCTTGAGCCGCGCGCCGGTCAGCGCCAGCCACGTGCCGATCTCGCCGGGCAACCGCGCCAGCGCGTGCGTGCCGCCGACATCGGGGATCAGCCCGATGCCCGTCTCGGGCATCGCGAACAGCGTGCGCTCGGTGGCGACGCGGTAGCGCCCGTGGATCGACAGCCCGACGCCGCCGCCCATCGTCACGCCGTCGAGCAGCGCGACATAATCGTCGGGATAGGTCGAGATGGCCTGGTTCATCCGGTATTCGTCGTGGAAAAAGGCCTCCCATTCGGGCGAGCCGGCGCGCCCGGCATGGTACAGCCCGACGACATCGCCACCCGCGCAGAACGCCCGGTCGCCCGCGCCCTCGATGACGACGCGGTCGACGGTCGGATCGCTCAGGCTGGCGTAGAGCGCCGCGTGGATCGCCCCGCACATGTCGCGATTGAGCGCGTTGAGCGCAGCGGGGCGGTCGAGCGTGATGAACAGCGCGCGCCCGCGATGCTCGGTGCGAACGGCGTCGCTCATGCCACGTCGACCAGCCGCGCGTCGTCGGGCATCGGCGTCGGCAGGCAACTCGTCGACAGCTTGGCGAGGATGCGGCCCTCGGCATCGGACAACTCGGCCTCCATGAACGCGACGCGCTTGCCCAGCTTGAGGCAGCGCCCCTCGCCGTACAGCGTCTGGCCGAGCCTGGCGGGGCCGAAGAAGCTCGCCTTCAACTCGATCGTCGGGACGACGATACGCTGCCCCGATGCGACCACCGCCGCGACCGCAGCGCAGTCGTCGAGCATCGCGACGATGAACCCCCCCTGGACATTACCCATCGGGTTGCAGAACTCGGGTCGCGGCTCGAAGCTCATCCGCACCGTTCCCGCCTTGCTGTCGAGGGCAAGGATGCGCGTGCCGAGCAACACCGAGGTTGCGGGGCCGCGCTGGTTCATGCGCTCCAGCAACTCGGCGTCGGTCATGCCCACGGGATCGGCCTCACAGGATTTCGGTGCGCGTCAGGCCATAGCTCTGGAGTGCGGGCGTGAGCGCGTCAACGTCCGCGCTGGGCCGCGTGAACACCGCGAGACCGGGCGGCGGCGCGTCGGCCCAGACTGTCCCAGCGAGCAAATGCGCGACGCGACGCGCAATCCCCGCGCCGCCGTCGACGAAGGTCAGCGGGCGTGGTGCTGCAGCGGCAAGCTCGTCCGCCAGCAGCGGGAAGTGCGTGCACGCCAATACGACGGTGTCGATGCGTTCGCCGCCGGGCTGATCGAGCAAACCGCGCAGTTCGGTCGCGACCGCCACCGGATCGACGCCCTCGCCGCGCAGCTTCGCCTCGGCCAGTTCGACGAGCGCCCCCGAGCCATGACGCAGCACCAGACAATTGCCAGCGAATGCCGCGGCAAGTCGGTCGACATACGGCTGGCGCACCGTCGCCACCGTGCCCAGCACCCCGATGGCACGCGTCCGCGAGCGGGCGGCGGCGGGCTTGAGCGCGGGCACGGTCCCCACCACCGGCACTGCCAGCGCCGCGCGCACGTGCGCCAGCGCGATCGTCGAAGCAGTGTTGCACGCGATCACCACCAGGGCGGGGCGATAGCGCTCGGTGACCCGGCCGAGCAGCGCGCAGACGCGCGTCGCAACCTCGATCTCGGTCCGGCCGCCATAGGGAAAACCGGCGTTATCGGCGACATACACCATCGGGGCGTTCGGCAGCGCGGCGCGGACGGGCGCGAGCACCGAAAGGCCGCCGACGCCCGAGTCGAAGAACAGGATGGGGGCCACGTGCGCCGGATATGCAGGCTTTGCCGACTTGACAACCTGTCCGACGGCGGCGGCGGCGAACTGTCGGAAAATCTTACACTCCCGGCGGTGGTTGCGTTTCAAGCGATTGATTTCAGGATTGCGGGAAGATGGCATGCGGCTTGCATACGGACCATTCAGAGGAGAAGCCCTATGAAAGCCGTCGCGCTCGCCGCCCTTGCCATCGCCCTCGCAGGCACCGCCGCGCAGGCGGTCACCTATGACCCTGCCGCGGAATTCTCGGTCGCGGGCAATCCGAATGGCAACTACACCTATGGCTACGCGGCAAGCCTCGGCGGCGCGCTGACGCCGTACACCGTCAGCGGCACGAACGTCTTCGGCGTCTACTCGGCGTGGCAGTCCACGGTCGACACTTTTCTCGGCGTGTACAGATTCAACTCGAACAACACGCTGATACTCCATCCCAGCTATTTCGGACTGATTTCGGTTCTGCGCTTTACCGCACCGACGACGGGTACCTATGCGATCAACGGCAGTTTCGCCAACGGCGACAACGCCTCGACCGACGTCCACGTGTTGCTCAACGGCGTCAGTGCCTTCGACGGCACGATCGGTACGACCGCGCCGTTCGCGCTGAGCCAATCGCTGACCGCCGGATCGACCATCGACTTCGCCGTCGGCTTCGGCAGCAATGGAAATTACTTCAACGACAGCACCTTTCTCGCCGCCAGCATCAGCGTGGTACCCGAGCCGGCGACGTGGACTTTACTCATCGGCGGTTTCGCCATGACCGGCGGCGCGCTTCGTCGCCGCGCCCGTGGCGTGGTTGCCTGAGTTTGGAGCAACCTGCGGATCGCGTGTGACGGCTGTGTCGACAGCTGTCCGGGCATATTGACGGATGACCTGCCATGCGGTCCTGCCGACGAAGGGTCGAAGACTAGGTTCAAGGCATCAGGCGTAGTCACCGAGAAGGCGGACGTTGGACCATTTCGCGCTTGCTTTTCGGGCAAATCGCGCATCACACGTCGCCAGCTCGCAGCCGAACTCGATTGCCAGCGCGAGGTATAGGCAACCTTTGAGGGGATGCCCGAGATCGAGCGCGAGGATTGACCCCGCCGTCAACCGGTCGCTTGTCACCGCATGCCCGACGACGATCCGCCGCCCCAGTGCTTTCGACCAAGTCTCGATCGCGAGATCGGCATCCGCACGCGATGACAAGCGCTCGTTGGCCCGCCGGACAATCGCCCCGGCGACCTCGACGAAAAAATAGTCGGGTGCAGCGAGGGCGTTTTCGGAGGCGGCGAGAAAGGCCAGCGCGGCGGGCGTGTCGGCCTCCCGTACCATCCATTTCACGGCCAGACTGGCATCGACGACGATCATTCGTCGCGGACGGCCCGAATCAGCGCGACGCTGTCTGAGAGCGGCACGTCCCGCGCCGCGAGGCGGTCGTGCATGGCGCGCAGCTCGGCGACATAGCCCCGATGGTCGATTGCGCTACTCTCCAGAATGCCGCGTGCCTCGGCTTCGAGAGAACGGTTGTTGGTGCGCGCCTGCTCTCGCAAGCGGTCGTAGACACCGTCGTCGAGCTTGCGAATGGTAAGGGTCGCCATTTTGCCTCCGGGTGCATGCATAATGCAGGCATCCTATTTTGTCCATCCGACTGGGGTAACCGTCTCGTGAGCGGGATAATTTGCTGTATCAGCGCCACGTGAAAGAAGCCGTCACCTCTCTGCGATTAATGCCGACACGCACCCGTAGCGCGTGGCTCACCGCCAACCTCCGCCTCACCGCCCGCGTTGCGTGGCTTTCGTCAGCGATCCTCGTCAACCTCGTGCCGCACTGCCTGTGGCGCGCCTTCGGCCTCCGCTCGCCTTGGCCGCACCGCTTCCTGCGGATGGCGGCGCGGGCGCTGGGGGCGCGCGTCACCGTCGTCGGCGCACCGCTCCGCGACGGCGTGTTCTACGTAGCAAACCATCTGTCGTGGACCGACATCTGCATCCTCGGCGGCACGGTCGATACCGCCTTCGTCGCGCAGGACAAGATCGCCGACTGGCCCGTCGTCGGCTGGCTGGCCAAGCTCAATGCCACTGTCTTCGTGTCGCGCACCGACCGCCGCACGGCGGGCGATCAGGTCGTACGCCTGCGCGACGCGCTGCTGCGACCGCAGCCCGTGACACTATTTCCCGAAGGCACCACCACCGACGGGCACAGCCTGCTGACGTTCAAGTCGGTGCTGTTCGAAGGGCTCGCACCACCGCCCCGACCGCTATGCATCCAGCCGGTGCTGCTCGACTTCGACGCGGCGGGCAAGGCGCTGGCATGGATCGGCACCGAGGGCGCGCCCGCCAACGCGCTGCGGACGCTGCGCCACCCTGGGCGGTTCGCGGTCCGCGTCCATTTCCTCGAGCCTTTCGACCCCGCCGCCTGCCGCGACCGCAAGGACGTTGCTGCCGTGGCCCGCGCGCGGATCGCCGCCGCGCTTGCCGCGAGCGTCGGCCACCCCATTGCGTGACGGCGGGCGCGCGCTATGCCTGCGCGCATGACCCATGCCCCCTACCCCGCGCTCCGTCTCCGCCGCAGCCGCGCCGCGCCGTGGTCGCGGGCGATGGTCGCCGAGACCGTGCTGACGCCCGCCGATCTGATCTGGCCGCTGTTCGTCACCGGCGGCAGCAATGTGCGCGACCCCATCGCGACGATGCCCGGCGTCGAGCGGCTGTCGGTCGACCTGCTCGCCGCGACTGCCAGGGAGGCCGCCGCGCTCGGCATCCCGTGCGTCGCGCTGTTCCCCAACACGCCCGCCAGCGCGCGCAGCGAGGACGGTGCCGAGGCCGCCAACCCCGACAATCTGATGTGCGCCGCCGTCCGCGCGATCAAGGACGCCGGGGTCGATATCGGCGTGCTCACCGACGTCGCACTCGATCCCTACACCAGCCACGGCCACGACGGGTTGCTCAGCGACGACGGGCGCATCCTCAACGACGCCACCGTCGCCGCGCTGACCGCGCAGGCGCTCAACCAGGCGCGCGCCGGGGCCGATATCATCGCGCCGTCGGACATGATGGACGGGCGCGTCGGCATCATCCGCGCCGCGCTCGAATCCGAGGGCTTCCACGACGTTCAGATCATGGCCTATGCCGCCAAGTACGCCAGCGCCTTCTACGGCCCGTTTCGCGACGCCGTCGGCTCGGGCGGTTACCTCAAGGGCGACAAGAAGAAATATCAGATGGACCCCGCCAATGCCGAGGAA
>CAXTSL010000107.1:0-8410 GCA_964246975.1 uncultured Sphingomonadaceae bacterium
CGCGCGGGCGAGGCGACGGTGTCGCTGCCGGGCGGCTGCGCCATCGGCAACCGGCCGATCGACCTGCATCTGAAGGCGCTCGAGCACCTTGGGGCCGAGATCGAATTAGCGGCGGGCTACGTCAAGGCGACTGCGAAGCAGGGCCTCAGCGGCGGGCGTTATGTCTTCCCGCTGGTCAGCGTCGGCGCGACCGAGAACGCGGTCATGGCGGCGGTGCTAGCGCGCGGCGAGAGCGTCCTCGAAAACGTCGCGCGCGAGCCCGAAATCATCGACCTGTGCCGCTGCCTGATCGCGATGGGCGCGAAGATCGACGGCGTCGGGACCGAGAAACTGACGATCCAGGGTGTCGTCAGGCTCCACGGCGCGACCTATGCCGTGATGCCCGACCGCATCGAGACGGGCAGCTATGCCTGCGCGGCGGCGATCACCGGCGGCGAGATCGAGCTGCTTGGGGCCGAGGAGGCGACGCTCGGCGCGACCTTCGACGCGTTGCGCGAGGCGGGGGTCGAGGCGACGCCGACCGCGAACGGCCTGATGGTGCGCCGGGCCAACGGCCTGCACGGCGTCACCGTCTCGACCGCACCCTACCCCGGCTTCCCGACCGACATGCAGGCGCAGTTCATGGCGATGCTGGCCGTCGCCGACGGCGCGTCGCTGCTGACCGAGACGATCTTCGAGAACCGCTACATGCACGTCCCCGAGCTGGCGCGGATGGGGGCCGACGTGACGGTGCGCGGGCGCTCGGCGGTGGTGCGCGGCGTCAAGGGCCTCGTCGGCGCGCAGGTCATGGCGACCGACCTGCGCGCCTCGATGAGCCTCGTGCTCGCGGGGCTGGCGGCAAAAGGCGAGACGGTGGTCAGCCGCGTCTATCACCTCGACCGCGGCTACGAGCGCCTCGAAGAGAAATTGTCGGCGGTCGGGGCCGATATCGAGCGCGTCGGCGACGGCTGATGCGCGACAACCGCCTGCTGCTGCTGGCGCAGGACGCCGACGAGGTGCCGCTGCTGTCGGCGCTGAGCCAGTCGGCGATCGTGCGGCCTGCGGACATCGTCTGGGACCGGCGTGCGCGGCGGCTGGTGCTGCTGCTGTCGCGCTATCGTTGGGAGGCCCCCGGCACGCGCGTCCGCACCGCGCTGCGGTTCGAGAGCGTCACCGGCGTGCGGCGGCGCGGTTGGCCCGCGTGGAGCGACCGGGGCGCGGGCGACCCCGGCCAGACGATGCTCGAATTGCTGGCGTTCACCTTCGACGATGGCTTCGTGACCTTCGACTTCGCCGGTGGCGCGGCGTTGCGTGTCGCGGTCGAGTGCCCCGACCTGATCCTCGAAGACCTGTCGCCGCCGTGGCGCGCCGGACGCACACCCCGGCATGACTGAGCCTTACGATGTCCTGATCGTCGGGGCGGGGCACGGCGGCGCGCAGGCGGCGATCGCGCTGCGCCAGCGCGGCTTCGTCGGCAGCGTCGCGCTGCTCGGCGACGAGCCCGACCCGCCCTACGAGCGCCCGCCGCTGTCGAAGGACTATCTGGCGGGCGACAAGCCCTTCGAGCGGCTGCTGATCCGGCCGCGCCTCTTCTGGGGCGAGCGCGACGTGACCCTGCGCCTCGGCTGCACCGTCGTGGCAGTCGATGCCGAGGCCCACAGCGCTACGCTGAGCGACGGCACGGCCATCGGCTATGCCAGCCTGATCTGGGCGACCGGGGGCGCACTACGCCGCCTGACCTGCGACGGCCACGACCTGCGCGGCGTCCACGCCGTTCGCACCCGCGCCGACGTCGACCGGATGATCGGCGAACTGGCCGAAATCGCGACGGTCGCGGTGATCGGCGGCGGCTATATCGGCCTCGAAGCCGCCGCCGTGCTGACCAAACTCGGCAAGCGCGTCGTGGTGCTGGAGATGCAGGACCGCGTGCTGGCGCGCGTCGCGGGCGAACCGCTGTCGCGCTTCTACGAGGCCGAGCATCGCGCCCACGGCGTCGACATCCGCCTCGGCGTCACCGTCGAGACAATCGTCGAGCGCGACGGTCGCGCGGCGGGCGTGCGGCTTGCCGACGGCAGCATCGTTGCCTGCGAGATGGTCGTCGTCGGCATCGGCATCGTCCCCGCCGTCGCGCCGCTGCTCGCGGCGGGCGCGGAGGGGGGCAATGGCGTACGCGTCGATGAACTGTGCCGCACCAGCCTCGCGGACGTGTTCGCCATCGGCGACTGCGCGCTCCACGCCAACGCCTTTGCCGACGGCGCGCGCATCCGCCTCGAATCGGTCCAGAACGCCAATGATCAGGCGACGACGGTCGCCAAGCTGCTGACCGGTGCGCCCGAGCCCTACCACGCGGTACCGTGGTTCTGGTCGAACCAGTACGACCTGCGCCTGCAGACCGTCGGGCTGTCGGCGGGTTTCGACGAGGCACTCGTGCGCGGCGATCCGGCGACGCGCAGCTTTGCCGTCATCTACCGCCGGAATGGCGCGGTGATCGCGCTCGACTGCGTCAATGCCACCCGCGACTATGCCCAGGGCCGCGCCCTCGTCGTCACGGGCAGCCGCGCCGCCGCGAGCGCGCTCGTCGATCCCGCCGTGCCGCTCAAGACGCTGGCCTGACCGTCGAAACCCGCGACGACCTCGCGACCTGTCTAGTCAGGTCACGCCGAGCGCCAACCCCACCTCCGCCGCTGCGGCCTCGAAGGCCGCGAGGATCGTCGCGATCTGCTCGGGCGTATGCTCGGCACACAGCGAGCAGCGCAGCAGGTAGGTGCCCATCGGCGTCGCGGGAGGCCGGGCAAAGTTCACATAGACGCCGCGTTCGAGCAGCGCCTGCCACATTCGCACCGTCGTCACCTGGTCGGGCATCATCACCGCGATGATCGCGCTCTGCGCCTCGGGCGTGCCGAGCGTGAAGCCACGCGCGCGCAGGCCGTCGTGCATCGCGCGGGTGTTGCCCCACAGCTGCCCGCGCTTGTTGTGGTTGTGCATCAGCTTGCGGATCGACGCGGCGCTCGACGCCATGACCGTCGGCGGCAGCGCGGCGGTGAAGACATAGGGGCGGCAGACGAGGCGCAAGGCTTCGAACTTGGGGTGGTTCGAGACGCAGAAACCCCCCACCGTGCCGACCGATTTCGAGAAGGTGCCGATGATGAAATCGACATCCGCCTCGACCCCCGCCGCCTCGGTGACGCCGCGCCCGTGGTCGCCGAAGAAGCCCATCGCGTGCGCCTCGTCGACGAGGATCATCGCGCCCGCCGCCTTCGCCACCGCGACCATCTCGGCCAAGGGCGCGATATCGCCGAGCATCGAATAGACGCCCTCCAGCACCACCAGCTTGCCGGCCTCGGGGGGCAGGCGGCCGAGGCGCTTCGCCAGGTCCTCGACGCTGTTGTGGCGGAAGCGCACGACGTCGGCGTTGCCCATGCTGCAGCCGTCGTAGATCGAGGCATGGCTGTCGGCGTCGAGGACGACGTAGTCGCCGCGCCCCGCGAGCGTCGAGACGATGCCGAGATTGGCCTGGTAGCCCGTCGAGAACACCATCGCGTGCGCCGTGCCGTAGAACGCGCACAGCGCCGCCTCGCAATCCTTGTGGCTGGCATAGGTGCCGTTGAGCACGCGGCTGCCCGTCGTCCCCGCGCCGAAGTCCCTGAGCGCCGCCTCGCCCGCCGCGATGACGTCGGCGTCGAAGGTCATGCCCATGTAATTATAGGTGCCGACGAGGATCGTCCGGACACCGCGTATCGTCGCCTCGGTCGGCGAATGCACCTCGGTCATGACGACGCCGACGGGGTCGCGCATCCCGGCGTCGAGGACCATCTGACGCTCGGCGACGAGGCCGTCGAACTTCGCCAACAGGTCGATCGAATGTCCGCCGGTCAGCCGATCTTCGGCAGGCGCGTCGGTCTCGCCCATCGCACCGGCGTCGCTCATTTCGCGAGCTTCGCCACGGCGTCGGCGACCTGGCCGACGGTCTCCAGCTCGGGGAGCAGATTGAGCGGCAGCACGATATCCCACTCGTCCTCGATATTCGCCACGAGGTCCATGACGGTCAGCGAATCGAGTTCGAGGTCGTCGGCGAAGGTCGTGCCCTCGGTCACGGCGAAATGCTTCTTGTTAAGCGGTTCGATGAGGTCGCCGATACGGGCGAAGATCTGGGCGCGGTCGGGCATGCGGGTTTCCTGATGTCTGAAGCGCGGGTTGCCAAGATAAAATGGCCAAAGCGGGGCCGGGGCCTCAACTCCGCAGCCACCCCGCCGCGCGATACCATGCGGCCGTCGCCGCCAGACCCTCGGCCAGCCCGACCTGCGGCACCCACAGCCCGCCGAGATTGTCCCCCCGCGCCACCCAGTCGGGGTGCGCGAGATAGCGCGCGCGCTCCAGCGTCAGGCGCGGCAGGCGGCGGCGCAGGCGACCGACGGCGGACTCGAACGCCGCCGCCGTGGTCAACCCGGCGGCGGGCACGCGCAGCACGCGCACCCCGCGTCCGACCGCCGCGCCGATGCTGCAGGCAAGGGTCACGTGATCGACCGGCGCGCCGTCGTCGATCTCATGCGTCGCGCGCGTCGCGGGCGCAGCGGTGAGCGTCAACAGCGCACGCGCGAGGTCGCCGACCTCGATCATCGACACACGCCCGCGCCACGGCACCACCGCCAGCCCGCGCGCCGCGAGCTGGAACAGCGCCAGCGTCTCGCGGTCGCCGGGGCCGTAGACGCCGGGCGGGCGGACGATCGACCAGTCAAGGGCGGAATCTGCGACGAGCCGTTCGGACGCTGCCTTGCTCGCACCGTACGCCGACAGGCCGGGCTCGCGCGCCGCGAGGCTCGAGACATGGACGAAGCGGCGCGCGCCAGCGACTTGGGCGGCGGCGAGGACGGTCGCGGTCCCGGCGACGTTGCCCGCGAAGAAATCGGACAGGCGGCGCGCGTTGATGACGCCCGCGAGGTGGATGACCGCGTCCGCCCCCGCGCACAGGTCGCGCGGGTCGAGCAGGTCGCCGGGCACCCATGTCACCCCGGGCTGCGGCGGGCGGGCCGAGCGGGTCAGCGCGCGGACGCTGTGGCCCGCTTCAACGGCGAGGCGGAGGAGGTGCGCGCCGACGAAGCCGGTGCCGCCGGTGACGGCGAGGATCACGTCTGCCCTCTCCCTCTAGGGGAGAGGGACAGGTCGCCCCCTTCGGGCGACCAGGGAGAGGGGGCGAAAGAACAGGGCGGGCGCGCGATTTCGCCCTCTCTCCCCGCTCGCGCAAGGGCGCGAGTCGCCCTCTCCCCTGAAGGGAGAGGGACGGTCAGGCGGCGATCTCGAACGGCTGGATCTCGCCCGACAGATATTGCAGCCGCGCCTTCGAGCGGCTGAGCTTGCCCGACGAGGTGCGCGGCAACGTGCGCGGCGGGACCAGCTCAACGACGCAGGTCATGCCCGTCAGGTTGCGGACCTTGTGGCGGATCGCGTCGCGCAACGCGGCGCGTTCGGCGAGATCGGAGGTGCGGCACTGGACCAGCACGGCGGGCTCCTCTTCGCCCGCCGGCGAAGTAATCGAGAACGCCGCGATGTCGCCTGCCTTGAAGCCCGGTAGCTGCTCGATCGCCCATTCGATATCCTGCGGCCAGTGGTTCTTGCCGTTGACGATGATCATGTCCTTGGCGCGACCGACGATGTAGATGTAATTGTCGACCAGATACCCCATGTCGCCGGTGTCGAGCCAGCCGCCAGACAGGCACGCGGCGGTTGCGGCAGGGTCGCGGAAATAGCCCGCCATGATGCCTTCGCCGTGGACGAACAACCTGCCGATGCGGCGGTCGGGGAGCGGTTTGCCGTTTTCGTCGCGGATTTCGACGATCAGGCCGGGCAGCGGTCGCCCGCAGTTGACGATGGCGCGGTAGCGGATCGGCTTCGAGGCATCGACCGGCCCCGCGCGGCCCTCGCCCGACAGCACGCGCTCGTCGACGAGGTCGGTGACGATGCCCTCGCCGAGCGGCATCATGCTGACCGCCAGCGTCGCCTCGGCGAGGCCGTAGCTCGGCAGGAAGGCGCTCGCCTTGAACCCCGCCGCGTCGAAGACGTCGACGAAATGCTGCATGACGTCGGGGCGGATCATGTCGGCGCCGTTGCCCGCGACGCGCCAGCGCGTCAGGTCGAAGCGGGCACGCACGTCGATCGACGACGACACGCGGCGCGCGCAGATGTCGTAGCCGAAGGTCGGCGAATAGCTCAGCGTGTGGCCCTCGTTGCGGCTGACGAGGGTCAGCCACGACAAGGGCCGGCGCGCGAAATCCTCGGTGGCGAGATAATCGCCCGACATCTGGCTGGCGAGCGGCGACAACAGGCACCCGACCAGCCCCATGTCGTGATACCACGGCAGCCACGACACGATGCGGTCGTCGTCGCGGACCTCGGTCGATATCGCATGGCCCGCGAGATTGGCGAGCAGCGCGCGGTGGGTGACCGCGACGCCGTGCGGAAAGCGCGTGCTGCCGCTCGAATATTGCAGGTAAGCGATGTCGTCGGGCGTGGCCTCGGGGAGCGTCGCGTCGGGGGCGGGCGCGCCCGCGAAGACGCTCCAGTCGTGCGCGGTGCAGCGCGGCACGCCCTGCGCCGCCTCCTCGACGAGAGGGAACAACCCCGGCGGCGACAATACGATCATGGGATCGCAGCTGCCGAGCTGCGTCGCGATCTGCGCGACATAGGCGTCGCGTCCGCCGAACGAGGTCGGCAGCGGCAGCGGCACGGGCAGCGCGCCTGCATAGATCGCCGCGAAGAATGCGGCGGCGAAGTCGGCCCCGGTCTCGGCGATCAGCGCGACGCGCTCGCCGGGCAGCACGCCGTGCGCGATCAGGCGGCGCGCCCCCGCCAGCGCATCGGCGCGCAATTCGGCATAGGTGTAGGCGCGCGCCAGCGTCGCGCGGGCGTCGAAGAAGTTCAGGCCGCGGACCCCGGTCGCGGCATAGTCGAGCGCCGCGCCCAGCGTCGCGAAGTCGGCGATGCGGCGCGGCAGCGCGTCACGCGTCGCGGTCACGGCTGCAACGCCGTCCGCGGGGCGGTCCTCCGATTGCAGCAAGACCCGTGTCTCCCTCGTTGCGTTGGCCCGGTCGTCCGGCACGGCTGACCCCGTGCGGCGTCCGGTTCTGTCCAAGCGTCACCCTTTCGCCTTGCGGCACGTTCAAATTCGGACGCCACTATGGCAGAAGCGTGGCGATGAAGCCGCAAATCCGTCATGCCAGGCGAAACGAACCGCGCGAGCGCGTGGTGCCGCCACCGCTCGACGGTGCCGGGCTGCGCGACCTCGCACTGCGCTACGTCGGGAGATACGCAACGAGCGCAGCGAAGTTGCAACGCTACCTGGCGCGCAAGCTGTGGGAGCGCGGCTGGGCCGGCGACGACGTTGGGGACGCGGTTCCGGTCGCGGCCCAGGTCGCGGCGCTCATCGGCGAATGCGTCGAACGCGGCTATGTCGACGACCGCCAGTTCGGCGAAGCGCGGGCGCGCGGTCTTGCGGCGAAGGGCTTCGGCGCGCGCCGCGTCGGCCAGGACCTCGCGGCGGCTGGACTCGCCAAGGACCTCGCGGGCGAAATCGGTGCCACGCTCGACGGGCGCGCGGCGGCGGAGACCTATGCGCGGCGGCGGCGCTTCGGCCCGTGGGACCGCAGCGGGTTCGACCCCGACCGCCACCGCAAGCAGGTCGCCGCAATGCTCCGCGCCGGCCACGACTATGCGACGGTGCGCGCGGTGCTGCGCGGCGACGCGGCGGAGGCATAGGCCGCGACCCGCGACGCCGCCGATCAGGCCGCCGTGCCCCCCACCGTCAGCCCCTCGATCAACAATGTCGGCTGGCCGACCCCGGCCGGGACAGACTGGCCCGCCTTGCCGCACGTCCCGACGCCCTCGTCGAGCGCGAGGTCGTTGCCGACGGCGCGCACCCGCGTCAGCACGTCGGGGCCGTTGCCGATCAGCGTCGCGCCCTTGATCGGCGCGCCCAGCCGTCCGTTCTCGATGCGGTACGCCTCGGTGCAGCTGAACACGAACTTGCCGCTGGTGATGTCGACCTGTCCGCCGCCGAACGATTTGGCATAGATGCCCGACCTGGCGCGGCTGAGGATCTCGCCCGGATCGTCGGTGCCGCCGAGCATGAAAGTGTTGGTCATGCGCGGCATCGGCGCGTGGGTGAAGCTCTCGCGCCGCCCGTTGCCCGTGGGTGCCACGCCCATCAGGCGGGCGTTGAGGCGGTCCTGCATATAGCCCTTGAGGATGCCGTCCTCGATCAGCACGGTACGCTCGGTCGGCGTGCCCTCGTCGTCGATGCTCAAGCTGCCGCGCCGGTCGTCGAGCGCGCCGTCGTCGACGACCGTGACGCCCGGCGCGGCGACGCGCTGGCCCAGCATCCCTGCGAACGCCGAGGTTCCCTTGCGGTTGAAGTCGCCTTCGAGGCCGTGGCCGATCG
>CAXTSL010000108.1:0-2874 GCA_964246975.1 uncultured Sphingomonadaceae bacterium
CCCCGCGCCAGCATTTCGGCTTCGAGGCGGCGGCGTGGTACTGGCATTTCGTCGACGTGGTGTGGCTGTTCCTGTTCGTCTCGATCTACGTCTGGGGTTCGAACTTCGGCGCGGCGGTCGCAGCCGCAGCGACTTGACGAAGCCGCTCGGCCGCCCGTTGGCGCAGACCGCGCTGATCGGGGCCTGTCCGCGCTGCGGTGCGCGCACGCTGTTCGCCTCGCCGATCGGCTTTGCGGCCGCGTGCAGCAAGTGCGGCCTCGACTTCGAACAGTTCGACGTCGGCGACGCCGCCGCGCCGTTTCTGATCTTCCTCGTCGGCACCGTCGTCGTCGTCGGCGCGATCTGGCTCGAACTGTCGCGGTCGCCGCCGTGGTGGGTGCATGTCGTCGTCTGGGTGCCGGTGACGCTGGGGCTGACGCTCGCCGCGCTGCGTTTTGCCAAGGCGATGCTCGTCGCGCTCGAATACCGCAACGAGGCGCGGCTCGGGCGCAGCGAATGATCCGCCGCCTGCCGCTCATTCCCACGCTGATGACCCTCGTCATGGTCGTGACGATGATCGGCCTCGGCGTCTGGCAGCTCCAGCGCCGCGAGTGGAAGCACGCGCTGATCGCCCATCTCGACGCCGCGAAGTCGCTGCCGCCGGTCAGCCCGCACGAGTTCTTCGAGGCGATGGCGGGCACGACGAGCGTCCAGTACCGCCGCGCGCGGGTCGCCTGCCGTCCGGGGCGCGTCGTCCCCTACGATCTGCGCGGCGGCGAGAGCGCGACGCTGCAGCCCGGCTTCCTCGTTCTCGTCGCGTGCAAGGATCCGCCGCTCAGCCACGGACGCGGCCCCGATCTCGTCGTCGTCGCGGGCTGGACCGCGCGCCCCGAAGCGCCGTCGCCGCTGATCGTCGATGCCGAGTTCGACGGCACCGTCATCGAGCGCCCCTATGGCAAGGCGGCCAACCGTCCGATGTTCATGCTGATCCCCGACACCGCCGTCGCGCCGCTGCAGCCGTCGCGCATGCCCGTCCCCGACGACCTGCCCGACAGCCACCTGAGCTATGCGATCCAGTGGTTCGCCTTCGCGGCGACGCTCGCCATCATCTACGCGATCTTCATCCTGCGCCGTCGCTAAGCGCGCGTCCGGCCGTCGCGCCAAAGCCGCGCGCCGCAACGACAAACGCCGCCAACCTCGCGGCTGGCGGCGTCCGTGGTCCGATGGGTCAGGCCGCTGTGGCTGCCATCGGTGCAAGTCGGCGGCGGCGCAGCGCCGTGCCGGTGAGGCCGAAGCCGCCCATCATCAGCGCCCACGTCGCGGGCTCGGGGACCGCACCGGCGACATCATTGTCCACGGTGATGCTTGAAATGCCGAGCGCACCACTATCGGCATAAAAATCGAGGAAAAGCGCCTTCAGACCCGTCAATCGCGGTCCGGCATAGGCCTGATCATCGGTATTCACGAAGACGAGCTCATTGATGTCGCCATAGGGGTCGATCGCGACCCGGGTGTCTTTGCCTGCCTCGCCAAGCAGGGAGAACACCATAGCATCAACAGCAAAGACAGCGCCGTCGACTCGTGAGAGGATCAATCCGGTGCCGATATTTTCGCCAGTCTGATCGTCGCCGATCGCATTCGTGCCCGTATCGCTGACAAAGAGCACCGGGTCCTGACCGTACTGTAGCGCGTGTTCGATGCGATAGTCGCCGAATACGGCGGCGCTGAACGTTCCCGGCGCAAGCGCTGAAAAATCGATGAACTGCGTCGCGGCGTTCGCCCCGGATGCAAGTCCCGTGGCCACCGCAGCGCATGAGGTCAGAAACAGTTTAAACTTCACTAGAACGCACCCCTGTCCATCCCCGAAAGCACAGGCTTTCAGGAGAAATTATTGCCATGTCTGCAACCGGTTAAGCCCCCGCTGACGACGCGCGAGCTGTGGCCTGTGGCGGCGGCTCGGGCAATCGTCACGCCCACCAAAATGGGTCAGCCTGCGTCGTTCAAGGCGCGGATTTGTCGGCCAGCGCGGTGAGCGCGTTGAGCATCCGGTCGAAATGCGCCTCGATGCGGCGGTTGTTGGCGAGGTGGCGCGCGTCCTGCAACACGCGGGTCGGCACGACGACGCCCAGCCCGGTTGCGACCACCAGACCCTGCTCGCTGAGCGCCGCGACCCGCCGGCGGACGGTTTCGAAGGGAAAATCGATGCTCCTCGCCAAGGCACGCAGCGCGACGGGCTCGCGCAGGCTGTCGGGCGGCGGCGTGTGTTCGCCGGCGAAGCGACGGGCGAGCGCCGGCTCGCGGGTGATGTGCTCGACGTTCGCGCCGATGATCGTCGCGATGATCGTACCGGCAGTGACGTCGCCGTAGAGCGCGACGAAGCCCTCCATCGTCCGCAAGGCAAAGTCGAGCAATGGTCGGGCGACGAGGTCGGCGGGCAGGTCCGCAAGCCCGGCGTCGATTGCTTTGGCGGCGGGTGCGTGGGCCGCTCCAGCCAGCGACGCGACTACCCGTACGAGAGCGCGCGTATCGTCGGCGGCGATCTCGGCGAGCCTTCCGTCGGCGGCGAAGCCCGGGGCGGGGCGAAGTCCCGCCGCGTCCTTGGCGAGCAATCCGGCCGCGACCAGATCGGCGGCATGGCGGCGAACCGTCGACGCCGAAAGACCCATCGACACTGCCACCGCCGTCGTGGCGACCGGTCGAGCGAGCGTCGTCGCCGCCGCGAGCCCGAGCCAATTCCCCGAGAGCGGGTCGAAGTACGGACGATGCGCAATGCTCGCTCCCAGCACGACCTCGAAGACGAAACCCACCGTCCGCGGCTGGGGTGCCAGCGTCTGCCAGCGGAGCCCGCGCGCCTGGAGCAGATCCGGATCGAGCCAGATCCGCATCGCGTACTGG
>CAXTSL010000108.1:2884-8314 GCA_964246975.1 uncultured Sphingomonadaceae bacterium
CGCGCCTGGAGCAGATTGGAAACCTGCCGGGCCACCAGCCGCGTCGACGTTCTGCGGTTGTGCGCTCCGGCCATGCCGAGAGAACGGATAGGGCCGGGGAACGGTTCGTCAATGGCCCGGTCGGCCTGCGGCGGCGATCTCCCGCGTCGCCCTGCGCTCGGATTCGCCTGCGGTCGCCTGCCGCGCCGCAGCTCAACCCTTGCGATGGCAGACCGCTTGCAGCTTGTTGCCGTCGGGGTCGCGAACATACGCCCCGTAGTAGTTCGGGTGATAGTGCGGGCGCGGTCCTGGTGCGCCCTCGTCGCTGCCGCCGTTCGCCAGCGCGGCGGCGTGGAAGGCATCGACCGCCGCGCAGTCCTCGACGATGAAGGCGAGATGGGTACCGTTGCCGCTGCTGGCGCGACCGCCGTCATAGGGGCGCCCGACGAACAGCTTGGGACCGGTCAAGGTGCCATAGGCAGCACCTTCGCCGAGGCGGAAGAGCAGTCCGTGCGACAGCACCGGCATCACCGCGTCGTAGAACGCCAGCGCGCGCGCCGGATCGTTGGTGCCGAGCGTCACATGGCTGAACATCCGGCCTTCCTCCCGCGTCACGCCGATAGGGCAGTCGCGGCCGCAAGCCAAGCACCGGCCCCCTTCGCAGCGCCTGAATTTGGGGCTATACCGCCTCTTGCCGCCAGTGCATTACGTGTGTAATACAGCGGACATGAGAACGGGCGCGGGCGGATATAGTATGAACATGCAGACTCCGATTGCCATGGACGAGACCGTTCGGCCGTACGATCTCGACACCGGCACGGGGCGTCCGCGTCGGCGCTGGTGGCTGATCGCGCTTGGTATCGCGGTGGCGCTGGTCGTCACTTGGGCGCTGTTCGGGCGCGCCAAGCCGCCCGTCGTCGCGCCCGCCGTGGCCGCCGTGCCCGAGGTCAGCGTCGTCGTGCCGGGTCAGCAGACCGTCGCCGATCAGGTGCGCGTCACCGGCTCGATCGCCGCGCGGCGCGACATGCCCGTCGGCGTCCAGGGCGAGGGCGGGCTGGTCACCGCGGTGTTCGTCGATGCGGGCAACTTCGTTCGCAAGGGGCAGATCCTCGCGAGCATCGACCGTACAGTGCAGACGCAGCAGCTGGCGCAGATGACCGCCGCGATCCGCACCGCCCGCGCCGACGCCGCGCTGGCGCAGGCCGAGGTCGACCGCGCCGCGCGCCTGGTCAGCAAGGGTTTCGTTTCGAAGGCCGATGTCGACCGCAAGACCGCGACGCGCGATGCCAACCTCGCGCGTGTGTCGGTTGCCGAGGCGCAGCGCGGCGAGATGGCAGCGCGCGTCGCCCGCCTCGACGTGCGCGCGCCGGCCAGCGGCCTAGTCCTGACGCGCAACGTCGAGACCGGGCAGATCGCCGGTTCGGGCGGCACGCCGCTGTTCCGCATCGCCGAGAACGCCGTTCTCGAAATGCGCGCGCAGGTCGCCGAGCAGGACCTCGCCAGGCTGCGCATCGGCATGCCCGCCGAGATCACCCCCGCCGGGTCGCCGCAGGTGTTCCGCGGGCGCATCTGGCTGATCGACCCCGTCATCGACGCGGCCAGCCGCCAGGGCATCGCGCGCATCGCCGTCGCCTATGCGCCCGGCCTGCGCGTTGGGGCCTTTGCCAACGCGCGCATCGCGGCGGGCGAGGCGACGCAGCCCGTGTTGCCGCAGTCGGCGGTGATGGTCGACGGGCAGGGCAGCTATGTCTTTGTCGTCGGCAGCGACGGCAAGGTGGCGCGGCGTAACGTCCGCGTCGGCCCGGTCGGTGCGAAGGGCCTGAGCATCGTCGGCGGCCTCGCGGGCAATGAGCAGGTCGTGCAGAGCGCCGGGGCGTTCCTCGCGGTCGGCGAGACCGTCAAGCCCGTCCGCGTCGCAGCCGGAGCGAACTGACATGCGCAACATCTCGAGCTGGGCGATCAAGAACCCGACCTTCCCGATCGTGCTGTTCCTGATGCTGAGCTTCCTCGGCATCGTCAGTTTCAACCGGATGGCGATCAACCAGAACCCCGACATCAGCTTTCCGGTAGTCAGCGTTCAGGTCAGCCAGCCGGGTGCCGCGCCGACCGAGATGGAAAAGCAGATCACCCAGCGCGTCGAGGGCGCGGTGGCGTCGATCGGCAACGTCGAGCACATCACCTCGTTCGCCGTCGAGGGCTTGTCGAACACGACGGTCGAATTCGCCATTGGCACGACCACCGACCGCGCGGTCAACGACGTGCGCGACGCGGTGTCGAAGATTCGCGGCGACCTGCCCGAGGGCATCCTCGAGCCGACGGTGACGCGCAACGATTTCGACGGCGCGCTCGGCAGCTATGCGGTGACGACCACCGACATGAGTCTCGAACAGCTCAGCTGGTTCGTTGAGAACGTCATCACCAAGCGCCTGCTGCAGATCCCCGGCGTCGCGGGCGCGTCGCAGATCGGCGGCGTGCGCCGCGAAATCCGCGTCGACCTCGATCCGGCGCGCATGCAGGCGTACGGCGTCACCGCCGTCCAGATCAACAACAGCCTGCGGTCGCTCAACATCGACGCGGCAGGCGGGCGGACGCAGATCGCGGGGGCCGAGCAGTCGGTGCGCGTGCTGGGCGGCGCGGCGAGCGCCACGGCGCTGTCGGAGGCGCGTATCTCACTGACCGGCGGGCGCACGGTGCGTCTGGGCGATGTCGCGACGGTGCGCGATTCGAACGCCGAGCAGCGCATTCTCGTCCGCCGCAACGGTCGCGAGGTGACGTCGTTCGACGTGCTCAAGGCCAAGGGCGCGTCCGAAGTCCAGACGATGGACAAGGTCACCGCCGAACTTGCCAAGATCTCGAAGGAGTTTCCGAAGGCGCGAATCGAGCTGACCAACGACAACGTCAAATACACGCGCGAGCAGTATAAGTCCGCGATCCGTGCGCTGATCGAGGGCGCAGTGCTCGCGGTCGCGGTGGTCTTCCTGTTCCTGCGCGACTGGCGCGCGACGCTGATCTCGGCGATCGCGATTCCGCTGTCGTGCATCCCGGCGTTCTTCTTCATGGACGCGCTCGGCTTTACCCTGAACGGCCTCAGCCTGCTGGCGCTGAGCCTCGTCGCGGGCATCCTCGTCGACGACGCCATCGTCGAGATCGAGAACATCGTCCGTCACATGCGCATGGGCAAATCGGCGTGGCAGGCGTCGCTCGACGCCGCCGACGAGATCGGCCTTGCGGTCGTCGCGACGACGATGGCGATCGTCGCGGTGTTCCTGCCTGTCGCGCTGATGCCCGGCATTTCGGGGCAGTTCTTCAAGCAGTTCGGGCTGACCGTCGTCATTTCGGTGCTGATGTCGCTGCTCGTCGCGCGGCTCGTCACGCCGCTGTGTGCCGCCTATTTCCTCCAGCCGCACGGGGAGCGCCCGCACGCCTCGGGGCCGGTGATGCAGCGCTACATCCCGTTCCTGCGCTGGTCGATCCGGCACCGCTGGTGGACCGTGCTGGCGGGCGTCGCGGCGTTCGCGCTGACAATCTTCCTCGCCATGAAGCTGCCCGTGACGTTCCAGCCGCCGGTCGACACCGGGCAGAGCCAAGTCAAGATCGAGATGGCCCCCGGCGTCAGGCTGCAGGACGTGTCGCGTGTCACGGCACAGGCGCGGGCGCTTCTCGAAGCGCGGCCCGAGGTCGAATCGACGCTCGAAACCGTCGGCAACTCGGAGGAAGTGCGCTTCGCCGACCTGCTCGTTACTCTCAAGCCGCGCAATCAGCGCGCGCTGTCGACCACCGACTTCGAGCGCGACATGGCCCCGGCGCTCCGCAAACTGCCCGACGCGCGCGTCAATTTCCAGTCACAGACCGGCGGTTACGGCGGCCACGACATTACCGTCGTGCTCGTCGGCGAGGATCCACTGCTGCTGCACAGGTCCGCCGAAGCGCTGGTTGCGGGCATGAAGCGGCTCGGCCAGCTCCGCGACGCGCACATCGACGCCGACCTCCAGCGCCCCGAGATCGTCATCAAGCCGCACTTCGACATCGCCGCGCAGCTCGGCGTGTCGGTGCAGGCGCTGAGCCAGACGATCCGCATCGCGACGCAGGGCGACGTCCCGCAGAACCTTGCCAAGTTCTCGCTCGCCGACCGGCAGATTCCGATCCGCGTCCAGCTCCCCGAGAGTGCACGCCTCGACCTCGCGACGATCGAGAACCTGCCGGTGCCGATTAGCGTCGGTCAGTTCGGCGGCGCGGGCGGTTTGCAGAGCGCCGCGACGGTGCCGCTCAAGACGCTTGCCGACATCGGCTTCGGCGAAGGCGCCGTGAAGATCCGCCGCTACAACCAGGGCCGCCGCATTGCGGTGGTTGCGGATTTGGGACCGGGCGCGCAGGGCGGCGACGCCACCAAGGCGATCCACGCGCTGCCCGAGTACAAGGCGTTGCCCGAGGGCGTGAAAGAGATCGCGGTCGGGCAGGCCGAGTGGTTGGGCGAGCTGCTCGCCAATTTCATCTATGCCCTCATCGCGGGCGTGCTGTTGGTGTTCGCGGTGCTGGTGCTGTTGTACCGCCGCGTCATGCCGCCGTTCGTCAACATGGCGTCGCTGTTCCTCGCCCCGCTCGGGGCCGTCATCGCGCTGCTGATCTGCGGCTATGCGCTGTCGATGCCGGTGTTCATCGGTCTGCTGATGCTGTTCGGCATCGTCGCCAAGAACTCGATTCTGCTGATCGACTTCGCAATCGAGGAAATGCGCGTCGGCATCGACCGGGTCGAGGCAATCCTCGATGCCGGTCGCAAGCGCGCCCAGCCGATCGTCATGACCTCGGTGGCAATGGTCGCGGGGATGCTGCCGATCGCCCTGTCCATCGGCGGCGACGGGTCGTGGCGCGCGCCGATGGCAGTGTGCGTCATCGGCGGCATCACCTTGTCGACGATCCTGACGCTGATCATCGTGCCGGCTGCGTTCACCATCGCCGACGACATCGAGAAGTGGCTGGCACCGCGCTTCGGGCGCTGGTTCACCAACGGCGCGGACCGCAGCGAAAGCCCGGCCCCGGCACCGATGCCGGCCGAGTGAGTTGACTATCGCGCCCGGCATTCCGGCGAAGGCCGGGACCCACCTCCCCAACGCAGGAGATGGGTCCCGGCTTTCGCCGGGATGACGGCACGCGCTAGCGACGAACCGCGCGGTGCACCGTTGAAGCTGATTCAGCCCTTCGATCTACCGGTGACGCCTTTCCACCGGATGCGCCTCGTCGCGACGCTGCTGCTCGTCGCGATGGCGCTGTGCTGGGGCGCAGTGCTGTGGCTCTGGCCGCGCTGGCCCGAACACGTCCGCAGCCTCGCCTACGCCCGCGCCTTCTTCGAGGCGGCGATGGTCGGCGGGCTGGCCGACTGGTTCGCGGTCACCGCGCTGTTCCGCCACCCGCTCGGCCTGCCGATCCCGCACACCGCGATCGTGCCGCGCAACA
>CAXTSL010000109.1:0-8303 GCA_964246975.1 uncultured Sphingomonadaceae bacterium
ATAAGCAGCGCCCAGCTTGCAGGTTCGGGCACGAACGACACGTCGAGCGCGTCGAGCGCGGTGGCGGCGTTGTTGGCGTTCACCGCGCCGATGAAGCTGATCACGCCCGAGGCGGCGCTGGCGGTGAAGTTGATGGCGTTGGTCGTGTACGCGGTCCCCGACGGGGCAAACAAGACCGGCGCGGCACCGAAAATCGACACGCCGAACGCTTCGGCCGGGACCACCAGCGAGCCCGCCGTGGCAAACGACAGCGTGTAGAGGCCACCCGGGATCAGGCCCGCGATGGACCAGTCGATCTGGCTGCCGTTGCCCTGATAGCCTTGGAGGAACGCCGCCTGCGTCCCCGCCGTCGTATCGACAAAAACCGGGGTCGTGTTGCCGATGACGCCCGAGAAGCCACCGAAGGTCAGGCTTGCGGTGCCCGCCGAGCCGCCGCCGGGATTTGTACCGTAGGTCCCCGATTGATCGGGGCCGTAGATGATCGTCGATGGCGCATAGGCGGGGGTTTCGAACGATTCGGCGACCACGGTCGCTGCGGCGGGGACGCCCCCGAGCAGGATGCACGCCGCGAAAATTGCACGCTTCATATCGACCGCTCCCGTCAAGATGAACCACTCGTCTGTTTATCCGACGTTAACGCCAAACCCTGAATCTTTTGTTAATGGTTTGGGCGGCAAGGCCTCAATCGCCTCCCCGCATGACGATATTGCGTCCGCCACGCTTGGCAGCATAAAGTGCCGCATCGGCGAGCGCGAGCAGGCCGAGCGCGGTACCGCCGCCCTGCGCGTCGGTCGTCGTCGCCAGCCCGATGCTCACCGTCACCGCTTCGTCCGCCATCGCCGGGTCGCCGAGCGCGGCGCGCTCGACGGCGGTTCGCAGCCGTTCTGCCAGCGCCAGGTCGGCGGGCGGCGCGCAGCCGGGCGCGACGACCGCGAACTCCTCGCCGCCATAGCGCGCCAGCAGCGCCTCGGGCGCCAGCTCGGCCTGCATCGTGGCGGCGATCGCCCGCAGGCAGGCATCCCCCGCGACATGGCCGAGCCGGTCGTTGAGCCGCTTGAAATGATCGACGTCGATGAGCAGCAACGTCAGCGGCTGCGCGCGCGCAGCCGTCGCGGCCCAGGCGGCCGCGAGCGCGGCGTCGAAGCTGCGGCGGTTGGCGACCCCGGTCAGCGCGTCGATCCGCGCCAGTCGCGCCATTGCATCGTGCGCGGCGATCAACGCGGCCTGGGCACGAACATCGCGCAACTGCAGCGCCACCGAACGCGCGGCATAGAGCGCCAGCGTCGCCCCAGCGCCTGCCACCGCCGCCGGATAGACCCGCGGCACCAGCGCGAGTGCGACCGCGAGGGTCGCGAGGACGACGGCGGTCGGCGCGAGCAGCCACGCGATCCCGCTTGCCGTGCCGAGCGAGCGGGGAGGCGCGCCGTCGCGGACCGGTCGCGTCGCGAGCGCGACGAACACCACCAGCGGCAGGTCGCTCGCCACCAGTAGCGGCGAACCATGCGGGAGGGTCGGGACGCTTTGGATCAGGTGATTGAGGCCGAGCGCGATGAAAAAATAGCAAGCCAGCGTCGCGGCGACGAGGCCGATAAGCCGCCGGTCGGCGGCCCCCGGTTGCAAGACCCGCGCCACGATCGCGAGCAAGGCGAGGAAACCGTTCTCGAGCGCGCGGTAGCTGGTCGCCGTCTCGACCGAGGTGAATGGCAGCGTCACCACGTCGCCCGCGACGAGGGCCGGAAACAGCAGCGCGCCGCTGAGCGCGACGAACAGCAGCGCCTGCGCGACCCCCAGCCACGCCAGCGGGCCGCGCGCCTCGCGCGGGTCGCTGGTCAGCAGCACGAACAGCGGCGCGCCGCGCGCCATGAACAACAGGCTGTCGAGCTTGGCGGGCGGCGTATCGCCGACAGTGAGTTGCAACCACGCGCTCGCCGCAAACGCCGCCGCCCACAGCCCGAAGGTCATCGCGACGAGCCGCCAGCGCCAGCGCCGCGGGGCATCTTGGGCGGCCTGTTGCAGCGCGCAGCCGCCGGCGATCAGGCAGCACGAGCCGACGCCGAGCGGGGTTACCCAACGCGCGCCGGGCACCGTCAGCGACAGCAGCACGTGCCCCGCAACCGCCGCCGCGACGATCCACAGCCAGACAAGCGGTGCCGGTGCGACGCTATCCCGCGTAGAGCCGGTCGAGACGCTCGCCATACACAGCTTTCAGGACATGCCGCCGGATCTTGAGGCTCGGCGTCATCTGTTCGTTGTCGGTGGTGAACGACGCGTCGGCGACGACGATGCGGCGGACGCGCTCGACCGGCGCGAGGCGGGCGTTGACGCGGTCGACGGCGGCCATCAGCGCGCGCTGGAACTCGGGTTCCCGGGCGAGGCTCGTGGCGGCGGGGTCCATGCCCTTGTCGCGCGCCCAGCACAGCGACCATTCGGGGTCGGGAACGATCAGCCCGACAAGATAGGGGCGCCTGTCGCCCGCGACCATCGCCTGGACGATCTCGGGCTGCAGCGTCAGCATGTTCTCGACGCGCTGCGGCGCGACATTGTCGCCCTTGTCGTTGACGATGATGTCCTTCTTGCGGTCGGTGATGACGAGGTGGCCGTCGCCGTCGAGCTTGCCGATGTCGCCGGTGTGGAGCCAGCCGTCGCGGAGGGCCGCCGCGCTCCCTGCGGAATCGTTCCAATAGCCGTGCATGACGAGTTCGCCGCGCACGAGGATTTCGCCGTCGTCGGCGATCCGCACCTCGACCTTGGCGAGCGGCGGGCCGACACTGTGCATCTTGATCTTCGCGGCGGGGCGATTGCACGAGATCACCGGCCCCGCCTCGGTCTGGCCATAGCCCTGCAGCAACGTGATGCCGAGCGCCTCGAAGAAGACGCCGACCTCGGGGTTCAAAGGCGCGCCGCCCGCGATCATCGCCTTGAGCCGCCCGCCGAAGCGCGCCTTGACCTTGGCGCGCACGGTGCGGTCGAGGAGCGCGTCGAGGGGCCGTTCCCACAGCGCCAGTTCGCCCTGTTCGTAGCGCTTGCGCCCGAGCCGCAGCGCGCGATTGAACAGCACCACCGCAATCCCGCCCTGCTTCTCGATGGCGCGCGCGATGCGCGTGCGGAGCACCTCGAACAGGCGCGGCACGACGACCATCAGCGTCGGACGCACCTCCTCGATGTTGCCTGCGAGCTTGTCGAGGCTTTCGGCATAGGCGATCTGGCCGCCCACCGCGATCGGCATGAACTGGCCGGCGGTATGCTCGTAGGCGTGGCTGAGCGGCAGGAACGACAGGAACAGCTCGCCGTCGGGCTCGGGTGGAAAATCCTCCTCGATCACGGCAGCCGCGCCCGCGACGTTCCTGAGGATCGCGCCGTGGTGCTGGCGAACGCCGCGCGGTGCTCCGCCGGTGCCGCTGGTGTAGATCAGGCACGCGAGATCGCCGCGCTGCGCGGTCTGGCGCGCCGCGACGCCCGCGACGTCGGGGGCCTGATTGCCGATCAGCGTCGCCCAGTCGTAGAGCTTGACCGCGCCGACGCTGGCGACGCCGGTGCGCAGCTTGTCGATGCCGATGACGGCGGTGCACGCAGGCGCGCCGGCGATGGCGGGCAGCAGCGTCGCCGCCAGCTTTTGCGTCGAGACGATCGCCGCGCGCGCGCCGCTGTCGCTGAGGATGTGGAGGTGGTCGGCCTCGGTATTGGTGATGTAGGCGGGGACGGTCACCGCACCCGCCGCCATGATCGCGAGGTCGGCGAGGCACCACTCGGGGCGGTTCTCGCTGACCAGCATGACGCGGTCGCCGGGCGCGATGCCGATGGCGATCAGCGCGTCGGCGAAGCTGGCGACGGTCTCCGCCGCCTGCCGCCACGACAGCGCCACCCACGCCCCGCCGACCTTGCGCGACAGCATCGGCGCATCGCCGAGTCGCGCCGCCTGGTCGAAGAACATGCGCGTCAGGCTGGGCCACGCATCGATCTGCGCGGCAAAGCTCCTGGCCATCCGTTAGTCTCCCGCCCGCACCGATCTTGCGCCGGCGCTTCGCCCGGTTGTCGGACGGATTAGAGGCCCAGCGCAACCCCTTCGCTGCGCACGTCGGCACCGCCGCGCCACTTGCCCGACGGCAGCCGCTCGATGCCATTGGCCTTGAGCGGCATCGGGACGCTCGCGGTGCGGTGGCCGAGCGCCTGCAGCGCGGGCAGCATCGCGGCGAGCGGCGCGCCCTGCGGCACGGCCTCGGCGATCAGCAGGTCGTCCGAGGCATAGGCGAGCGGCAGGGCGATGGCGGCGGCGACGGGCAAATGCCAGTCGAGAACGCCGATGATCGCCTTGGCGACCTGCGCAGGGATCGTCTGGCCCCCGGCGGCACCGATGGCGAGGACGACGCGGCCCCGGGCGTCGTAGACGATCGTCGGCGACATCGACGAGCGCGGCCGCTTGCCGGGCTGGACGCGATTGGCAACGTCGACGCCGCCCGCCGTCGGCAAGAAGGTGAAGTCGGTCAGCTCGTTGTTGAGGATATAGCCCCCGGCGACGAGGCCCGAGCCGAAGGGCCCCTCGACGGTGGAGGTCAGCGACGCGACATTGCCGCGCGCATCGACGGCGGCGAACGACGAGGTCGAGGGTATCTCGTTGCCCGCCGCCGCCGTGCGGCGCGGTGCACCCTTCGGGCTGCCGGGGAGTGCGCTCGCCATCGTCGCGGTCGCACCGATCAGCCGTCCGCGCGCCGCGTGATAGGCAGGGTCGATCAGCCCCGCGACGGGCACGTCGACGAAGTCGCGGTCGCCGCCGTACGCGGCGCGGTCGGCGAAGGCGAGGCGTTCGGACTCGACGAACAAATGCCACGCGACCGGGCTGTCGGGGCCGAGCTTGGCCATATCGAAACCTTGGAGCTGGCCGAGGATTGCCAGCAGCGCGATGCCGCCGGCCGACGGCGGCCCCATCGAGCAGATGCGAAAGCTGCGGTACCTGCTGCATACCGCATCGCGCGCCCGCGCCTTGTAGCCGGCGACATCGGCGAGGGTCATGCTGCTGGTGTTGGTCGGCGCACCGCGCACGGCGGCGACGATCGCGGCGGCATTCGGCCCGGTGTAGAAGGCGCGCGGACCGCCCTGCGCGATGCTCTCGAGTGTCGCTGCCAACGCCGTGTTGACGATGCGCGTGCCCGCGACCTTGGGCGTGCCATCGGGGTTGAGGAAGAGCGCCGCCGCCTCGGGCTGGCGCGCCAGGGTCTTGGCGCTGCCGGCGATCGAATTGGCGAGGCGCGGGGTCACCTCGAAGCCGCCGCGCGCCAGCGCGATCGCCGGCGCGAACAGCGCGGCCCACGGCAACTTGCCATATTTCGCGTGCGCCAGTGCGAGCATCGCGATATTGCCCGGCACGCCGACGCTCTTGCCGCCGGGCACCGCCTCGCGCTTGGGCTGCGCGCTGCCATCGGGCTGAACGAACAGGCGCTCGGTCGCCGCCAGCGGCGCGGTCTCGCGCCCGTCGAAGGTCGCAGGGCTTTTCGCCCCCGCCGCCTGATAGACGAGCAGCCCGCCGCCGCCGATGCCCGACGACTGCGGTTCGACGACGGTCAGTGCGAGCAAGGTCGCCGCCGCCGCATCCAGCGCGCTGCCGCCCTGTCGCAACATCGCCAGCCCCGCCTCGGTGGCGCGGCGGTCGGCGGCGGAAACCATTTGGCTGCTCTCGACGGACGGTGCAGGCGTCGGCGCAGGCACCGGCAGTGCGGCGGCGGCGGGCAGGGCGAGGACGGCGGCGAGCGCCGCAGCGGCGTTGGAAATGCGGATCATCGCCGCAACGCTAGCGGCGGAAGTGGCGGGCGTCACGCCCCGTCGGCAGGCGCGGGGCGATAGCGCGCGACGAACGCCGCGGCGAACGCCGTCAGCCGCCCGGCCTCGATCGCCGCGCGCAGCCCGGCCATCAGCGTCTGGTAGAACCAGATATTATGCTCGGTCATCAGCATGCTGCCGAGAATCTCGTCGCTCCGCACGAGGTGGTGGAGATAGGCGCGGCTCGCGGTCGCGCACACCGGGCACGGGCAATCGGCGTCGAGCGCGTCCGCGTCCTCGGCGAACTTCGCGTTGCGGATGTTGATCGGCCCGGCGCGCGTGAACGCCTGTCCCGTCCGCCCCGAGCGCGTCGGCAGGACGCAGTCGAACATGTCGACGCCGCGCCGCACCGCGCCGACGATGTCGTCGGGCTTGCCGACCCCCATCAGATAGCGCGGGGCTTCGGCGGGCAGCTGATCGGGCGCATAGTCGAGGACGCCGAACATCGCGTCCTGCCCCTCCCCCACCGCGAGCCCGCCGATCGCATAGCCGTCGAAGCCGATAGCCCTGAGCGCCGTCGCCGACGCCGCGCGCAGCCCCTCGTCGAGCCCGCCCTGCTGGATGCCGAACAGCGCCGCGCCGTCGGCATGCGCGCCGCCGTCGAACCCGGCGCGCGACCGTGCCGCCCAGCGCATCGACCGCGCCATCGCGTCCTCGACGGCGCCCTGCGTCGCGGGCAATGCGACCAGCTCGTCGAACGCCATGACGATATCGCTGCCGAGCAGCCGCTGGATCTCGACCGACCGCTCGGGCGTCACGAGGTGCTTCGTGCCGTCGAGGTGCGACGCGAACGCCACGCCGTCCTCGGAGCGTTTGGTCAGCTTGCCGAGGCTCATCACCTGATAGCCGCCGCTGTCGGTGAGGATCGGCCCTGCCCAGCCCATGAAGCCGTGCAGCCCGCCGAGCCGCGCGATGCGCTCGGCGCCGGGACGCAGCATCAGGTGATAGGTGTTGCCGAGGATGATGTCGGCACCCGCCGCGCGGACTTCGGACGCGCGCATCGCCTTGACCGTCGCCGCCGTGCCGACGGGCATGAAAGCGGGCGTGCGAATGTCGCCGCGCCGCATGCGGATCGTGCCCGCGCGCGCCTTGCCGTCGCGGGCGTGGACGGCGAATGCGAAGCGCGCAGCGGTCATCGTGAGCGGGGTTAGGGCAGGCGGGGCGGCGGGGGCAAGCACCTATGGCACGATCGTCGCGCCGTCCCACGCCAGCACCGTTCCCGACGCCGCGACGCCAGCGGCGTCGATGACCGCCAGCAGATGCCGCGCGCTCACGGCCGGCGTGAACAGCGAGTCGGGCGCGACACCTTTCCGGAAGGGTGCCGACAGGCCGGTGTCGACCGTGCCGGGATGGAGCCCGAGGGCGATCGCCAGCGGCCGCGTGCGGCGCAGCTCGACCGCGAGATTGGCGACGATCATGTTGAGCGCGGCTTTCGAGGCGCGGTAGCTGTGCCAGCCGCCGAGCCGATTGTCGCCGATGCTGCCGACGCGCGCCGACAACGCCGCGAAGACGCTGCGGCGGTCGTGCGGCAACGCCTGGATCATGTGCTTGGCGATGAGCGCCGGGCCGACGGCGTTGGTGCGGAACAGCGCGATCATCGCGTCGGGCGTCAGTGCAGCGAAACTCTTCTCCGGCCGGTGGCTGGCGGTCTGCAGGATGCCAGTCGCGACGACGGCGAGATCGACGGTGCCGGTCGCCGCGATATCGTTTGCGGCGGCGGCGATCGAGGCTTCGTCGTCGAGGTCGAACGCGAAAGGCCGGACGTTCCCGCCGTCGCCCTCGACCGGCACCCGCGACCCGGCATGGATCGTCGCATAGTCGCCCGCCGCCACCAGCGCTTCGACGAGCGCCCCGCCGATGCCGCCCGAGGCTCCCCATACCACGGCGTGTCGTTCGGTCATGCGGGGTGTTCCTGTCGCGCGGCTGCGGCGGGTGTAGCAGCGCCGCCAGCGCAACGCATGCCCCGCGCCGCTATGCCGCGAACGCCGCGACGATCCAGCGGTGGACGGCGGCGACGGCGGGCAGGCGGCGCACGTCGCGGTGGGCAATGAGCCAAGGTGTCCGCAGCGGCGGTGGTTCGGGCACCGGCAACTCGACGAGGTCGTGCTCGGCGCGGATATACAGCGTCGGCAGCAACCCGATGCCCGCCCCCGCAGCCGTCGCGGTGAGCAGCGCGCGCGTGCTGCCGCACGACAGCCGCACGGCGCGCGTCAGGCCGGTCCGGTCGAGCCACGCCAGTTCGGGCAGCCGCCCATAGCTGTCGTCGTACGCGAGCAGCGGTCCGGCACCGAGGTCGATCACCGCCGGGTCGCGCCCCGCCAGCCAGCGCCGCGCCGCGAACAGGCCGAGGCGCGCGTCGGGCAGGCGCTTGGCGAGCAGGCTCGCGCCGACGGGCCGCGCCATGCGGATCGCCAACTCGGCATCGCCGCCCGCCAGGCTGACCGTCGCCGAACTCGACTGCAGCTGCAGTGCGATGCCGGGGTGCCTCGCCC
>CAXTSL010000110.1:0-7900 GCA_964246975.1 uncultured Sphingomonadaceae bacterium
CTGCTGCGACTGGTTGGCCTGCGCCAGCATCGCCTGCGCCGCCTGGCTGAGCACCTGCGCCTTGGCGAGGTTGGTCGTTTCCGCCGCGAAGTCGGCATCCTGGATGCGGCTGCGCGAGGCGCTGAGGTTCGTCACGTTCGAGGTGATGTTGTTGACCGCCGCCTCCAAACGGTTCTGCACCGCGCCGAGGTTCGCCCGGTCGATGTTGACCGATTGCAGCGCCTCGTCGATCGCCGACAGCCCGGCGCTGGCCCCCTCGAGTGTCGTCACGTCGATGTCGCGGATCTTGAGGCCGCCGTCGTCGGAGCCGTACTTGTTCTCCTCGAACCCCAGCCGGGTGAAGTTCGACGCGGCGGCATAGCTCAGCGTCCCCGCGCCCACGTCGATGCCGCGCGACGCGCTCAGCGACACGGTGGCATAGGCGGTCCGCACCGTGTCGGCGGAGAAGTCGGTGGTATCCGCCAGCCCCGTCACCGCATACGCCGTGCCGGTGCCGCGCACCGTGACGTTGCCGAGGCCGAAGTTCGCCGCGACCGCCGCGTTGTTGTCGAAGGCGACGGCGATGTTGCGCCCGTCGGCGGCGGTCAGCGACAGCCCGCCCTTGCCGCTATCGCTCGCGACGACGCCGGTCAGGCCGCTGTATTTGTTGATCTCGCGCGCGACGGTCTCGCGCGTCGCCTGCGCCGTCAGCGTCGCGTCGAGGGTCATCGCGATCTGGACGCCATTTATGGCGAGGACCGTCGCCGCCGTCGTGCCGATCACCGTCGTCGGGGCCGAGCCGTCGAGCGTCAGGCTGTTGGCGCGCGCTGTCACGCCGGTCTGCGCGGTCGACGCATTGATCGCGGCGGCGATGGCGATCGCCGAGCCCGCCTTCTTGCTCGACAACGCATTGTCGTCGGAGAAGGTGTCGTCGGCGGCGGTCGCGGCACGAATGGCAATTCCGTTAATCTTTAGATCGCCCGAATTGAGCAGCGACGCGCCTGCCGCGTTCGCCGCGACGCTGCGCGAATCGGTGGTCACCGCCGAGACGCCGCGCGCATAGCTGCCGATCTGCAGCCCCGAGCGACTGACCCGCCCGGCGCTCGTCGAGCTGATCTCGACGGCGTTGCCGTTGTTCGAGACGAGGCTGTAGGTCCCCGACTGCGCCCCCGCCTTGAGCCCCGTCGTCGCGGCGGTCAGCGTCGTCAGGCTGACGATGATGTTGCGCCCGTCGGCGGCCTGGAGCTTGAGCCCCGCCGCATCGTCGCCGGTATCGACCGCCACCACCCCGGTCTGCCCGGAGATCGCGTTGATGGCATCCTTGACCAGCACGCGGTTCGCCGCCGCATTGGTCGTCGTCGCGATCGCCCCCGTAGTCTTGCCATTCACCGTCACTGTGCCGGTCAGCGCGGCGGCGGTCATCGCGGTGCCGGTCATCGTCGTCTTGCCGACCACCGCCGACACCCCCGACTGCGCCGAGGCCCGGTTGATCGCGGCGACCTTGGCGACCGCGCTCGCGACCTTCTCACCCGACGACACCGCGTCGTCCTCCGCCGACGACGGTCCGACGTTGACGCCATTGATCAGCAGATCGGCGGCGATCAGGGCCTGGTTCGCCGTCAGATTGCTCGCCACCGCCTCGAACGCCCCCGTCGCCGACAGCGCGGCGGTGGCCCCGGTGCCGAGATCGGTGGCGCGCGCCGAGCCGATGCCGAATTTGACCGTCTCCCCTGCCCGGCTGCCGGTCTGCAGCAGCAGTCCCTTTGCCGAACCGTCCAAGAGCTTGATTCCGTTAAAGTTGGTGCGCGTCGCCACCGAGTCGATTTCGGAGCGCAGCTGGACGACTTCGGCCTGCAGCGCGGCGCGGTCGTCGCCGGTGATCGTGCCGTTGGCCCCCTGCACCGCCAGTTCGCGCATGCGCTGAAGCATGTTGGTGACCTCGCCCATCGCGCTCTCCGCCGTCTGCGCGAGACTGATGCCATCGTTGGCGTTGCGCATCGCGACGCCCAGGCCGCGCACGTCCGAGGTCATCCGCGTCGAGATCGCGAGGCCGGCGGCGTCGTCCTTCGCCGAGTTGATGCGGCTGCCGGTCGACAGGCGTTCCATCGCCATCGCGAGGCCGGCCTGCGCCATGCGCTGCCCCGCCTGCGCGGTCATTGCCGAGATGTTGGTGTTGATGACGGTCATGGTCGTGGCTCCCGCTGGATCGTTACGGGGGTCAGGACGGCGGGTGCCCGGAAATGCTTAATCGGCGACTTTCCGCAGCCGCGCGATGAAGAAGCCGTCGAGCCCGCCCGCGTCGGCGAGGCTGCCGGGAAGGAGCCGGAGCCAGCCCTCGCGCGCGGGCGCAATGCCGTCGGGAAGTCCGGCAGGCGGGATCGCATCGAGAGCCAGGTCGGGGGTGCGCGCGAGGAGCGCCGTCACCTGATCCTCGCCCTCGGCGCGTTCGAGCGAGCAGGTCGAAAAGACGAGGGTGCCTCCGGGCTTGAGCCAAGCGGCGGCGCGGTCGAGCAGCGCGCTCTGCAACGCGATCACCGGGCCAAGGTCGCGCGCCGCCTTGACGTAGAGGACATCGGGGTGGCGGCGGAAGATGCCCGTCGCCGAACACGGCGCGTCGAGCAGGATGCGGTCGAACTGCTGCCTGGGCTGCCACCTGAGCGCGTCGGCGGCGACGACATCGGCGTCGAGGCGCGTGCGGTCGAGGTTCTCGCGGACGCGCTTGAGCCGCTCGGGGGCGATATCGAGCGCGGTGACGCGCGCGCCCGCCGCCGCGAGCTGGAGCGTCTTGCCGCCGGGCGCGGCACAGAGGTCGAGCACGGTCTCCCCGGCTTGGCACCGCAGGAGTCGCGCGGGCAGACTGGCGGCAAGGTCCTGCACCCACCACGCCCCCTCCACGAAGCCGGGCAGTTGCGGGATCGCGACGCCGCGCGGGGCGCGCACATGGCCGGGCAGCAGGCTGACGCCGCCCAGCGCCTCGACGTAATAATCGGTCTCGCGCGCGTCGCGCAGCGTCAGGTCGACGGGGGGCGGTTCGGCAAGCGCCCTCGCGGCGGCGTCCGCGACATCCGCGCCCCAGACGCTCGCCCAGCGCGTCGCGAAGGGCTCGGGCAGCGTCGGCACAGCGGGCAGCACGACATTCTCGCGCAGCAGCCGCGACAGCACCGCGTGGGCGAGGCGGCGCGGCCCGCCTTCGAGCAGCGCCAGCGTCGTCGCCACCACGGCATGATCGGGGGTCGCGAGCAGCAGCCGTCCGACGAGGCCGATCCGCAGCGCCAGCCGCGCCCGCGCATCGTCGGGCAACGGCTTGGGTGTCGCGCCGTCGATCAGCGCATCGAGGTCGGGCAGCCAGCGCAGCACGCCGCTCGCGAGGCTGCGCGCCAGCGCGCGGTCGTCGGGGCGCGTCAGGCCCCGCAGCGCGGCGTCGAGCGCGTCGTCGAGGGGCTGGCCGCGCTGCAGCACCGCCATCAGCAGCTTCGACGCGGCAATGCGCGCGGCTGCGCCGGGCGGCCGCGCTGCGGCACCCGGCGGCAGTTCGGCGCGCTTGCCGCGCGGGGTGGCGGGAACGCTCAGGGGGTAGCCGTCTGGCGACGCAGGAACCGCCCGATCTTGTCGAAATAGGTCACCGGGAACAGCCGCACGATCAGGTCGATCATCCGGGCGTCGGGGCCGATGAGGATCTTGTGCAGGCCACGCTCCATGCCGTCGACGATGACTTGCGCGGCCTGCTGCGGCGTCGTCGGCGAGTTCTTCTCGAACGAATCGGCATGGTCGAAGGCGCTCGCGACGGGCATCGCGCCGACGAACTTGCCGTTGCGCACGACATTGGTCTTGATGCCGCCGGGATGGACGCGGACGACGCGGATCGCGGGGTCGCTGACCGCGAGTTCGAGGTGCAGCGCCTCGGTCAGCCCGCGCACCGCGAACTTCGAGGCGTTGTAGGCGGTCTGTCCCGGATAGCCCATGATGCCAAACACCGAACTGATATTGACGATCCACGCCGCCTCGCGACCCCTGAGATGCGGCAGCGCGGCGCGGCAGCCGGTGACGACGCCGTCGAAGTTGACCGCCATGACGCGGTCGAAATCCTCGGACGGCGTGTCGGCGAACGACCCCATCACCGTCAGCCCGGCGTTGTTGATGACGCCGTCGAGGCCGCCGAACTCCGCCGCGGCGCCGTCGATCCACGCCGTCACCGCGCCCGCGTCGCTGACATCGAGCACCGTCGTCGCGTGATGCGCGTTGCCGAGCAGCCGGGAAGTCTCGGCGAGGCCGACGGCGTCCTTGTCGGCGAGCGCCAGCCTTACGCCCTTGCCCGCCAGCAGCACCGCGAGCGCGCGCCCGATGCCGCTGCCCGCGCCGGTCAGCGCGATGGTGCGACCATCGAGGCGGGCGGGTTTATAGGCCATGCGGTTCCCCATATGCGCGTTGGCGCGTTATGCTGGCTGCCTAGCGCACCCGGCACCTTTGGAGAACCCCCATGGCCACGCAGCCCAGCCTGTTGCCCGACGACCTGCCCCCCGAACTCCCCGTGCCCGCCGAGCCCGAACCCGAGATGGACCCGTCGGCGCTTCCGGTGCCCGAGATGGCTAAGGAAGTCGGCGGGCGCGGCGGCCCCGATCCGGTGCGCTACGGCGACTGGGAAATCGGCGGGCGCGCAGTCGATTTCTAGCGCATAGTCGCGCGCGAAACCTTGGGGGAAGACGCATGCAGATGTTCGCCGACGGCTTGCTCAAGGGCCAGAAGATCCTCGTCACCGGCGGCGGCACGGGGCTGGGGCGCAGCATGGCGGAGGCGTTCATGGCGCTGGGCGCGCATGTCGTCATCTGGGGACGTCGCGGCGCGGTGCTCGACACGGCGGCGGCGGAGATGCGCGCGGCGACCGGCGGTAGCTGCGATTCGATGGCAGTCGACATTCGCAACGGTGGTGCCATCGACGAGGCGATGCAGGCGATCTTCGATGCGGGGCCGCTGACCGGCCTCGTCAACAATGCGGCGGGCAATTTCATCTCGCCGACCGAGGATCTCAGCCCGAACGCCTTCAACGCCATCGCCAGCATCGTCGCGGCGGGCACCTTCAACACTACCGTCGCGGCGGGCAAGCGGTGGATAGAGGGCGGCCACAAGGGCTCGATCGTGTCGATCGTCACGACTTGGGTGTGGTCGGGCGGGCCGTTCACCGTGCCGAGTGCGATGTCGAAGGCGGGCGTCGCGGCGATGACCACCAGCCTCGCGCAGGAATGGGGGCCGAAAGGCATCCGCGCCAACGCCATCGCGCCGGGCCCCTTCCCGACCAAGGGCGCGTGGGAACGCCTGATGCCCGAGCCGTTGATGCAGAAGACCGGCGCGGGCACCGGCGCGAGCGACATCCCGCTGCGCCGCATGGGCGAGCACGGCGAACTCGCCAATCTCGCGGTGTTCCTGATGAGCGGCCAGTGCGATTACCTGACCGGCGCGGTGATCCCCATCGACGGCGGGCAATGGCTGACGAACGGCGGCAATTTCCACAATCTCAGCGCGCTCGACCGCGACGACTGGGTGTCGATCAAGGGCGCGATCCAGGCGACCAACGCGAAGGACCGGAGCGAGCGGACGGCCTAATGAGTCGCCAGCCAGTCGACGATAGCGCGCTGTGAGTCAGCCTCGTAGACCAGTTCATGGCCGATCATGGGAAACTCTTGGTAGGTCGATCCCGCCGCAGCGCTGTGCAACTTTCGCCGTTGCTCGACTGAAATAACACGATCGACGCCGCCGTGCATAATTAGGATTGGGGCGGTGATACGCGGTAGCTTAGAGAAAGTATCAAAACGGTCGAAAACCAAGCCATTTAGCAGTCGCGTTCCGACCGCACCGGCTACAGCGGCCGGTAGACTGGTATAGCCCGAGACGATGACGAGCGCGCGGAGCCGCCGTTCTACCGCCATCTCGGCGGCGACCCCCGAGCCGAGCGAGTTGCCGACAACAACTACTTCCCCGTCCTGCACTCCGTTGCGCAGCGACCACCGCCGTGAAGGAAATCAGCAGCAGCGCTGCGACGACCGCGAGGACCCTAATCACCCTTCACCGGTACCGAACTCACCGCCGCCGCCATCTCGAGCATCCGGTCGAGGGGCAGTTTGGCGCGCGCGCGGATCGCTTCCGGCACCACGATCTCGGGTTTGAGGTCGCGCAGGCACAGGTAGAGCTTCTCCAGCGTATTCAGCGCCATGTACGGGCACATGTTGCAGTTGCAATTGCCGTCGGCACCCGGCGCGCCGATGAAGCGCTTGTGCGGAGCCTTGAGCTGCATCTGGTGGATGATGTTGGGCTCGGTCGCGACGATGATCGTCTGGGCGTCGGACTTGATCGAATATTCGAGGATCGCCGTCGTCGACCCGACGAAGTCGGCGTGGTCGAGGATGTAGCCGGGGCATTCGGGGTGCGCGGCGACGGGTGCGCCCGGGTTGCGCGCGATCAGCTTGAGCAGTTCGGTTTCGGAAAACGCCTCGTGGACGATGCAGCTGCCGTCCCACAGCAGCATGTCGCGCCCGGTCTTGCGGTTAAGATACGCGCCCAAGTGCTTGTCGGGGGCGAAGATGATCTTCTGCTTCATCGGCAACTGCGCGATGATCTTCTCGGCGCTCGACGACGTGACGATGATGTCGCTGTGCGCCTTCACGGCGGCCGAGCAGTTGATGTAGGTCAGGCTGATGTGGTCGGGGTGGGCGTTGCGGAACCGCCCGAACTCCTCCGGTGGGCACGAGTCCTCGAGGCTGCACCCCGCCGCCATGTCGGGCAGCACGACGGTCTTTTGCGGCGACAGGATTTTCGCCACCTCGGCCATGAAGCGCACGCCGCAAAACGCGATGACGTCGGCGTCGGTCGCGGCCGCCTTGCGGCTGAGGTCGAGGCTGTCGCCGACGAAATCGGCCAGGTCCTGCAGCACCGGGTCCTGATAATAATGCGCGAGGATGACGGCATTCTTTTCCTTGCGCAGCCGGTCGATCTCGGCGCGCAGGTCGACGCCGGTCGGGTTGCGTCCGAAGAGCGTGACGGGGGCGTTCATCGCCGTTCCTCTATACTTCGGCGTCGCGAAAACGCACGACGACCCGCGCCTCAATGCCGGCAGCGCGCAGCGGCAGGCCGAAATTATTGACGATCGCGGTGCGCGCCGCGTCGCGCGCCAGTGTCAACAGCGCGGGCGACCGCGCGTCGCGGTTGAAGCGGGCATAGATCGCCGCCGCGTTGCGCCGTTCGAGGTCGCCGACATTGCCCTTGACCGCCGTAACCAGCGACCCTGCATCGTAGCGCACGAGATGTTCCCAATCGACGTTGGCGCGCGTCGGGCGCGGCGTTGCGAGGGTGACCGTCAATGTCGCACTCGCCTTATCCCACGCGACATCACGCGCCGCCAATGCGTGAAAATCGAGTATATAATCGACCCGCCCCGAGGCAATCAGCGTTTGCCGCGCCGTCAGCCATCCGGCAAAGCCGGGGTCGGTCGTTGTTGCAGCGGTGGTCAGCACGGCGGCGAACACCGTCAGCCGGTCGAGCGCCTGAACACTGGTCAGTGCGGCGGTGGTGATCTCGGTCTCGGTTCGGTCGCGGCTGAGCCAATGCCAAGCCAGATTGCCGAACAGCGCAACGGCCAGCCCGCCCGCGACGAGCCCCGCAAGCAAGCCGAGCAGGACCGCGCGCTCTCTCATGCCGCCAGCCGCCAGCCGTCGCCCGCCTCGGCGACGACGCCGCGCGACCGCAGGTCGATGAGGTGCGCCAGCACCGAGCGCCCCGCCGCCGGGTGGAGGCGCGGGTCGACGCTCGCGTACATCGTCGCGACCATCGCCGGGATCCCGCGCGCGCCGTCGCCGAGCAGGCGCAGGATTTGCCCTTCGCGCTGCTTGCGGTGGGTGATCAGCCCGCGCACGAAGCGCTGCGGGTCGGTGAC
>CAXTSL010000111.1:0-7464 GCA_964246975.1 uncultured Sphingomonadaceae bacterium
AGACACCCCACCCCGACCCTCCCCTCTCTCCGCTTCGCGGGGAGGGGAGGGGGAAGCCAGTGCGGCGCTCACGACCCCAGCACCCCGCGCACGCGCAGATAATCAAGTACCGGCAGTAGCGGCAGGCCCAGAATGGTGAAATAATCCCCCTCCACCCGCGTGAACAATTGCGCCCCAAGCCCCTCAAGCCGGTACGCCCCGACCGACCCCAGCACCGCATCGCCCTCGCGGTCGAGATAGTCGGCGATGAACGCGTCGCTCAACGGCCGCATCGTCAGACGCGCGGAGTCGACGACCCGCCACACCGCGCGGCCGTCGAGCGCGATCACCGCGCCGCAGTGCAGCCGGTGCGTGGTTCCGCTGAGCGTGCGGAGATGCGCCTCCGCCCCGGCGCGCCCCTCGGGCTTGTCGAGCATCGCGCCCGTGGCAAGCTCGAGCGTCTGGTCGCTACCCAGCACCAACGCGCCGGGCAGGCGGCGCGAGACTTGGCACGCCTTCATTTCCGCCAGCGCGTCGGCGATGTCGCGCGCGCCCGCGCCGCCGGCGAGCAGCGACGCCTTGATCTCGCTCTCGTCGACCGACGGCGCGACGATTTCAAAGGCGACCCCCGCCGCGCGCAGCAGCGCCGCGCGACTCGCGCTCGTCGAGGCGAGAATGATGCTGCCCCCTCTGCTCCTCCCCCTGAGGGGGAGGTGGCGCGCAGCGCCGGAGGGGGCTTCCGCGCGGGAAGAGGCCCCCGCCGTCGGCTGCGCCGCCACCTCCCCCTGAAGAGGGGGAGGAGCAGCAAGCGATGGCCCGGTCACTGTCACATCGCGTCTGCCGTCGCACCCGCGTCGCGCGCGTCGTCGCGCGCCTGAAGCAGGTTGATGATCGCCGCCGCGCTTTCCTCGATCGACCGCCGCGTCACGTCGATCACCGGCACGCCGTGATCGGCGAACAGCCGCCGCGCGAACGCCACCTCGGCCCCGACCCGGTCGATCTCGACATAGTCGGTGTCGGGGGTCTGGCCCAGCGTCAGCAGGCGGTTGCGGCGGATCGCCACCAGCCGCTCGGGACTGGTGGTCAGACCGACGACGAGCGGCTTGACCAGCCGGAACAGCGCGGGCGGCGGCGGCGACTGCGGCACGACGGGCATGTTGGCGGTCTTGTAGCCACGATTGGCGAGATAGATCGCGGTCGGCGTCTTCGAACTGCGCGACACGCCCGCGAGGACGATATCGGCGTCCTCCCAGTCGTCCTGGCCGAGCCCGTCGTCGTGCGCCATCGTATAGTTGATCGCATCGACGCGGCGGAAATAGGCGGCGTCCATGATGTGCTGGCGCCCGGGCCGCGTCGTCTGCGACTGGCCGAGGAGTTGCGACAGCGCGTCTATCGTCGGGTCGAGCGCCGAGACCATCGGCAGCCCCATCGCGACGCAGCGCGTTTCCAGCCGCGCGCGCACCGCGCCCGCGACGAGCGTATAGAGGACGAGGCCGGGGCGCTTGGCGATCTCCTCGCAGACGCGGTCGAGATGACCCTCGCTGCGCACCATCGGCCAGAAATGCTTGATCGCCTCGACGCCCTCGAAGCGCGCGAGGCCCGCTTTCGCCACCGATTCAAGCGTTTCGCCGGTCGAATCGGAAACGAGATGGAGGTGCAGCCGCGTCATCGGCGCTTAGCGCACAAGGTTGGGGACAGGCATGGGTCGCAGCGTTAATGGCGGCGGCGGAACCCTGCAAGCGCGCGAGTCCGCCGCCGTCACGGCTTCGTCACCGATCCGTCATCAAGCGGTGGACCGTCCACAGATGCGCCTGTAGACAGTGGGGACAAGCCGGCGACTCGGCGGTTCCACGCGAGTCGGCATGCCCCGACCTGTGGATGGTGTCGCCGAAACGTCATAATCCCCAGGACTCAGCGGACCACTACAACCGACTCCCTTCTAAAGATTCTTTGCAAGGCAGTGGTGGGCGCGGCATGACGCCCGCGTGCTTTACCGAATCCGGGGGACGATGATCACTGCCGCCAATCCGCTGCTCGCCGTGCTGAGGGGCGAGCGCCAGGAAACCCCGCCGGTCTGGCTGATGCGCCAGGCGGGGCGCTACCTCCCCGAATATCGCGCGTTGCGCGAGGCCAAGGGCGGCTTCCTCGCGCTGGTCTACGACAGCGCGGCGGCGGCCGAGATCACCCTTCAGCCGATCCGCCGCTTCGGCATGGACGGCGCGATCCTGTTCTCCGACATCCTGATCGTCCCGCACGCGTTGGGCCAGGACCTGAGCTTCGGCGTCGGCGAGGGGCCGCGCCTGACCCCGCCGCTGCTCGACGGCGCTTTCGACGCGCTCGACGCCGCCCCCGAGCGCTTCGCGCCGATCTACGAGACGGTGCGGCGGGTGCGCGCCGCGCTCGATCCGGGCGTCGCGATGCTCGGCTTCGCCGGAAGCCCGTGGACCGTCGCGACGTACATGGTGGCGGGTCAGGGCAGCAAGGACCACGCCGAGGCCCGGCGGCTCGCCTACCGCGATTCAGCGGCCTTCCAGGCGCTGATCGACCGTATCGTCCACACCACCGTCGATTATCTGTCGGGGCAGATCGCGGCGGGCGCGCAGGCGGTGCAGCTGTTCGACAGCTGGGCGGGCAGCCTCGCGCCGTCGGAGTTCGAACGCTGGGTGATCGCGCCGACCGCCGCGATCGTCGGGCGGCTGATGGTGCGCCACGGCGACGTGCCGATCATCGGCTTTCCGAAAGGTGCGGGTGCCAAGCTCGCGGCCTATGCGGCGGAAACGGGTATCGACGCGGTCGGCCTCGACGAGACGATCGACCCGGCATGGGCGGACGCGATGCTGCCGCCCGGCATGCCGGTGCAGGGCAACCTCGACCCGCTCGCGCTGATCGCCGGGGGCCAGGCGATGAACGACGGCGTGACGCGCATCCGCGCCGCGTTCGAGACACGCCCGTACATCTTCAACCTCGGCCACGGCATCCTGCAGGATACGCCGATCTCGCATGTCGAGGCGCTGCTCGCGCTGGTGCGGGGCGAGGCCTGATGCCGGGCTGGCTCGGCGGGGCGTACGACTGGGTCAAGGCGCTCCACGTCATCGCGGTGATTTTCTGGATCGCCGGGCTGTTCATGCTGCCGCGCTTCCTCGTCTATCAGATGGCGTGCGTGCCGGGGTCGCCCGAGGACGCGCTGTGGAACCACCGCAACGCGCGGATCCTGAAGATCATCGTCAATCCCGGCCTCGTCCTCGTCTGGGGGCTCGGGCTGATGGTCGCGACGAGCTATGGCTTTGCGGGCGCGGGCTGGCTGCACGCCAAGCTCGCGGTCGTCGTGGCGCTGTCGGGCTATCACGGCTGGCTGGTCGGCACCGCGAAGAAGTTCGCGCGCGGTTGGCGGCCTTGTGCCGAGAAAACCTTGCGCCTGCTCAACGAGGTCCCGGCGCTCGCGACCATCGTCATCGTCGTCCTCGCGGTGGTCAAGCCGTTCTGAGACTTGCTGGTCGCCTCCTCACGGGTTATACTGAAATATAATCCGGAGACTGAAATGCACATGACAAGCCTGCGCAAGGTCGGGGGTTCGGTGATGCTGGCGCTGCCGCCCGCGCTGCTCGATCTGCTCGATCTGCGCGCCGGTGTCCGCGTCGGGCTCGGTGTCGCCGATGGTCGCCTGATCGTCGAGCCCGAGCCCAAACCGCGCTATGCTTTCGAAGCGTTGCTGGCGCGATGCGATGCGACAGCCGAAGTCGATCCCGACGACGCGGCGTGGACGGGCGGCGGCGCGGTGGGCGACGAGCTGATCTGATGGAGCGCGGCGACATCTACCGCGTCTCGCTCGATCCGACCGCCGGGCATGAACAGCGCGGCACCCGTCCCGTGCTGATCGTCTCGCCCGGGGCCTTCAACCGCCTGACCAAGGCACCCGTCGTGCTGCCGATCACCACCGGCGGCAAATTCGCGCGGATGGCGGGGTTCGCGGTCGAGCTCGATGCGACGACGCAGACAACCGGCATCGTGCGCTGCGATCAGCCGCGCGTTCTCGACAACGCGGCGCGTCACGGCCGACGGATCGAAAGCGTGCCGTCGGCAATCGTCGAAGACGTGCTGGCTAAGCTGGTGACGATCTTCGATTGACGCCAGCGCAATCCGCCCGGCCATCTTGACGCCCCCTGCCCCCACCCCTAAGTCATCGTCCAGCGCCGCCATCCTGGCGGAGCGCTCAGTCCGCCATCGCCGTATCCCACACGCGACAGCGCCCGGACTCCGTGCACCAGAGACTCCCATGCACCTCCACGACCTCAAGCGAAAAACCCCCGCCGAACTCGTCGCCATGGCCGAGGAGATGGGGGTCGAGAACGCCTCGACGCTGCGCAAGCAGGACATCCAGTTCGCCATCCTCAAGGCCGAGGCCGACACCGGCAATCCGATCATGGGGTCGGGCACCGTCGAGGTGCTGCCCGACGGCTTCGGCTTCCTGCGTTCGGCCGAGAGCAATTATCTCGCCGGCCCCGACGACATCTATGTCTCGCCCCAGCAGGTCCGCAAGTTCGGCGTCCGCACCGGCGACACGCTCGACGGCGAAATCCGCGCGCCGCGCGACGGCGAGCGTTACTTCGCGCTGGTCAAGCTGACCGCGATCAATTTCGACGACCCCGAGGTCGTCCGCCACCGCGTCAACTTCGACAACCTGACGCCGCTGTATCCCGACGAGAAGCTGCGCTTCGACACGCTCGACCCGACCGTCAAGGACAAGAGCGCGCGCGTCATCGACATCATCGCGCCGCTCGGCAAGGGGCAGCGCTGCCTGATCGTCGCGCCGCCGCGCGTCGGCAAGACGATCATGATGCAGAACATCGCACGCGCCATCTCGACCAACCATCCCGAGATCTACCTGATCGTGCTGCTCATCGACGAGCGGCCCGAGGAGGTCACCGACATGCAGCGCACGGTCAACGGCGAGGTCATCAGCTCGACCTTCGACGAGCCCGCGACTAGGCATGTCCAGGTCGCCGAGATGGTCATCGAAAAGGCCAAGCGCCTCGTCGAGCACAAGCGCGACGTCGTCATCCTGCTCGACAACATCACGCGCCTCGGGCGCGCCTACAACACCGTCGTGCCGAGTTCGGGCAAGGTGCTGACCGGCGGTGTCGACGCCAACGCGCTGCAGCGCCCCAAGCGCTTCTTCGGCGCGGCGCGCAATATCGAGGAGGGCGGCAGCCTGACGATCATCTCGACCGCGCTGATCGACACCGGCAGCCGCATGGACGAGGTGATCTTCGAGGAGTTCAAGGGCACCGGCAACAGCGAAATCATCCTCGACCGCAAGATCGCCGACAAGCGCGTCTTCCCCGCCATCGACATCGGCAAGTCGGGAACGCGCAAGGAGGAGCTGCTCGTCGACAAGCAGACGCTGAGCAAGATGTGGGTGCTGCGTCGTATCCTGATGCAGATGGGGACCATCGATGCGATGGAGTTCCTGCTCGACAAGATGAAGGATTCGAAGACCAACGAGGACTTCTTCGATGCGATGAATCACTGAGCCGAGCGCGGCAAGCCGTAGCGCCGCGAACGCGCCTGCGTTCGTCAGCTACGGCGCGACTCGCGCCGCGACCGGCCGGCGGAGCGGCGGCTCATCGCCGCCGCCCGTCCGACGGCGCGGCTTTGCCCCGACGCCCCTAAAGCGAAAATCGAATCTTCTGAGTCACTTGTATAGTCTTTGATTCGATTGAATTTCTTTAGCTTTCGAGCTATCGTCTGCCGACAGGAGACAGCCGGTGGCGATGCTGAACGACGAAGCCTGGGGGCGGGCAATCGACCATAATTACGATGCGTTCGTCCGTCAGCTCGGCACGCTGCTCCCGCAGCACGAAGGCCGCTACGCGCTGCTCTTCGACGCGATTGTCGAAGGTGTTTTCTCCACCGTCGACGAAGCGGAGTCCGAGGGGCGCCGTCGCCACGGTGCCGACAAGCCCTATTCCATCCAGCCCGTGACCGCCGAGCCCGACGATCTCGGCTGGTTCTCGCATGTCGCGAATTGACGGTTGGTGCGAGCCGAGCGGTCATAGCGGGCGCATCGCTCTCGATATCCTGATCCGACCGCCCGGCTAGCCGACACGGTGGCAGCAGGCGCGTGCCGTCGTCGACACCGGGGCGAACCGTACCGCGTTGACTGCCACACTCGCCGCTGGATTGGGTCTTCCCAAGCGCGGCAAGCGGGTCGTTATCGGCGCGCGCGGCGAAAACATGCACGCGCTCCTCGATTTCGATATCGGCTTCCTGATCGCGCGCGATCCGACCGAACTTCGGTTTCTCGACGGGATTATTCAGGGCATGGACTGGGGCGGCCACCCTGAATTCGATGTCCTGCTCGGGATGGACGTTCTCAGCCAGTGCGAGTTGTCTTCGCGACGAGACAGAAGCTTTACTTTGGTTGTCGGCTGAGCGTTTCGACCATTCGCCCCCTCACGGATCGAACTGCCCGCTCCCACCCAGCAACCGCTGGCAGATGACGTCGAGCTGGTCGAGGCGCGAATAATGTACGACGACGGTGCCCTCATAAGGGAACTCGCCCGGCACCACCTGCACCGCGCTGCCGAGCGCGTCAGCCATCGACTGTTCGAGCGCGAGGAGGTTCGGGTCGCGGCCTGTGCGGCTGGCGTGGCGCGCGCTGTCGGGGGTCAGCGCCGCCGGTTCCCGCTCAGCGGGCTTGCGCGCCGCCGCCTCGGTCTGGCGTACCGACCAGCCGCGGTCGATCGCCTGCTTTGCCAGCGCCTCGGGGTCGGGGGCGGTGAGCAGTGCGCGGGCGTGGCCCATACTCAGCGCGCCGGTCTGCACCATATCGCGCATCGACTCGGGCAGGTCGAGCAATCTGAGCAGGTTGGCGACGTGGCTGCGCGCCTTGCCGACGGCCTTGGCGACGGCTTCCTGGGTATGACCGTGCGCATGGATCAGCCGCGCATAGCCCTCGGCCTCCTCGATGGCATTCAAGTCGGCGCGCTGGATATTCTCGATCAGCGCGATTTCGAACGCTGCACGGTCGTCGAGGTCGCGGACGACGACGGGGAGTTCGTGGAGCCCCGCCGCCTGCGCCGCGCGCCAGCGCCGCTCGCCAGCGACGATCTCGTAGCGGTCGTTGGCCAGCGGGCGCACGAGGATCGGCTGGAGAACGCCGTGGGCGCGCACCGAGTCGGTCAGTTCGGCCATCGCGGCGGCGTCGAAGCGGCGGCGCGGCTGACCGGCGTGCGCGGCGATGCGCGCGATCGGCACGCTGACCGGCACGGCCCCCGGCGCGGCGGGGTTGGCGGCGGCGGCGACCTCGTCCATCAGCGCGCTGAGGCCGCGTCCTAGTCCGGGTCGGCGCATCAGGGGTGAACCTTTTCAGCGGGTTGAAAGCCACGGACGCGCGCCAGTACCTCGCGCGCCAGCGCCAGATAGGCCTGGCTGCCGGGGCATTTGAGATCGTAGACGAGCGCCGGCAGGCCGTGGCTCGGCGCT
>CAXTSL010000112.1:0-7343 GCA_964246975.1 uncultured Sphingomonadaceae bacterium
GACATCGTCCTCAACATCAAGCAGATCGCGGTGCGGATGCAGGGCGATCAGCCCAAGCGTGTGCATCTGTCGGCGACCGGTCCCGGCCCCGCCACGGCAGGTCAGATCGCGGTCACCGGCGACATGGAGATCATGAATCCCGACCTCGTCATCTGCACGCTCGACGAGGGCGCGACGCTCAACATGGAACTGACGATCGAAGCGGGTAAGGGCTATGTCCCGGCCTCGCAGAACCGTCCCGCCGACGCGCCGATCGGGCTGGTCCCCGTCGACGCGCTGTATTCGCCGGTGCGCCAGGTCGCGTACAAGGTCGAGAACACCCGCGTCGGGCAGGAGCTGGATTACGACAAGCTCAACATCACCGTCGAGACCGACGGCACGATGACGCCCGACGATGCGCTCGCCTATGCCGCGCGCATCCTGCAGGACCAGCTCCAGCTGTTCGTCAGCTTCGACGAGCCGACGTCGATCAGCCACGCGACGCACGGTCCGGTCAGCCACGGGCCGATCGAGCTCGACGACACCGCCGCGCTCAATCGCTACCTGCTCAAGAAGGTCGACGAGCTCGAACTGTCGGTGCGTTCGGCGAACTGCCTCAAGAACGACAACATCATCTACATCGGCGATCTGGTGCAGAAGACCGAGAGCGAGATGCTGCGGACGCCGAACTTCGGCCGCAAGTCGCTGAACGAGATCAAGGAAGTGCTGACCGCGATGGGCCTGCGCCTGGGCATGGAAATCCCCGGCTGGCCGCCCGAGAACATCGAGGAAATGGCGAAGAAGCTCGAAGCGGAATATTGATCGTCATCCCGCGAAAGCGGGAACCCAGCCCACTTCACAGGAAAGACGGCAAAGCCGGCAGTTTTTTGTTGAAGAGGACTGGGTTCCCGCCTTCGCGGGAATGACGAAGTAAAACGAAGTGGGCGACCGGCATCCCGCCGCCGCCTGGTCCGGGGTACCTGATACGGCCCCCGAACGAACGAAGGACTGACAGATGCGTCACGGCAATTCGAACCGCAAGCTCGGCCGCACCACGAGCCACCGCCTCGCGATGTTCCGCAACATGGCGGCGAGCCTGATCAAGCACGAGCAGATCACCACGACGCTGCCCAAGGCGCGCGAAATCCGCCCCTATGTCGAAAAGCTGGTGACGCTTGCCAAGCATGGCGGCCTGTCGAACCGCCGCCTCGCCGACGCGCGCCTCAAGGACGATGTCCAACTGATCAAGCTGTTCGACGTGCTGGCGGCGCGCTACGCCGACCGCGAGGGCGGCTATATCCGGATCGTCAAGGCGGGCATCCGCCGTTCCGACGCGACGCCGATGGCGATCGTCGAATTCGTCGATCGCGACATCGATGCCAAGGGCCAGGACAGCGGCCCCGTCGAGCAGTACGACGAAGCGGCCTGAGGCCGACTCGCCGACACCAGCGACATCAAGGGTGGCGCGGTAACTTCCGAACTTCCGGCGCGAACGTCTCAGCGCGCGAGGCAGGCGTCGATCGCGCCGTCGCGGACGACGCGGATGCGGCGTTCGATGGCGCGGGCGTGGCGGCGGTTCTTGCCGCGCAACGCGCTCGCGTCGCGTGTGATCGGCTGCGGCAGGATGGCGACGAGACGCGCCGCCTCGCGCGGGCTCAGCGTCGCGGCAGTCGCGCCAAAATAGTGCCGCGCCGCCGCTTCGACGCCATAGATGCCAGGGCCCATCTCGGCGATGTTGAGATAGACCTCCATGATCCGGCGCTTGCCCCACAGCTGTTCGATCAGCACGGTGAACCACGCTTCGAGGCCCTTGCGCAGCCACGACCGTTCGGGCCACAGAAAGGCGTTCTTGGCGGTCTGCTGCGAGATCGTCGAGCCGCCGCGCAGCTTCGTCGAGGTGGCGTTCTTGGCCATGGCGCTTTCGATCGCGCCGACATCGAAGCCGCGGTGCGCGCAGAAGCGCGCGTCCTCGGCACCGATGGCGGCGCGCGGCACCGCTTCGGCGATGGTGTCGAGAGCCGTCCAGTCGCGCTCGACATGGATGCCGTGGACCGCGTCGCGCGCCATCGGCCACGTCAGCGGCGGATCGACCCAGCGGTACGCCAGCGCCCAGACGACGCTGAACAGCACCAGCCCGAGCGCCAGCCGGATCAGCGTCCGCAGCAGCCAGAAAATCAGCGCCACCTCGGTCCCCCGCCGCGCAACCATGGTCGCCGCGCGTCGACGCAACCTTTCCGCAGTTGCCACGCGCGCGTCAACGCGCAGGCAGCGGTTTTCTGACGTGCCGCTTTGCCCTAAGCGGTCGCCAGCCGCCTGCGCCACCACTTAAGGAACGACATGCCAGATTTCGTCCGCGTCACCCGAGCCCTGTTGTCGGTCAGCGACAAGACCGGCATCGTCGATCTGGCGCGCGCGCTGGCGCGACACGGTGTCGAACTCGTGTCGACCGGCGGCACTGCGACGGCTCTGCGCGAAGCGGGTCTTGCGGTGCGCGAGGTTGCCGACCTGACCGGCTTCCCCGAGATGATGGACGGGCGGGTCAAGACGCTGCACCCGATGGTTCATGGCGGCCTGCTGGGCATCCGCGACGACGCGGACCATGCGGCAGCGATGGCGGCGCATGACATCGTCGCGATCGACCTGCTGGTGGTCAACCTCTACCCGTTCGAGGCGACGGTGGCGCGGGGCGCGGCGCGCGATGAAGTCATCGAGAATATCGACATCGGCGGCCCGGCGATGCTGCGCTCGGCGGCGAAGAACCACGCGCATGTCGCCGTCGTCACGGACCCTGCCGACTATGATGCGCTGACGACGGCGCTCGACGCCAACGCAGGGGCGACCGATCTCGCGCTCCGCAAGCGCCTCGCGGCGCAGGCCTACGCGGCGACGGCGGCATACGACGCGGCGATCTCGGGCTGGTTCGCAGGTGTCGATCAGCGCGAGACGTTCCCCGCGACGCGCGTCATGGCGACGCGCCGCGCCGGGCTGCTGCGCTACGGCGAAAATCCGCATCAGCTTGCGGCGCTGTACCGATCGGCGGGCTTCGCGGCGCGCGGCATCGCGCAGGCCGAGCAGGTGCAGGGCAAGGCGCTGAGCTACAATAACTACAACGACGCCGACGCGGCGCTCGAACTCGTCGCCGAGTTCCGCGACGGCCCGCCCGTCGTGGTCATCGTCAAGCACGCCAACCCGTGCGGTGTCGCGACCGCCACGACGGCGCTCGACGCGTACAAGGCGGCGCTGGCGTGCGATCCGGTGTCGGCATTCGGCGGCATCGTCGCGCTCAACCGCCCGCTCGACGGGCCGACCGCCGAAGCCATCGCGGCGATCTTCACCGAAGTCGTCGTCGCACCCGCCGCCGACGATGCAGCGCGCGCGGTGTTCGCGCATAAGCCCAATCTCCGCCTGCTGCTCACCGGCGACCTCCCCGACCCGGCGCGCGCGGGCCTCCAGACGAAGATCATCGCCGGCGGCGTCCTCGTCCAACAGCGCGACAATGGCCATGTCGCCGACGACGACCTCAGGATCGTCACCGCGCGCGCACCGAGCGCCGCCGAGTGGGCCGACCTGCGCTTTGCCTGGACCGTCGCCAAGCACATCAAGTCGAACGCCATCGTCTATGCGCGGGACGGCAGCACGGCGGGCATCGGCGCGGGGCAGATGAGCCGCCTCGATTCGACGCGCGTCGCGGCGTGGAAGGCCAGGGATGCCGCCGCTGCGGCGGGCTGGAGCGAGCCGCGCACCGTCGGCAGCGTCGTCGCCTCGGACGCCTTCTTCCCCTTTGCCGACGGGCTGGTCGCGGCGGCCGAAGCCGGGGCGACGGCGATCATCCAGCCCGGCGGCTCGATCCGTGACGCCGAGGTGATCGCGGCGGCCGATGCGCGCGGTCTGGCGATGGTCTTCACGGGGATGCGCCACTTCCGGCATTGAACGCCCCGGCCGCGACGGTAGCGTCGATGACGGCACTGCCTCGGCCTAGGGATTGGCGGGCGAGATCTTGCCTGCGGCCGTGGTCTTGCGCTGGCCGTTCTCGCCCATGCAGGTCGATGACTTGCCTGCGGCCATTTTGGCGCGGTCCATCTTCGAATGGTCCTCGCAGGCTGGTGTGCATCCATTTTGCCAAGATCCGTCAGAACCACGTCCGCACGCCCGCGCGGATTGTCCAGCCGCCCGGGTCCTCGCCCACGACGCGCGCCAGACGCGCGGTGCCGCCCAGCTTGCGGTCGAAGACGGCAGCGACATAGGGCGCGAACTTGCGGCTGAACTCGTAGCGCAGCGACGCGCCGGTCTCGATGCGCGAAAAACCCGACGCGACCCGCCGTTCATCGGCGTCGTTGAGGTACAGGTCGGTTTCGACCATTGGCGAGACGACCAGCCGGTTGGTCATCAGCAGGTCAAAGCTCTGTTTGAGGCGGATCGAGACATCGCCCTCGAAGCCGATGAAGGCATGAAGTTCGGTCTCGAGCAGATACGGCAACAGGCCCTGCACGCCGACCACCGCATAGCCGCGCCGGTCGGGCTCGAGGTCGTAGCGCACGCCGCCCTGCAGATCGAAGAAGCTGTAGGCATTGCGGCTGTAAAGCGCCTGAAACTCGGCTTGATCGACGCGTCGCCCGGCGCGCTCGCCCTCGGCCTTGTACCAGAATTTGTCGCGGTCGCCGCCGATCCAGCCCTCGGCGTCCCAGTTGAGCAGCCCGGCACCGCCCGTGCGCGCATAATCGAGTTCGATGCGGTTGTAGGTGTAGGTCCTCTCGTGATGGCCCATCGCGCCCACGTCGATCTGGCGCTCCATCGCCGCCTTGTCGACCGGCGCGGGCGGGATCGCGGATCCGTCCGTCGGCTGCGCGAAGACCGGGGCGGCGATCAGCAGCGCGAGCGTCAGCGCCCGCATCAATGATTGCCGTGCCCGGCGTGCAACGCCGCCGGGGTGCCGTCGCGGTTGTCGACCGAGGCGACGACCAGCTTCTGCATCATGCCGCTCTCCATGTGGTACAGCAGGTGACAGTGGATCGGCCATTCGCCTGCCTCGTCAGCGGTCAGCAGCACCGACTGGGTCCGCCCCGGCGCGACCACGACGACGTTCTTGTCGGGCATCCGATCCATCGGCTGGCCGTTCTCGACCTGGAAGAACATGCCGTGCAGGTGCATCGGATGCGCCATCATCGTCTCGTTGACGAAGGTAACACGAACACGCTCGTTGTAGGCGACGCGGATCGGCGGGGCCTCGCCGAACTTCGCGCCGTTGAGCGTCCAGATATAGCGCTCCATGTTGCCCGAGACCTTGACGATTATCTCGCGCGACGGCGCGCGCGTGTCGGCCTGCGGCCTGAGCGCCACGAGGTCGCGCATCGACAGGACGCGGCTGCCGTAGGGTGCGCCGGTCGCCCAGCCGAAGACGCGGCCCGAGCCGTCGGTATCGCCCTCGCGCGCCAGCGCCGACATGCTCATGCCACCCATGTCATGGCCCATCGCGGCATGATCCGCCATCGGATCGCGACCATAGCCATAGTCGACGCGCGGAAACGGCGTACCGCCCGCGACCTTCGCGGCAACGGCGGTGCCGCTGCGCGGCGTAGATGGTGCCGTCGTCGGCGCTGGGGTGCAATGACCCATCGCGGCGTGCTCAGGCGCACACGCGGGTGCAGGTGCTGCAGGTGCCGGTGCAAGCGTGCAATGGCCCATCGCAGCATGCTCGGGTGCGCAGGCGGGAGCCGCCGGGACGGCAGGGGTTGTAACCGTGCAGTGGCCCATCGCTGCGTGTTCTGCGGAGCAGGCGGGCGCGGGTGCCGCTGTTGCCGGGGCCGCAATCGCGGCCATGTCATGGCTCATCGCAGCGTGGTCCATGCCTGCCATCACAGGCGCGGGCAGCGCCTGGCGCGCGGCGGCGCGGGTCAGCGTCGCGTCGTCCATCGCCGCCATGTCGTGCCCGGGCATCGACGTAGCGCTCGCCATTTTCATGCCGCCCATGTCCATCGCATGGCCGATCTCGCTCATCAGCAGCACTTGGCGCGGACGCGGTGCGGGCGCGGTCACTGCCATCCCGGCGCGCGGGGCGAAGCTCGCCAGCACCGACGCCTTGCGGTCGAGCGTCTCGATCCACAGCGGGTAGGCCTGATCCTTGGGCCGCACGACGACGTCGTAGGTCTCGGCGACGCCGATGCGGAACTCGTCGACCTCGACCGGCTGCACCGCGCGCCCGTCGGCGGCGACGATCGTCATCGTCAGCCCCGGCATTCGGACGTCCATGAAGCTCATCGCCGAGCCGTTGACGAAGCGCAGCCGCACCATCTCGCCGGGCGTGAAGCGGAGCGACGGATTTCGCGCCGTCGGCTCGCCGTTGACCAGCAACGTGTAGCTGCGCACGTCGGCGATGTCGGTCGGGTCCATCCGCATCCGCCCCCACGCCGCGCGGTCGGCGAGCGTCGCCTTCAGCCCGAACTTGCGCGCGTCGGCGATCAGCTCGGGCGTCGTGCGCTTGCTGAAGTTGTAGTAGCCCGCATCGCCCTTAAGATTGCGCAGGATGCGTTCGGGCCGCTCGTGGGTGTGTTCGGACAGCAGCACGACATGCTCGCGGTCGACGGGGATCGCGATATCGCTGCCCGCCTTGGGCTCAATGACCAGCGCACCGTACTGCCCGGCCTGCTCCTGCGTCGCCGAGTGTGCGTGATACCAGTAAGTCCCCGACTGGCGCAGCGGCAGCGTCACGGTGAAGGTCGCGCCGGGTTCGATGCCCGTAAAACCGTTGAAGCCCGGCGAGCCATCGTTCTGACCGGGGATCAGCAGCCCGTGCCAGTGGATCGAGGTCTTCTCCTTGAGGCGGTTGATGATCCGGACGATACCCGTCTCGCCCTCGGTAAAGCGCAGGACCGGGCCGGGCACGCTGCCGTTCAGCGTGATGACGCTCGCCTTGCGGCCGGGCTCGACCTCGCGGACCTGCCGCTCGATGGTCAGATCGTAGGTCCGCGCCTGCCCACTCGTCGCGACGGCGAGCAACACCAGAAATACTGTCAGTCGCACATCGATCTCCTGTCGCATGTCCCGCAATACGCACGGTCTGCGCCCAGCCCTCAGATGATGTCTTCAGCCGAGTTCGGCAACCAACGCCAAGCGCGCCGGCGCATGCGCGTCTCGACAGCCTTCCCGCTGATGCCGCCGGGCGCGATATAATGTCACCCTCATCTGCTTCCGATGAGCCCGAATTGCTTTTGGCTTGGCTTTGGGAAGCCCTTCACGGCTCCCGTCAGCAGTCCAAAACCCAGAAACGCCAAATCCCCCCGCCGCATGAGCGACGAGGGGAATGGCACATCAATGGTTGCGGGGACAGGATTTGAACCTGTGACCTTCAGGTTATGAGCCTGACGAGC
>CAXTSL010000113.1:0-7329 GCA_964246975.1 uncultured Sphingomonadaceae bacterium
GTGCGCCTGGATCAGCTTGCCTTCGATGATCTTGTCGAGCAGCGCGTTGGCCTCGGCGAAGATCTGCTTGGCCTGTTCGCCGTACTTTTCGTGCTCGAAGATGCGCGGGTACACGCCGCGCAGCTCCCAAGTGTGGAAAAACGGCGTCCAATCGATGTAATCGCGCAGAGTAGCCAGCGAAAAGTCGCTCAGCACCCGCACGCCGGTGAACTCGGGCGTCGGCACGTCTTCGGCCTTCCAAGCGATGGGCGTCCTCAGCTCACGGGCGCGCTCGATGCTGGCCAGCTTCTGCTTCGGTGCCGAGTGGGTGCGACGCAGCTTCTCGTACTCGATTTGGTGCGAGTCGATGAACGCTTGCCGGCCCTCGGCGCTGAGCAGGCTCGTCGTCACGGGCACCGCGCGGCTGGCGTCCAGCACGTGGACCACGGGCTCGCTGTAGTGCGGTGCGATCTTGATCGCGGTGTGGGCCTTGCTCGTCGTGGCCCCACCGATCAAGAGCGGCAGCTTGAAGCCTTGACGTTGCATCTCGCGAGCGACGTGCGTCATCTCGTCGAGCGACGGCGTGATCAAGCCGCTCAGACCGATCAAGTCGGCTTTCTCGGCTTTGGCACGCTCCAAAATCTTCTCGCAGGGGACCATCACGCCCATGTCGATGACTTCGTAGTTGTTGCAGGCGAGCACGACGCCCACGATGTTCTTGCCGATGTCGTGCACGTCGCCCTTCACGGTCGCCAGCACGATTTTACCCTGCGTTTTGACGACTTGGCCGGCCGCAGCCATCTCGGCCTTTTCGGCCTCCATGAACGGGAACAGGTAGGCCACGGCCTTCTTCATCACGCGCGCCGATTTGACGACCTGCGGCAGGAACATCTTGCCCGCGCCGAACAGGTCGCCGACGACGTTCATCCCCGCCATCAGCGGCCCCTCGATGACATCGATCGGGCGCGCCGCGACCTGGCGCGCGAGTTCGGTGTCATCGACGACGAACGCGTCGAGGCCCTTGACCAGCGCGTGTTCGAGCCGCTTGTCGACCGGCCAGCCGCGCCACTCCTCGGCCTCCTTCTCGGCCGCCGGGCTGCTGTTCTTGAAGCGGTCGGCGATCTCGAGCAAACGCTCGGTCGGCGTCAGGTTCGTCGTCGTCGGCACGCGGTTGAGGACGACGTCCTCGCACGCCTCGCGCAGCTCGGGGTCGATCGCGTCGTAAACGTCGAGCTGCCCGGCGTTGACGATGCCCATGTCCATCCCCGCCTGCACGGCGTGGTAGAGGAACACAGAGTGCATCGCGCGGCGCACCGGCTCGTTGCCGCGAAAGCTGAACGACAGGTTCGAGACGCCGCCCGAGATGTGGACGTGCGGGCAGCGCAGCTTGATCGCGCGGCACGCCTCGATGAAGTCGACGCCGTAATTGTCGTGCTCCTCGATCCCCGTCGCGACCGCGAAGATATTGGGGTCGAAGATGATGTCGCCCGCCTCCCAGCCGTCGGCGAGAAGCAGGTCGTAGGCGCGCCCGCAGATCGCCACCTTGCGCGCGGCGGTATCAGCCTGTCCGGCCTCGTCGAAGGCCATGACGACGGCGGCGGCGCCGTAGAGGCGGACCTTGCGTGCCGCGCTGAGGAAGGCGTCCTCGCCCTCCTTGAGACTGATCGAATTGACGATCGCCTTGCCCGCGACGCACTTCAGCCCGGCCTCGATGACGCTCCATTTCGAGCTGTCGATCATCAGCGGCACGCGCGCGATGTCGGGCTCGGCGGCGATCAACTTGAGGAAGGTGACCATCGCGGCTTCGGAGTCGAGCAGCCCCTCGTCCATGTTGATGTCGATGACCTGTGCGCCGTTCTCGACTTGGCTGCGCGCGACTTCGACGGCGGCGGTGTAGTCGCCCGCGAGGATCAGCTTCTTGAAAGCAGCGGACCCGGTGATGTTGGTGCGTTCGCCGACGTTGATGAAGGAAGAGACCTGCGATGCCCCCTCCGTCGGCTGCGCCGCCACCTCCCCCTGAAGAGGGGGAGGACCCTGCTCATCCCCCTCTTCAGGGGGAGGGGGACCGCGCCCTTCGGCGTGGTGGAGGGGGCCCTCCCGCTTGAGCGCAGCACTATGCGGCAAAGGAAAAGGCCTCCAGCCCCGACAGGCGCAGCGCGGGCGCGGGGCTGGCGGGCACGCGCGGGCGCACCCCCGCGACCGCGCGCGCGATCGCCGCGATATGCGCGGGCGTCGTGCCGCAGCAGCCGCCGACGATATTGACCAGCCCTTCGCGCGCCATGCCCGCGATCAGCGCGGCGGTCGTCGCGGGCGTCTCGTCGTACTCGCCCATGTCGTTGGGCAGCCCGGCGTTGGGATAGACTTGCAACAAGGTGTCGGCGGCGGCGGCCAGCGCCGCGACGTGCGGGCGCAGCTCGGTCGCGCCGAACGAGCAGTTGAGGCCGACGCTCAACGGGCGGACGTGGCGCACCGACTGCCAGAACGCCTCGACGGTCTGGCCGCTGAGGTTGCGCCCGGCGAGGTCGGTCAGCGTCATCGACAGCATCACCGGCACGTCGCGGCCAAGCGCGTCGCCCGCCTCCATCGCCGCCATCGCGGCGGCCTTGGCGTTCAAGGTGTCGAACACCGTCTCGATCAGCACGATGTCGACGCCGCCGTCGAGCAGCGCGTCGATCTGCTCGCGGTACACCGATTTGACGCCATCGAAATCGACTTCGCGGTAGCCGGGGTCGCTGACGCGCGGACTGATCGACAGCGTCTTGTTGGTCGGGCCACATGCGCCAGCGACAAAGCGCGGCCTGCCGTCGCGCGCGGTCGCCGCATCGGCGCGGTCGCGGATGATCGCGGCGGCGGCGCGGTTGATCTCGGGCACCCGCGCTTCGAGACCATAGTCGCCCTGGCTGATCCGCGTCGCATTGAAGGTGTTGGTCGCAACGATGTCGGCCCCGGCGTCGAGATACGCATCGCAGATCGCCGCGACGATGTCGGGCCGCGTCAGGTTGAGCAGGTCGTTGTTGCCCTTCTGGTCGTGCGTCACCGCGAGGTCGCCGCGATAATCGGCCTCGACAAGGCCGTAGTTTTGAATCGCCGTGCCGTAAGGCCCGTCCTTGATCAGGATACGCGTCGCGGCGGCGGCACGGAGGTCGGCGGCGGTGCTCATGCGGCGAGTTCCTGCGCGACGGCGGCTGGGCGCACCCCGAGCAAATGGCATATCGAATACGCCAGTTCGGCGCGGTTGAGCGTGTAGAAGTGGAAGTGCCGCACCCCGCCCGCATAGAGCCTGCGGCACAGTTCGGCGGCGACCGTCGCGGCCACCAGCTGGCGCGCGGCGGGCTTGTCGTCGAGGTTGTCGAACAGTCGCGCCATCCATGCCGGCACCGCCGTGTTGCACCCGGCCGCCATCTTGCGAAGCTGCGCGAAGTTGCTCACCGGCAGGATGCCCGGCACGAGTTCAGCGGTGATGCCGCGCGCGGCGGCTGTATCGCGGAAGCGGAAGAAGGTGTCGGGCTCGAAGAAGAACTGGGTGATGCCGCGCACCGCGCCCGCGTCGAGCTTGCGCGCCAGGTGGTCGACGTCGGCTCCGGGATGCGCCGCGTCGGGGTGCGGTTCCGGATACGCGCCCACCGACAGCTCGAAGTCGGCGACACGGCGCAGGCCGGCGACGAGGTCGGCGGCGCTGGCGTAACCGTCCGGATGCGCGGCGAACTTCTCGCCCGCGCGTGGCGGGTCGCCGCGCAGCGCGACGATGTGACGGACCCCGGCGTCCCAGTAGGCGCGCGCCACCGCGTCGATCTCGTCGCGGCTGGCGTCGACGCAGGTCAAATGCGCCGCCGCCGGAATGCCCGTCTCGCGGACGATGCGCGCGACGGTCGCGTGGGTGCGTTCGCGCGTCGAGCCGCCCGCGCCGTAGGTCACCGAAACGAAGCGAGGAGATAGCGGCGCGAGCGTCTCGACCGATTGCCACAGCGTCGCTTCCATCGTGTCGGTCTTGGGCGGGAAGAACTCGAACGACACGCCGATATCGCCGGGCAGGTCGGCATAGAGCGGCGGGTTCACCGCGCGCGCCGCCTCGTTCATCTGGTGGAGGGTCAGGCTCATGCCGCGACTCGCTGCTGCAGGGGAGGGCGCTCGCCGAGCCACAGGGTGACGGTCAGCGGGTGTTCGACGGTCTCGGGGGCTGCCAGCACCGCGGCGACGCGGGCATCGAGGCCAGCGCCGGCCATCCAGCCGCTGACCTGCCCCGCCTCGAAGCCGAGGCGCGCGTGGGCGTGGCGGGCGCGCAGTTCCTCGCGGTCGTGCGGCGCGAAGTCGGCGACGAGCAGCCGCCCGCCCGGCGCGAGGACGCGCGCGGCTTCGGCAATGGCATCGGCGGGGGCGTCGGCGAAGTGCAGCACCTGATGCAGGATGACCGTATCGACGCTGGCTTGGGCGTGGGGCAGCGCGAACATGTCGCCGTGGCGTACCTCGGCGTGCGCCAGCCCCGCCGCCTCGATGCGACCGCGTGCCAGCCGCAGCATTTCGGGCGAACGATCGAGGCCGGTGGCAGCAGTGGCGCGCGGTCCCAGCAGTTCGATCATCCGTCCGGTGCCGGTGCCGATATCGAGCAGGTGCCCCAGGTTCCGCCCGCCGAGCGCCGCGACGATCGCCGCCTCGACCTCGCACTCGGCGACATGCAGCGAGCGGACGCGGTCCCACGTCGCCGCCTGCGTCGCGAAATAGGCCGTGGCGCTGGCGTCGCGCTCGGCACGCACCGCCGCGAGCGCCGCGACATCGGCAGAAGCTTCGCCCTCGCCCCAGCCGTCGAGCGCCGCGAGCGCGGGTCCGCTGACCCCTGCGTCACCCAGCCGCACGAACACCCACGCCCCCTCCTTGGTGCGCCGAACGAGCCCCGCATCGGCGAGAATGCGCACATGCCGCGAAACGCGCGGCTGGCTCTGCCCCAGCACCTGCGCCAGCTCGCCGACCGCCAGCTCCATGCGCCGCACAAGCAGCAGGATGCGGATGCGCGTCGCATCGGCAAGCGCGCGAAAGATGGGCAGCGCGGTGTGCATCGCGGATGATATAAAGATGTCTTTATATCCCTGTCAACGCTCCTCGGTGTAACGAAATCCGTTTCGGCAACGGAGCCTTGTTTGCGTCCCGCCGTTATGGCACGCGCACCGCCGTCGTCGCAGGAAACCCGTTATGCGTCTTGCTGTCTCGCGCCTCTCCGCCGGAGTGCTGGCGCTCGCTGTCGGGGCGTGCGCGCATCCGCATCCGGGGAACAATGCCGCTGCGCTGCGCGACCCGTACGAGAAGACCAACCGCTCGCTCTACAACTTCAATCGCGGCCTCGACAAAGCCGTCGTGACGCCCGCGACCAAGGTGTATCGCGCCGTCATCCCGACTGCTGCGCGAAACGGCGTGTCGAACGGCTTCAGCAACCTCGGCGAGCCGACCTCGTTCATCAATGCCGTGCTGCAGGGCAAGATCAAGCAGGCGTTCCGCACCGTCGATCGCTTTTTGATCAACACCGTGCTCGGCGTCGGCGGGCTGGCGGATCATGCGACGAGCCTGGGGCGGCCCGAGGAGGACGAGGACTTCGGCCAGACGCTCGCGGTCTGGGGAGTCAATTCAGGCCCCTATCTGATGCTGCCCTTCCTCGGGCCGTCGACGCTGCGCGATGCGGTCGGCTTCGGCGTCGATACCGTCGCCGACCCGATCCCCTATGCGCGCAATGCCGCGCTCGACCCGTCGCTGCTGCAGAAGGTCGAGATCTTCGGTGGGCAGACGCTCGACCTGCGCTCGCGTCTCGTCGATGCCGGGGCCGACGGCGTGCTGGCGAGCAGCCTCGACGAATATGCGACGGTGAAATCGGCGTATCTGCAGCGCCGTCAGTCGGACATCTATGATGGTGCGCCGCCGGCAGAAGACGACGACGCGCCGGTCGAGGATGCGCCGCTCGCCCCCGGCGCGACGCCGCCGCGTCCCGGCAGCCCGCCCCCCGCGACTCCTGTCCCTGCGGCACCTATCCCCGCGACGCCCGTGCCGCCGAAGTGAGAGCGGCGATCTTCGCCATGCTCGGCGTGCTGGCGGCGTGCGATAGCAGCCCAGCACCGACGACCGCCGATGCGAGCGCCATCGCCGCCGCCGAGCGTCGCGCGGTCGCCGATGTCGATGCAGCGCGTGCCGAGGCGGCAGCGCGACCCGCCGCCGCACCGGCTGGCGGCGGGGCGAGCGGAACAAACTAGCCGCGCCTCGGGTTTCGGCGCTGACCAACCACAGCCCAAGGAATCCCCGTCATGCGCCTGATCACCTCAACTGCCATTGCCCTCGCTCTGACCGTCGGCCTCGCGGCGTGCGGCAAGAAGGCCGAAGACACCACCGCGACGACGACGACGACCGACACCGCGGCGACCGGCGCCACGACCGGCACCGACGCGATGGCGACGGGCAGCGGCGCGGGCACCGATGCAATGGCGTCGGGCGGCAGCAGCGGCGGCGGGATGACCGGCAGCGGCGGCGGCGCGAGCACGACGGGCAGCATGCCGAGCGGCAGCGACAGCGGCAGCGCCTCGGGTTCGTCGGCGACCGGCGCGACGTCGGGCACGAGCATGAGTTCGGGTTCGGCAGCCGGCACGCCGCCCGCCGACAGCACCGAGACCGGTGCCGCCGGTGCACCGAGCGGCCAGTCGTCGAACAACCCCGGCGGCACGACCCCGCCGCGCTGACCGTTCGCCAGACGCTCGACACAAGAAGGGCCGCGACTTGCGTCGCGGCCCTTTTCGTTGGTGCCGGTTGGCGGGACCTTAGAAGTCCATCCCGCCCATGCCGCCCATGCCGCCGCCGCCCATGCCGCCGCCGCCATGTCCGCCCTTGTCGTCGGCGGGCATCTCGGTGATCGCGGCCTCGGTGGTGATCAGCAGCGCCGCGACCGAAGCGGCATCCTGCAGCGCGGTGCGCACGACCTTGGTCGGGTCGATGACGCCGGCGACGACGAGGTTCTCGTATACCTCGGTCTGGGCGTTGAAGCCCATGTTGACATCGTTGCCATCGAGCAGCTTGCCCGAAACCACCGCGCCGTCATGCCCGGCGTTCTGGGCGATCTGCCGCAGCGGCGCGATCAGCGCCTTGCGGATGATGTCGACGCCGCGCGTCTGGTCGTCGTTCGCACCCTTCATGCCGTCGAGCGCCTTGGTGGCGTACAGCAGCGCGGTGCCGCCGCCCGCGACGATGCCCTCTTCGACGGCAGCGCGCGTTGCGTGCAGCGCGTCGTCGACGCGGTCCTTGCGCTCCTTGACCTCGACCTCGGTCGCGCCGCCGACCTTGATGACCGCAACGCCGCCCGCCAGCTTGGCGAGACGCTCCTGC
>CAXTSL010000114.1:0-6866 GCA_964246975.1 uncultured Sphingomonadaceae bacterium
GCCGCAGTCCGCCGCGCCGCGGTTCGCCGCCTCCATGATCGACGGCCCGCCGCCCGAGCAGACGGTGAACCAGCGCTGGTCGGCCCCCTCCCCCGACACCATCCGCGCCAGGGCGCGCGCCTCGTCGTAGTATTTGGCCTTGGCGGCGAGGCGTTCGGCGACGGCGCGCTCGGCATCGGTCTTCGCGGCGTCGAGGATCCCCTGAACCTCCTCGGGGGCGGGGATGCGCGCCGAGCCGTAGAAGACGAACATCGCGTTGATGCCGGCTTCGGCGAGCGCAATATCGGCCTTCATCAGCTCGAGCTGGAGCCGCACCGGGCGGAGTTCGTCCTTGAGCAGGAAAGACGGATCCTGGAACGCCAGCGCATACGCCGGATGCTCGGTCTGCGGCACGCTGGTCGGGGTGTTGGCGGTCGCCGCCTCGGCGCGCGCGGTGGGGAACAGGCGGTCGGGGAGATTGGGGTGCATGGGGGGTCTCGGGCAATCGGCGGGCGGGAGTAGCGGCTCCGTTCGCCCGGCACAATTGGATTGACACCCTCCCCCGCGCCTCTAAAGGCGGCGGCGGGCCACGGCGTCCCAACGCGCCGCGTGCTCTCTGTGAGGAGAGACCATGACTGAACGTCCTACGACGCGGCCTGCCCGCGCGCATTTTTCGTCCGGACCTTGTGCCAAACGCCCCGGCTGGTCCCCCGACCAACTCAGCCTCGACAGCCTCGGGCGCTCGCATCGCTCGAAGCTCGGCAAGGCGCGCCTGAAGCTCGCCATCGACCTGACGCGCGAAGTGTTGCAGGTTCCCGACACGCACCGCATCGGCATCGTTCCCGCTTCCGACACCGGCGCCTACGAGATGGCGATGTGGACGATGCTGGGGCAGCGCCCTGTTACCATGGTGGCGTGGGAGAGCTTCGGCGAGGGCTGGGTCACCGACGCGGTCAAGCAGTTGAAGCTCGACGCCACGGTGGTCACCGCGCCCTACGGCGAACTCCCCGACCTGACGCGCATCCCGCAGTCGGGCGACGTGTGCTTCACCTCGAACGGCACGACTTCGGGGGTGCGCGTGCCGCACTACGACTGGGTGCGCGACGACCGCGAGGGGCTGATGCTCGCCGACGCGACGAGCGCGGTGTTCGCGCAGGACATCGCGTGGGCTAAGCTCGATGTCGTTACCTACAGCTGGCAGAAGGTGCTCGGCGGCGAAGGCGGGCACGGCGTGCTGATCCTCGGGCCGCGCGCCGTTGAGCGGCTGGAGAGCTACGTGCCCGACCGGCCGCTGCCCAAGATCTTCCGCCTGACGAGCAAGGGCAAACTGATCGAGGGCATCTTCAGCGGCGAGACGATCAACACGCCGTCGATGCTCGCCGTCGAGGATTATATCGATGCGCTGATGTGGGCGAAGTCGATCGGCGGGCTGACCGAGATGACCGCGCGCGCCGATGCCAACGCGCAGGCGCTCGACCGCTGGGTGCAGAAGACGCCGTGGGTCGCGCACCTCGCGCACGATGCGGCGACGCGGTCGAACACCAGCGTCTGCCTGACGCTGCCCGGCGCGAGCGAGGACGTGCCCAAGGCGATCGCGGCGCTGCTCGAGAACGAGGGCGTCGCCTTCGACATCGGCGGCTACCGCGACGCGCCGCCGGGCCTGCGCATCTGGTGCGGGTCGACGGTCGATACCGCGGATATCGAGGCGCTCGGGCGGTGGCTGGAGTGGGCGCATTCGGAAGTCACCGCCTCTTAGGCACCCCCTCCACCGCGCGAAGGCGCGGTCCCCCTCCCCCTGAAGAGGGGGAGGAGCAAGTTCCTCCCCCTCTTCAGGGGGAGGTGGCGCGAAGCGACGGAGGGGGTTCTCCTCCGCATAACGGGAACAGCAAAATGCCCAAAGTCCTCATCGCCGATCAAATGTCTCCCAAGGCCGCCGAAATCTTCCGCGCGCGCGGCATCGAGGTCGACGAGATTACCGGCCTGTCGAAGGCCGAACTGATCGAGATCGTCGGCAACTACGAGGGCCTCGCCGTCCGCTCGGCGACCAAGGCAACGAAGGACGTCATCGCCGCCGCGACCAACCTCAAGGTCATCGGCCGCGCCGGCATCGGCGTCGACAACGTCGACATCCCCGCCGCGAGCGCCGCGGGCGTCGTCGTGATGAACACCCCCTTCGGCAATTCGATCACCACCGCCGAGCACGCCATCGCGCTGATGTTCGCGCTCGCCCGCCAGCTGCCCGAAGCCGATGCGTCGACGCAGGCGGGCAAGTGGGAGAAGAACCGCTTCATGGGGGTCGAGCTGACCGCCAAGACGCTCGGGCTGATCGGCGCGGGCAATATCGGCAGCATCGTCGCCGACCGCGCGCTGGGGCTGCGGATGAAGGTCATCGCCTACGATCCCTTCCTGACGCCCGAGCGTGCCAAGGACCTCGGCATCGAGAAGGTCAGCCTCGAAGAGTTGCTGGCGCGCGCCGAGTTCATCACGCTGCACACGCCGCTGACCGACTCGACGCGCAATATCCTGTCGGCGGACGCGCTGGCCAAGACGCGCCCCGGCGTGCGCATCATCAACTGCGCGCGCGGCGGGCTGATCGACGAAGCGGCGCTCAAGGCCGGCCTCGATTCGAGCCACATCGGCGGCGCGGCGCTCGACGTGTTCGTCGAGGAGCCCGCCAAGGCGTCGCCGCTGTTCGGCACGGCGAACTTCATCTCGACGCCGCACCTCGGCGCGTCGACCGACGAGGCGCAGATTAACGTCGCGATCCAGGTTGCCGAGCAGATGAGCGATTTCCTGCTGACCGGCGGCGTCACCAACGCCCTCAACGTGCCATCGCTGAGCGCCGAGGAAGCGCCGCGCCTGCGCCCCTATATGAAGCTCGCGGAACAACTCGGAGCCTTGATCGGACAGCTGGTCACCGATGGCCTGACCGGCGTCACCGTCGAGGTCGAGGGTGCGGCGGCGGAACTCAACATCAAGCCGATCACGGCCGCCGTGCTGGCGGGGCTGATGCGGCGGCACTCGGACACCGTCAACATGGTCAACGCGCCGTACCTCGCGCGCGAACGCAACATCGACATCGCCGAAGTCCGCCACGAACGCGAGACCGATTACCACACGCTGGTCCGCGTCACGGCGCGCACCGATGCGGGCGACCGTTCGGTGGCCGGAACCCTGTTCGCGGGCCGCGAACCGCGCCTCGTCGAGATCATCGGAATCAAGATGGAGGCGGCGCTGTCCGAACGCATGCTGTTCGTCGTCAACGAGGACAAGCCGGGGTTCATCGGCCGCATCGGCACGACGCTGGGCGAAGCGGGGGTGAACATCGGGACGTTCCACCTCGGCCGCCGTGATGCCGGGTCTGAGGCGGTGCTGCTGCTGTCGGTCGACGAGGCGATCCCCGATCCGCTGCTGTGGACGGTCTGCCGCCTGCCGGGGGTGAAGACGGTCAAGGCATTGTATTTCTCGTGACCCCCGGCCTCCTTCCCGAAGGCCTGCGCGACCGGCTGCCGCCGCAGGCCGAGGCCGCCGCGCGGCTGGTCGACCTGCTGCTCGGCACCGTCGCTGCCCACGGCTATGCGCGCGTCCAGCCGCCGCTGATCGAATATGAGGAAAGCCTCGTGGGGCGTCTCGGCGGCGGCGGCAGTCGGCGCGAGCTGCTGCGCTTCGTCGATCCGGTGACGCAGCGGACGCTGGCGCTGCGTTCGGACATCACCGGGCAGGTCGGGCGTATCGCGGCGACGCGCTTGGCGCACGTCGGGCGGCCGTTGCGGCTGAGCTATGCCGGTCCGGTACTGCGCGTGAAAGGCGGGCAGCTCAGCCCCGAGCGCGAGATGCTGCAACTGGGGGCCGAACTCGTCGGCACGGATTCGGTCGCCGCCGCGATCGAGGTGCTGACTCTTGCCATCGCGGCGCTCAAGGCAACCGGGCTTGCGGGACTGACGGTCGACCTGACGCTGCCGAGCCTTGTCGCCGACCTCGCGGCGGGACCGTGGCCGCTCGCGGCGGGCAAGCTCGCCGAGGTGCAGGCGCGGCTCGACGGCAAGGACGTCGCGGGCCTGCGCGCGGCGGGCGCGGGACGCTACGAACCGTTGATCGCCGCCGCCGGACCCGCCGCGGCGGCGCTGGCGACGCTCACCGCGCTCGACCTGCCGCCGTCGATCACACCGCGCTTCGCCGAAGTCGCGCAAGTCCTCGACGCGCTGCCCACCGACGTGCCCGTCACCCTCGACCCGACCGAACGCCACGGCTTCGAATATCAAAGCTGGATCGGCTTCTCGCTGTTCGCCGACGGCGTGCGCGGCGAGGTCGGACGCGGCGGCAGCTACCGCGTTCTCCACGACGACGCCGACGAACCGGCGGTCGGCTTCTCGCTGTATGTCGACGGGCTGGTCGAAGCCGGACTGGGTGTCGTCGAGGCGCGCCGCATCTGGCTCCCCCACGGCACACCGCCCGACGACGGAGCGCAGTTGCGCTTCGAGGGCTGGATTACGGTCGCGGCGCTCGACGACGAAAGGCCACCTGCCGACTGCGCCCATCGGTGGAGCGCGTCGGGCGTCGAAGGGCTGGATTCGACAAGCCGTGCGTTATGAGATACAGATTTGGTGATTGAGGTTCGACGCACTGCGGCGTTCGAGCTTTGGCTCGATGGGCTGCGCGACAGCATGGCGCGCAAGATCATCGGGCGGCGTATCGCGCGCATCGAACTCGGGCTGTTCGGCGATGCGAAGCCGGTCGGCGACGGCGTGGCCGAATTGCGGATCGACTTCGGACCGGGTTACCGGGTGTATTATATCCGGCGCGGAGCCACAGTTGTTGTGGTGCTCGGCGGCGGCGACAAGGGCAGCCAGGACCGCGACATCGCGCGCGCGAGGGCTTTGGCAGCAAGTTTGGAGACCCTGCAATGACCCTCGAAACCTTTCCCTTCGACGCCGCCGAATATCTCGACGACGCGGCATCGCAGGCCGAGTATCTCAGCGATGCGTTCGGCACCGGCAATCCGGCAGCGATGACCCACGCGCTCGGCGTCGTCGCGCGGGCGCGCGGCATGACGCAGATCGCGCGCGAGGCAGGGGTGCAGCGCGAACATCTCTATCGTGCGCTCAGCGGCGACGGTCACCCCGAGATGGCGACCATCGTCAAGGTCGTGCAGGCGCTGGGCATGCGCCTCGACATCGTGCCCGTCGCGGCTGCGGCCTGACGCCCGCAATCTTTGGCAAGTCCCGTTGCGCCGTGTAGGCGGCAGGACAACACCGCCCCACCGGGGGCCACGCAGCAGGAACACTCATGGCCAACGTCGTCGTCATCGGGGCGCAGTGGGGCGACGAGGGCAAGGGCAAGATCGTCGACTGGCTCAGCGAGCGCGCCGATGTCGTCGTGCGCTTTCAGGGCGGGCATAACGCAGGGCACACGCTTGTTGTCGGCAACCAGACCTACAAGCTCAGCCTGCTGCCGTCGGGGATCGTGCGCGGCACGCTCAGCGTCATCGGCAACGGCGTCGTGCTCGACCCGTGGGCGCTGCGCGACGAGATCGCACGCGTCGGCGGTCAAGGCGTGTTGATCACCCCCGCCAACCTCCAGATCGCCGAGACCTGCGCGCTGATCCTGCCGCTGCATTCGGACCTCGACGGGCTGCGCGAGGATGCGTCGGGCGCGGGCAAGATCGGCACGACGCGGCGCGGCATCGGCCCTGCCTACGAGGACAAGGCGGGGCGGCGCGCGCTGCGCGTGTGCGACCTCGCGCACCTCGACAAGGCGGGGCCTCAGCTCGACCGGCTGTTGGCGCACCACAATGCGCTGCGTGCCGGGTTCGGCGTCGCGCCCGTCGACCGCGACGCGCTGGTCGCGAGCCTTGCCGAGATTGCGCCGTTCGTGCTGCCCTTCGCAGCGCCGGTGTGGGCGAGCCTCGGCGACGCACGGCGCGCGGGCAAGCGCATCCTGTTCGAGGGCGCGCAGGGCGTGCTGCTCGATGTCGATCACGGCACCTACCCGTTCGTCACGTCGTCGAACGTCGTCGCAGGGCAGGCGGCGGCGGGCAGCGGCATGGGGCCGGGGGCGGTCGACTACGTGCTCGGCATCGTCAAGGCGTACACGACGCGCGTCGGCAGCGGGCCGTTCCCGACCGAGCTGTTCGATGAGACCGGCCGCAAGCTGGGCGAGCGCGGGCACGAGTTCGGCACGGTGACGGGCCGGCCGCGCCGTTGCGGGTGGTTCGATGCGGTGCTGGTGCGACAGGCGGTCAAGGTGGGGGGAGTCCAGGGTCTCGCGCTGACCAAACTCGACGTGCTGGACGGTTTTTCCGAACTTTCGGTCTGCGTCGGCTACCGGATAGGGTCGCAGACGCTGCGGCGAATGCCGGCGTCCCCGCAGGCTCAGGCGGCGGCCGAGCCGATCTACGAGACGCTGCAAGGCTGGACGGGCAGCACCCGCGGGGCGCGGAGCTGGGCCGACCTGCCGGCCGAGGCGATCAAATACGTCCGGCGGATCGAGGAACTGGTCGAAGCCCCGGTCACGTTGCTGTCGACCAGCCCGGAGCGCGACGACACGGTCCTCGTCCGCGACCCGTTCGCGGGCTGACCTGCATCTTATCGTAGGAACTGTGACCTAGGTCACACCAGCCGCTCTTTCGGATTGTTAATCCTGTGTCAATCCAAAGGCGGAGGGTTCGATGGCGGCGTTCAAGCCTGTTGCAGTGTCGTCCGTGGTCGCGCCAGCCGCGCCCGTCGCGGCGCTGCCCCAACCCTCCTGCGTCCTCGCCTTCGCGCGTCCGGCCACGCGTCCGGCGGGGTTTTCGTTCCGAGATCGCATAGAACTGGATCGCTGGTCGCGCGCCGCGGCGGGCAGCGGCATCAGCCGGGTCCGGCTCGAGGCGCCGGAGATCGACGATC
>CAXTSL010000114.1:6876-7156 GCA_964246975.1 uncultured Sphingomonadaceae bacterium
CCGATATCGGCGGGTTCGTCCTCGTCTATTCCGGCTGCGGCGACTGGGCGCGTTGGGGTGTCGCGCCGATCGGCGATGGAGCGGTGGAGCTGTGGTCGATGACCGACGGCGTCACGCTCGGCCGCTACGTGGACCTGGCGGCGGCGCTGGCGGGCATCGCCGCCGTCTGAGCGTTAACCCATCGGTCATCGCCGCCCGGCAGGCTACCGAGCGGAGCAAAATGTGTCCGGGCAGTCGCGCGAGCCGCCGATCGGCGGGTTTTTCGAGGTGGAGATCGGGC
>CAXTSL010000115.1:0-6902 GCA_964246975.1 uncultured Sphingomonadaceae bacterium
TGCCGCCGATGTCGGACTGGTGCCCGAACATCGAGGTGTAGGCGATCAGGCGGCCGTCCTTGAACACCGGCAGCAGCACCAGCCAGTCGTTCGAGTGGCTGATCGCGCCGCCGACCGAATAGGGGTCCGACAGCAGGATCATGTCGCCGTCGTCGATGGTGCCTGCATAGCCGTCGAGAAAGCCGCCGATGAACGAGCCGAACTGGCCGACGAGCATCCGCCCCGCGTGGTCGGCGATCAGCGGGAAGGCGTCGCCCTGCTCGCGGATGCCCGGCGACATCGCGGTGCGGACGAGGGTGGTGTCCATCTCGACGCGCGCGTTCCTGAGCGCGTTCTCGATGATGTCGAGGGTGACGGGGTCGATCGGCACGCTGGCGAAGGGCGCGGGGTTCGACTGGACGATGGTGGCGGGCATGGGGTGTCCTCTTCAAGGTCTGTCGCTGCTCCTCCCCCTCTTCAGGGGGAGGTGGCGTGCAGCGCCGGAGGGGGCTTTCGTCGCGCAGGGAAGCCCCCTCCGTCGCGCAAAGGGCGCGCCACCTCCCCCGGAAGCGGGGGAGGAGCAGGGAAGCGCGGTCAGCACGGCATGATCATGATGTTCCCATACGCGTCGACCGTCCCGGCATGGCGCGTCTCGATCAGCGTCGTCGCGTCCATCTCGACGACGATTGCCGGGCCGGGGATGACGTCGCCGGCACGCAGCAGCGCACGGTCGTAGATCGCGGCGTCCTGCTCGGCACCGTCCATCCACAGCACATGGTCGCGTAGCTTGGCGGCGGCGGGGGAGCCATCGCCGCGCGGCAACTCGTGCGCTGGCAGCGCCGGAGCGCGACCCAACGCGACGGCGCGCAGGTTCACGAATTCATGCTCGGCGTCCATGTTGAAGGTGAACAGGCGGCGATGCTCGTCGTCGAAGCGCGCCGCGAGACCGGCGAGGCCGTCGCCCTGCAACGCCGTCATGTCGACCGTCATCGGCACCTCGAAGGCTTGCCCCGCATAGCGCACGTCGATCTCGAAGGCCGTCTCGATGTCGGCGTCGGCGATGCCGTCGGCGGCGAGGTCGGCGCGGATCTGCGCGTCCATTTCCGCCAGCAGCGCCGTCACCTCCCCGGTCGAGGTCTGCGAGGCGCGCTGCGACAGCGAGCGCGCGGTCTCGGTCCGCAAGCGGGTTGTGGCATCGCCGAGCGCGCACAGCACGCCGGGGCTGACCGGGGATACCGCGGGATAGCTGCCCATCAGCCGCGCCACGGCATTGACGTGCAGCGGCCCCGCCCCGCCGAAACCCATCAGCGCGAAGTCGCGCGGGTCATAGCCCTGCTGGACCGAGATCATCCGCAGCGCGCCGAACATCGTCTCGTTGGCGATGTCGATGATGCCGCGCGCCGCCGCCCACAGGTCGATGCCGAGCGCGTCGGCGACCGCCTGGACCGCCACCGTCGCCGCCGCGCGGTCGAGCTTGAATGTCCCGCCGAGAAGGTTCTCGGGGAGGTAGCCGAGCACCACATTGGCATCGGTGACGGTGGCCTGCGTGCCGCCCTTGCCATAGGCGGCGGGTCCCGGCACCGCGCCCGCCGATTGCGGACCGACCCTGAGCGCCTTGGTCAGTTCGGGAACGCTGGCAATCGAACCGCCGCCCGCGCCGATGGTCTTCACGTCGAGCGACGAGGCGCGCACGCTGAGGTGCCCGACCTCGGTGGTCCGCACGCGGCGCGGCTCGCCGTTCTCGATCAGCGCGACATCGGTCGAGGTGCCGCCGACATCGAGGGTCAGGATGTTCTTGAGGCCTGCATGTTTCGCCACCCACAGCGCGCCGGTCACGCCGCCCGCCGGGCCCGACATCAGCAGGGCGACGGGATGCTCCTCAGCCTTGGCGGCAGGCATGAGGCCGCCGTCGGAGCGCAGCAGCAGCAGCGGTGCCGGGCAGCCCGCCGCGCCGAGCTTGTCGCGCAAGGCCCGCACATAGCGCCCGACGACCGGGCGCACGGCGGCGTTGGCGACGGTGGTCAGCGTGCGCTCGTACTCCTGCATCTCGGGCAGCACGACGTGGCTCAGCGACAGCGGCACGCCGGGCAGGATTTCCGCCGCCAGTTCGGCGACGCGCCGCTCGTGCGCGCCGTTGAGGTACGCATTGACGAGGCTGACCGTCAGCGCCTCGACGCCCTGCCGCTTGAGGGTTTCGAGTTGCGCGCGGATATCGGCATCGTCGGTGGGGCGGACCTCGTTGCCGAAGGCGTCCATGCGGCCGGCGATCTCGACGGTGTCCTCGAGGTGCGCCAGCGGCTGCGGCTTGGGCCAGACGATCCACCCTGCCAGCCCGCCGGGGACGAAGCTGCGCGCGATCTGCATGACCTGACGATAGCCCGCCGTCGTCACCAGCCCGACGCGTGCGCCCTTGCCTTCGAGCATCGCGTTGGTGGCGACGGTGGTGCCATGGAGGAACACCTCGATGGCGGCGGGCGTCACCCCCGCCGCGTCGCACACGGCGGCGACTCCGGTCAGGATGCCGACACTCGAATCGTGCGGCGTCGACGGCGTCTTGTGCCGCCAGAAATCGCCGCTCGCATTGTCGAGCAGCAGCAGGTCGGTGAATGTCCCCCCGACATCGACCCCGAGCCGATAACCCATGCGCGCGTGACCCCTGTTTCTGGCCGTCATCCCGGCGCACGCCGGGACCCATCTCCCGAACTCAGGCGATGGGTCCCGGCGTGCGCCGGGATGACGGGTGGTGAACGCAGGCCCTTTCCGCAATCCACACACCGCGACTATCCGTCATGCGGTTGCGCGTCACCCGCCCCGCCGCGCGGTGACGACGACGTCGATCTCATCGGGGCGCGCGTTGACGAAGTCTAGGCGGATGCGCCCCTCGGGGGTCAGCGTCACCGTCGCGGGGATCGAGCTGTTGGTTAGCGCCCATCCGGCGGGCAGGACGATGGCGTTGGCAGGCCGTCCAAAGCTGCGGTGCCAGATCAACTCCCCGTTGGTCACGGTGTAGCGGTCGGGATCGGTATAGGTCTCGGATATGCGGATGCGCCGGCTGGTGCCGGGGCGCACCGCAGCGAAGCGGAACACCACCGCCTCGGTGTCGGCGGTGACATCCTTCGCCTCGGGCTCGGCGGCGGCGACGGCGGTCCCCCGGATCGTCCGGCCCGGCAGCGCCGCGCCCGTGTCGAGGTCGGTGGCGCGCGGATTGGCGACGCGGCTGCCGGCGCGGACGATGTTGACATAGGCGGCCGTGCCGGGTCGGCTCTCGGTATAGTCGTGCGTCAGGTCGAAGCTGTGGGTGGCGGGGTCGCCCAGATAATAGACGATCTCGCGGTCCTGGTGCGCGCGCTCGCCGAGCTTTGCGGCCAGCTTGAGGTCGAGGCCTGGCGTGGCCGCAGGCAGGCGCGCGGGCCGCGCCTTGAGGACCAGCGGCGCGGGCGCGGGCGAAGCATTCCAGAAGCTCACCATGACGCGCCCATCGGGCTGCTGCAGCACCTGCGATGGCATGTTGCACGCGATCAGCTCATAGCCGGGCGGCAGCACCACGGCGTTGCGCTTGATGCCGAGGCTGCGCTCGAACACCAGCGTGTCGCCGTCGCGGCGATAGCTTGCGGCGTCGGCATAGGTCTTGTCGATCAGCAGGCGCGCCTCGCCGCCGTCGGGCACGGGGTGCGCCAGCGTCACCGCGATGAAGCGCGCGGACGGGTCGGCGTCGGGCAGGCCGCCCGCGCGCGCCGCGTCGCCGCCGACCTCGGCGAAGGCCAGCGGCTGGCCCGTCGCGCGGTCGCCGACATGCTCGTCGCTCGCCGTGCTGCCGGGGCGGATCGGGTTGAAATAGCGCGTCGCGCCCGGCGTCGTCGCGGTGACTTCATAGACGATCCGGAACTTGTGGCTGTCGGGGCTGAGGAGCTCGTAGCGCGTATAGGCGTCGGCCTCGGTCTGGCGCGCAACCTCGGCGGCGACGGGTGCGGCGAGCAACAGGGCAGCGAAGAGCAGGCGCATCGCCGCACGGTGCACCCGCCGCGCCGCGCTGTGAAGACGCTTTGCGCCGCGCCGCCCGCCCGACTATAGAGCGCGACATGAGGTTCGGGAGTATGAGAATGCGGTTGGTCACGCCGGTACTGGTCGCGGGCGTCGCGGCGCTGGCCCTGTCGGCCTGCGGCCACAAGGACAAGGCGACGCTGCGTACCGCGAAGGCCGCCCCGGCACGCATGTCGACGATCGGCGTCAATTCCTATCTGTGGCAGGCGAGCCTCGAGACGCTGGCGTTCATGCCGACCGCCTCGGTCGATTCGAACGGCGGCGTCATCGTCACCGACTGGTACGCCAATCCCGCCATCCTGAACGAGCGCGTCAAGGTGACGGTGACCATTCTCGACACCGAACTGCGCGCCGACGCGATCCGCGTTTCGGCGTCGCGCCAGCAGCTGCTCGCCAGCGGCTGGGTCGAGGCGACGGTGCGCGCGGGCACGGTCCAGAAGCTCGAGGAAACGATCCTCAGCCGCGCGCGCGACCTGCGCCGCGCGCAGATCGGCGACCAGTAGTCTCGTGGCCGACGAGGGTCACGAAGCAGCCCGCACGAAGTTCGACTTCAAGGCGGCGGAAGCGCGCTGGCAGGCGGCGTGGGATGCGGGCGCCACCTTCCGCGCCGACGACGCCAGCCCGCGCCCCAAGACCTTCATCCTCGAGATGTTCCCCTATCCGTCGGGGCGCATCCACGTCGGCCACGTCCGCAACTACACGATGGGCGACGTGTTGGCGCGCGTGCGGCGGATGCAGGGCTATGAGGTGCTGCACCCGATGGGTTGGGACGCCTTCGGGATGCCCGCCGAAAATGCCGCGATCGAGCGCGGGGTGCACCCCGGCGACTGGACGCGCGCCAATATCGCGGCGATGCGCGGGCAGTTGCAGCGGCTGGGCTTCGCGCTTGACTGGAGCCGCGAACTGGCGACCTGCGAGCCCGACTATTACGGCCACGAACAGGCGCTGTTCCTCGACCTGCTGGCGGCGGGCCTCGTGACGCGCAAGTCGGCGGCGGTCAACTGGGACCCCGTCGACATGACCGTGCTGGCCAACGAGCAGGTCGTCGACGGGCGTGGCTGGCGCTCGGGCGCGACGGTCGAGCGGCGGCAGCTGAGCCAGTGGTTTTTGAAGATCACCGATTTCGCCGAGGAGCTTCTCGACGGGCTGGCGGGGTTGGACCAGTGGCCCGACAAGGTCCGGCTGATGCAGGAGAACTGGATCGGCAAGAGCCGGGGGTTGCGGTTCAGGTTCGAGATCGACCCCTCTCCCGCAAAGCGGGAGAGGGACAGGTCGCCGCTTGGCGACCAGGGTGAGGGAACGCACGACGCGGCGGGTACCGATCGTTCTTCCGTTCCCTCTCCCTGGTCGCCCGAAGAGGGCGACCTGTCCCTCTCCCGCACAGCGGGAGAGGGGGCGCTGGCGTCCTTCGACATCTTCACCACCCGCCCCGATACGCTCTTCGGCGCGAGCTTCGCGGCGGTCGCCCCCGACCACCCGCTCGCGGCGCAATGCGCGGACACCGACCCGGCGCTCGCGGCGTTCATCGCCGAATGCCGCGCCGGGGGCACCGCGACCGCCGACATCGAGGGTCAGGAGAAGCGCGGTTACGACACCGGGCTGAGTGTCATCCACCCGCTCGACCCCGCCATCCGCCTGCCCGTCTTCGTCGCCAATTTCGTGCTGATGGAGTACGGCACCGGCGCGATCTTCGGCTGCCCGGCGCACGACCAGCGCGACCTCGATTTCGCGCGCAAATATGCGCTGCCGGTGCCGCGCGTCGTCGCGCCGGCGGTTGAGTCGGGGGGCGAAGCTGCCGGGCCGATCGACGACGAGGCGTACACCGGCCCCGGCGTCCTGGTGAACTCGCGCTGGCTCGACGGCCTCGATATCGAGAGCGCCAAGGCGGCGGTGATCGCGCGCGCCGAAGGCGAGGGCTGGGGACACGGCACCACCGTCTGGCGGCTGCGCGACTGGGGCGTGTCGCGCCAGCGTTACTGGGGCACGCCGATCCCCGTCATCCACTGCCCGTCGTGCGGCGTCGTGCCCGTCCCGCGCGACCAACTGCCCGTCGTGCTGCCTGACGACGTGAGTTTCGACAGGCCGGGCAACCCGCTCGAACACCATCCCACGTGGAAGCACGTCCGCTGCCCGGTGTGCGAAGAGGCGGCAGTGCGCGAGACCGACACGCTCGACACCTTCGTCAATTCGTCGTGGTATTTCATCCGCTTCGCCAGCGCCCCCGGCGACGCGCCGTTCGACCGCGCGGTAGCGGACGCGTGGCTGCCGGTGGCGCAATATATTGGCGGCGTCGAGCATGCGATCCTGCATCTGCTCTACGCGCGCTTCTGGACGCGCGCGCTGCACCGCATCGGCCGCATCGGCGCGACCGAACCCTTCGCGGGGCTGTTCACGCAGGGAATGGTGACGCACGAGACGTATCGTGGGGCCGACGGGCGGTGGCTCGCGCCCGCAGAAGTGGCGATCGGCCCCGACGGGCTGGCAGTGATCGCGACGGGCGAGCCGGTGACGCCGGGGCGCATCGAGAAAATGTCGAAGTCGAAGCGCAACGTCGTCGACCCCGATGCGATGATCGCGCGCTACGGGGCCGATGCGGTGCGCTGGTTCATGCTGTCGGACTCGCCCCCCGAGCGCGATCTGGCGTGGTCGGAGGCCGGGATCGAGGGAGCGTGGCGCTTCGTCCAGCGGGTGTGGAAGCTTAGCCTGCTGCCGCCCGCGACCGAGGGCGAGGACGCAGGGCTGGCGCGCGCGGCAGCGAAGGCGACCCATGCGGTGACGCACGACCTCGCGGCGCTGCACTTCAACAAGGCCGTCGCGCGGTTGTACGAACTCGCCAACGCGCTCGAACGCGCCGCGCCGAGCGCTGCAAAGACCGCCGCGAT
>CAXTSL010000116.1:0-6734 GCA_964246975.1 uncultured Sphingomonadaceae bacterium
CGACCAGCACCTTTTCCAGCGCGAACTGCTCGCGGCGGTTGAGCGTCAGCTTCAGCTCGGCAAGCACTTCGCCGATGATCGGGCGGAATTCCTCGGCGAGCTCGTCCTTGCCCAGCGTCGCCGCCGCCTCGGGATCGACGCGCTCCAGCAGGCGTGGCAGCACCTGTTCCTTGATCTTGTGGATCGAGGCCTCGAAGCCTTCGGATCGGCTGCTGCCGGCCTCGCCGCTGCCGTTCTGGCGATCGGACAGGCGCTGCATCGCCTCGCTGCCCGCTGCGGTGACCTCAAGGTCGCCAGGCAGCGCCAGATCCTCGAGCGGCGGAAATTGCGCGCCCGCGTCCGGCTCCGTGCGCGGTCCGCTACCCTGCATCGGACGTGCGACGCCGAACGCGGGGCGCGCCCCGCTGCCTCCCATGCCACCGTTGCGGCGTCCAAACGCACTCATCGCGGATCTTTCGACATAGCGACGGGGGTAGGTGACAAGACTTTAGATATTCCTAACCAAGTCCGCTAGCGACCGCCGATGGTCCGCATCCTCCTCGCCCTGATTGCGCTGCTGATGATGGCAAAGCCCGTATACGCCGACGACATCGGCGCGACAGGGCGGGGCGTGGTGCGCGTCGTCACGATCGCGGTGGTCGACGATGAGGTCGTCGGCTTCGGACATGGCTCAGGCGTCGCGGTCGCGCCCAACCGGATCGTCACCAACGCGCATGTCGTCGCGGCGGCGGCGCGTTATCCGGGCGACGTGCTGATCGGCATCGTGCCGTCGGAGGGGGCGAAATCCTATCGCGGGCGGCTCGTCGCCTATGATGCGCAGCGCGACCTGGCGCTGATCGAGTTCGCGGGCCTGGCGCTGCCGCCGGCGGCGGTGTTCACGCTGCCGGTGGGGGAGGGGGCGGCGTCGGTCGCGCTCGGTTATCCCGGCAACGTCGATCTCGCCACCGCGCGATCGGCGGCGGATTACATCAGCCCGACCGCGCCGGTGCGGTCGGAGGGCGTCGTGTCGGGACGGCGGCGGCTCGCGGGGACCGACGTGCTGCTCCACACTGCCGCCATCGCGCGCGGCAATTCGGGCGGGCCGCTGCTCGACCGCTGCGGGCGGGTCGTCGGGATCAACTCCGCGATCACGCGCAACGAGGAGGGCGACACCAGCTTCGGCTTCGCGATCGCGGCGACGGAGTTGCTGGCGTTTCTGCGTGAGGCGAAACAGCCGGTCGCGACCACCGCGCTGCCGTGCACGTCGATGGAGGACCGGCTGCGCGAGGATGCGCAGGCGGAGGCGCGCGATGTCGCCGACGCGGCGGCGGTACGGCGCGAGGCGGCGACGGCGGCGAGCTTCAAGCGCGAACAGGCGCTGATCGCTGCGGGCGATGCGGCGGCGCGGACGCGCGAGAACGTGATGGGGCTGGCGGCGCTGTTGCTGGTCGGCGGCGCGCTGGCGCTGGCGGGCGGCGGCTTCCTGTTCCTGACCGGTCGGCGCGAGGGCGTGTGGTGGGCGGTCGGCGGTGGCGTCGCGGGGATGGTGGTGGCGGTGCTGGTGTTCGTCAATCGTCCGGCGGGCGCATCGCTGCCCGCACTGGCCGCCGTCGCGCCGGTATCGGGCGCGCCGGTCGGCGGGCTGCGCTGTACCTTCGATCCGGGGCGCAGCCGGGTGACGGTATCGCCGACGCCGGATGTCGCGCTCGGCTGGACGGGCAAAGGGTGTACGAGCGAAGGCCGGTGGATCGAGGCGGACGGGCGGTGGCAGCGCGTGGCGATCGGGCCGACCGGCGCGGTGTCGGTGCGGCGCTACGATCCCGTGCTGAAGCGGCTCGACGACACGCGCTGGCTGGTGTCGGGTGCGGAGGCGGTCGAGTTGCGCAGGCTGGCTGCGCCGGATGCCTGCGGCGCGGATGCGGCAAGACTGGCGACGGCCCAGGCATCGATCCGGGCGGCGCTGCCGGGGCTGCCGAACGAGAAGCTCAGCTACCGGTGCGTTGTGGCGCGCTGAGTTCGCGCGCCAGCAGGTCGCGCTTGCGATCCAGCCCATAGGCATAGCCGCCGAGCGATCCGTCGCTTCGTTTGATACGATGGCAGGGGGTCAACACCACTAGGGGGTTGGCTCCGCACGCCGATCCAGCCGCGCGCACCGCGCCGGGGCTGCCGGCAAGCGCCGCCAACTCGGCATAGGTCCGCGTCTCGCCCGCCGGGATGCGCGCCAGTTCGCGCCATACCGCCTCCTGAAACGCCGTCCCGCGGACATCGCGCGGCAGATCGAGATCGCGCTCGGGCGATTCGACCTGCGCGACAACCTGCGATGCGAGGGCGGCCAGCGCGGGATCTCCCGAATCGATCGTCGCGTGCGGGAAGCGGCGGTGGAGCGCCTGTTCGTCCTCATCGAACGACACCCGGCACAGCCCCTTGGCGGTCGCGGCGATCAGCAGCGGCCCCATGCTGGTGGGCGCGATCGTCCAGCGGATCGTCTCCCCCGCGCCGCCACGCGCCCAGGCGCGGGGCTTCATCCCCAGCCGTCGTGCATCGTCATAGAAGCGGCTCGGCCCCGAATAGCCCGCCGCGTACACCGCGTCGGTCACGCTCTTTTCCTCGTGCAATGCGGTCGTTGCGCGACCCGTGCGGCGCGCGCGGGCGTAGGCGGCGGGCGTCACCCCGGTCGCGCGCTTGAACAGCCGGTGGAAATGGTGCGGCGCATAGCCCACCTGCCGCGCCAGATCGTCGAGCGCCGGTGCTTCGCCGTCGTCGAGCAGCCGTACCGCCTCGGCGACCGCGGTCCGGTCGCGCCCGACCTCATCGGGCCGGCAGCGCAGGCAGGCGCGATAGCCCGCCGCGCGCGCCGCGTGGGGCGTCGGGTGAAAGGAGACGTTCTCGCGCTTGGGATGACGCGCGGGGCAGCTGGGCTTGCAATAGATGCCGGTGGTCCGCACCGCGACGACGAACCGCCCGTCGGCGGCGCGATCACGGGTGTCGAAGGCGGCCCAGGCCTTATCTTGGTCGATTGTCATGGACCGGTGCTAGGCATGTATGCGCGCCGTTGCATCCCGGCGCTTGCGGTCAAACATTCGCGCGCCTCACCCGCCATTGGCCCGGAACAGCGCCAGCGTCCGCTCCCGCGCCAGGTCGGCGGAGGGCTCGTGGTAATCCTTGCGGCGGTCGGAATTGAAGCCATGGCCGGCCTCGTAGACGTACACGTCGGCGAGCGGCCACTGCCTGGCGATCACCTTCTCGACCCCTTCCATCGGGATGCTCTGGTCGAAGCGGCCGAAGTGGAGCGCGACCGGCACCTTCGGCTCCTCGTCCGCCGCGCCCGGCACCTGGCCGCCGTAATAGCCCGACGCCGCCGCGACGCCGTGCATGCGGGTGGCGGCGAACCAGGCGATCGAGCCGCCGTAGCAATAGCCGACCACGAAAACCGGGCCGGCAAGCGCATCGACGCAGGTCTGGACGTCGGCGAGGCTCAGCGCGAAGGGGTGCGCGTCGCGGGCGAGGCGGATGCCTTCGGCCAGCCCCTCGCCGCCATAAGCCCCCTCGAACCCGGGATGCTCGCGGTCGAACAGGGCCGGAGCCAGCACTTCGTAACCGTCGGCGGCGTATTCGTCGGCCATCTCGCGGATATGGTCGGTGACGCCGAAAATCTCCTGCACCAGCACGACGCCGCCACGCCGCTCGCCCTCGGGTTGCGCGCGATAGATGGCGATGTCCGCGCCGTCGCTCATCGTCATCCGTTCGGTCGTGCTCATCTCGTCATGCTCCTCCGCCAGCCCGGTCGGTTGCACGACCCGAGCACCGATGCTACCCGCCAGATCGCACGAAGGCGACGGTTCGGCGTCGCGTGAACTCATTGACGGCAGGGAAGATCGACCCGTGGAAGCATCCGGCGGCAACATCGGCAATAGTGGCGGCGGCATTCAGGCGAGCCTAGGTGGGCGCTATGCTTTGGCGCTGTTCGAGCTCGCCGGCGACGGGAAGGCGATCGATCAGGTCGAGAAGAGCCTGACGGCGGTGCGCGACGCGCTCGATCAGTCCGATGATTTCCGGACGCTGACGACCAGCCCGCTGGTCGCGCGCGGCGCGGCGACGAAGGCCGTGCTCGCGACTGCCGATCAGCTCGGCGTCGATCCGACCACGCGCAGCTTTCTCGGCGTGCTGGCGGAGAACCGGCGGCTTGCGGCGCTGCCCGCGATCATCCGCGCGTTCCGCCAACTGGCCGCGCGCCATCGCGGCGAGGCGACCGCCGAGGTCACCAGCGCCCACCCGCTCGGCGCTGAGCAGGTCGATGAACTGAAGCAGCAGCTGCGCCTGCGGCTCGGGCGCGAGGTCGCGGTTGAGCTGGCGGTCGATCCGACCCTGCTCGGCGGGCTGGTCGTCCGGATCGGGTCGCAGATGATCGATTCGTCGATCCGCACCCGCCTGAACGGTCTTACCGCAGCGATGAAGGGCTGATCTTCGCCGCGATGGCGGCGTGTTCCCATCGACTAGCCAGAGCCAAAAAAGGCCGCCGCCCGTTGGGGCAGCGGCTTTTTTTTTTTCTCGTTGGCGATGTGCCCGCCGACCGAAGCCGGCGGGCAGCATTGCTCAGGCGAAGGCGACCTTGGTCGAGCGGCGGCGCATCGCGCCACCGACCATGCCGAAGCCGGCGATCATCATCGCCCAGGTGGCGGGCTCGGGCACCGCGCCCGACGGCGGGTTCACGACCTGGCGCGCATCACCGATCGTCATCTGGTCGAAGCCCAGCACGTCGCCGCTGCTGTTGCCGCCCTGGCCGAAGGTCACCTTGGTGAACAGGTCGGTGGTGTTGATGAAGCCGAGGAAGTTCACCGACGCGGTCGGCGAACCGAACGCCGTGCCATAGTTTACGGTCGGGAACAGCGACGCGAAGCCGTAGGTCTCGGTCGCACCCGACACGCGGGTGAAGATCAACTGGACGTCGCTCTCGATGTCGGTCGCATAGAAGCCGAACGCCGCAACGGCGGAGCCGAAGGTGATCGTGAAATTGGTCGACTCTGCGCTGTAATACTTGGAGCCAGCGGTCGGAAACCGGTCGCCGCCGGTCGAGTTGGCCGTGCCCGACTGCACCGAACCGCCACCCGAAAGCGTCGCGGTCAGCGGACCGGCGCTGCCGGCGAAGTTCAGCGTCAACGGCGCGGACGTGCCCGACGCAAAACCCTCGAAGCTCTCGGTGCTCGTGCCCGACAGGGCCGACTGGAACGACGCACTCGCGGCGTTGGAATTGGTCTTTACGGCGGTGCCGGAATTGTTGTTGGCGTCATAGCCCTTGTAGACGGTGGTCTGCGCCGATGCGCCGGTGGCGATCAGCGTGGCCACGCTGGCGAGCGCGATGTGACGAAATTTCATGATCATTCCCCTGTTTGGACCGGCCCCACAAGAACCGCGATCCTCTCAACTGCTCATAACGGCTTACGACCGTCGGTCGCCCCGTTAATAACTCATTTACCTGTTCACAAGACGTTCACATTGTAAATTTCCGCCATCAACCGTCTCTATTTCGATGACGAACGATCCCGGATCGGGACAGGCGGAACGCCGTCGCCGCCCGATCGGCGTTTGCGCGACGTCGCTTGAACTCGCTGGATACCACTGCTAGCGGGGCCGCGCGCCGAAGGCGCTTTGTGCGTGTCCTGCCCCCGGGTCGGCGACGCGGCGGGGTGCAGGCGAAGATTTGCTAGTATAGCGCCATTGACCGGCGCGCGCGGCGGTGCGGAGGACGAAGGTTCGTCCGGGCCGTCGCGAACCATATTCGGAACGTTCGGCCCGCCACGTCGGGCCGCTGAAGGGAATGAGATGGACATTCGCGCGGCGGAAATCTCCAAGGTCATCAAGGACCAGATCGCCAATTTCGGCTCCGAGGCCGAGGTATCCGAGACCGGGCAGGTGCTGTCGGTCGGCGACGGCATCGCGCGCATCTATGGCCTCGACAACGTCCAGGCGGGCGAGATGGTCGAGTTCGCCAACGGCGTGCAGGGCATGGCGCTCAACCTGGAGGCCGACAACGTCGGCGTCGTGATCTTCGGCTCGGACGCCGAGATCCGCGAGGGCGACACCGTCAAGCGCACCGGTACGATCGTCGATGTGCCGATCGGCAAGGGCCTGCTCGGCCGCGTCGTCGATGGCCTCGGCAACCCGATCGATGGCAAGGGTCCGATCGTCAGCACGCAGCGCAGCCGCGTCGAGGTCAAGGCACCCGGCATTATCCCGCGCCAGTCGGTCAGCGAGCCGGTGCAGACCGGGCTGAAGGCGATCGACGCGCTTGTGCCGGTCGGCCGTGGCCAGCGCGAGCTCATCATCGGCGATCGCCAGACCGGCAAGTCGGCGATCGCGCTCGACACCTTCATCAACCAGAAGACGGCCAACGCCGGCGACGATGAGTCGAAGAAGCTGTACTGCGTCTATGTCGCGGTCGGCCAGAAGCGCTCGACGGTTGCGCAGCTGGTCAAGACGCTGACCGAGAATGGTGCGATGGATTATTCCATCGTCGTCGCGGCGACCGCGTCCGACCCCGCGCCGCTCCAGTTCCTGGCGCCCTATACCGGCACCGCGATGGGCGAGTATTTCCGCGACAACGGCATGCACGCGCTGATCGTGTTCGACGATCTGTCGAAGCAGGCAGTCGCCTATCGCCAGATGTCGCTGCTGCTACGCCGCCCGCCGGGCCGCGAAGCCTATCCCGGCGACGTGTTCTATCTCCACTCCCGCCTGCTCGAGCGCGCCGCCAAGAT
>CAXTSL010000117.1:0-6726 GCA_964246975.1 uncultured Sphingomonadaceae bacterium
GCATCAGGTCTATTGGGACCAGAACACGCGCGCCGCCAACCCGTCGGGCTTCGCCGCGACGCTCCTCCTCAAGGCCGTGCCGTTCGCGCTCCTGCTCGCGCTCGTCGACGGGCTCGGGCCAGTCGGCCTCGACACGCGTTCCCGACCGGTCGGCGGTGAGGGCATGACAGACCAGCGCGCGCATCGCCGCAGACTAACCCTTGCCCGTGCCGGGCAACAAGAGCGCCGCGCTCAACACGCGACGACGTTGACCGCCAGGCCGCCGAGCGAGGTTTCCTTGTATTTCTCGCCCATGTCGGCACCGGTCTTGCGCATCGTTTCGATGACCTGATCGAGCGACACGCGATGCGTGCCGTCACCGAGCAACGAAAGCCGCGCCGCCTCGATCGCCTTGACCGCGCCGACCGCGTTACGTTCGATGCACGGCACCTGGACCAGCCCGCCGACGGGGTCGCAGGTCAGGCCGAGGTTGTGCTCCATGCCGATCTCGGCGGCATTCTCGACCTGCATCGGGGTGCCGCCGAGCGCCGCGGTCAGCCCCGCCGCCGCCATCGAGCAGGCGACGCCGACTTCGCCTTGGCAGCCGACTTCGGCCCCCGAGATCGACGCGTTTTCCTTGAACAGGCTGCCGATGGCGGCGGCCGTCAGCAGAAAGCGGTCGGCCCCCTCGACCGTGGCGCCGGGCGCGAAGCGTTCGTAATAGCGCAGGACGGCGGGGATGATCCCCGCCGCGCCATTGGTCGGCGCGGTGACCACCCTGCCCCCGGCAGCATTCTCCTCGTTGACCGCGAGTGCCCAGAGGTTGACCCAGTCGATGACGCTTAAGGGATCCGCCAGCGCGCGTTCCTGTCGGTCGCGGAGCAGCTTGAGCGCCGCCGGGGCGCGGCGCTTGACGCGCAGGCCGCCGGGCAGCTCGGCATCGAGGCTGCGGCAGCCACGGTCGATACAGTCCGACATCGCGCTGCGGATCGCCGCAAGGCGCGCGCGGATCTCGGCCTCGCGGTGCGCGGTCAGCTCGTTGGCGAGCGCGAGGCCACCGATATCGAGGCCGGTTTCGATGACGAGGCGGAGGAGGTCGTCGCCCGAATGGAAGTTGTACGGCAGGTCGGCGAGACCCTCGGGTGGCGCGTTGCGCGCGATCTCGGCCTCGCCTACCACTGCGCCGCCGCCGATCGAATAGGCGACGCGCGTGTCGAGGACCGCGCCGCTGGCGTCGTAGGCGGTAAAGCGCATGCCGTTGGTGTGGAAGGGCAGACGTTCGCGCTGGTGCCAGAGCACGTCGCGCGCCTCGTCGAAGGCGACACGGTGAGTGGCCGCCAGGTTCAGCCGACCCGCCGCGCGGATGCCCGCCACCGTCGCCGCCGACGCATCGGGACACAGGTTCTCGGGCCGCTCGCCGCTAAGGCCGAGCAGCACCGCGCTGTCGGTCGCATGGCCCTTGCCGGTCAGCGCAAGGCTGCCGAACAGTTCGGCGCGGACGCGAACGACGCGCGCGATATCGCTCAGCCCGCAGGCGAAGTCGCAGGCCGCCGTCATCGGGCCCATCGTATGCGACGACGATGGGCCGACGCCGATCTTGAAGAGGTCGAAGACGGAGGACGGCATGGGACGGGGTGTAGGGCGGTCGCTCGAATGCGTCACCCCCTCCCCTTCAGGGGAGGGGCGTGAGACGGCGAAGCCGGCCCGGGGGTGGGCGTCGCCGCGCAACGGATTTTCGAGCAGACCCCAGCCCCGGGCCGCGCCAAGCGGCGCGTCTCTCAGAGGGTGGCAGGTGACGTGCCCGCCTGCCGAGAGTAAGTCCCCCCGCATGGCCGACCTCCCCGACCTTCACGATGCGCATCCCGTCCTCGACGAGGACGACCGGATGACGCGCGGCTTCGTCGGCGATGTCATCGACGCGCTCGACGACGGCGACGGCGCGGCGGTGCGCGCGCTGGCGGGGCCGCTGCACCCCGCCGACATCGCCGACCTGTTCGAGCAGCTGCCCGCCGACCACCGCGCCGCGCTGGCGCAGGCGCTCGGGGCCAAGCTCGACGCCGACGTCTTCGCCGAGATGAACGAGTGGGTGAAGAGCGAACTGCTCGACCTGCTCGACGCCGGTCAGGTCGCCGAGATGGTGACCGCGCTCGATACCGACGATGCCGTCGCAATCATCGAGGACATGGACCAGGACGACGCGCGCGACGTGCTGCGCGCCATGGACCCCGAGGACCGCGCCGCGATCGAGGAGGCGTTGAGCTATCCCGAGGATTCGGCCGGTCGGCTGATGCAGCGCGACCTTGTCGCGGTGCCGGAGCATTTCACCGTCGGGCAGACGGTCGCTTTCCTGCGCGAACGCGAGGCCATCGGCACCGATTTCTGGGAGATTTTCGTCGTCGATCCAGCGCACCGTCCGGTCGGGACGATGCGCCTGTCGCGCGTCCTCACCGCCGCCCCCGAGATTGCCGTCGCCGACATCATGCAGCGCGACCAGACACTGATCCCCGTCGACATGGATCAGGAGGAGGTGGCGCTGCGCTTCCAGAAATACGCGCTGATTTCCGCCGCTGTCGTCGACGGGGCCAACCGGATCGTCGGCGTCGTCACCGTCGACGACATCGTCCACATCATCCAGCAGGAGGCGGGCGAGGATATCCTCAAGCTGTCGGGCGCGGGCGACGGCGACATCAACGAGCCGGTGCTGATGACCATCCGCACGCGCCTGTCGTGGCTGGTGGTCAACCTCGGCACCGCAATCCTCGCGGCGTCGGTGGTCGGCGCGTTCCAGGGAACGATCTCGCGGCTGGTGGTGCTCGCAGTGCTGATGCCGATCGTCTCGGGAATGGGCGGCAACGCCGGCACGCAGACGATGGCGGTGACAGTGCGCGCGCTGGCGCTCAACCAGCTGACGAGTTCGAATACCCGGCGGATGATCCTACGCGAGTTCCGGATCGCGCTGGCCAATGGCCTGTCGCTCGGCACGCTGATCGGCGCGGCGGTGACGCTGATCTATGGCAATTACGAACTTGGGCTGGTGATCGCTGCGGCGATGCTGATCAACAACCTGACCGCCGGGTTCGCGGGACTGCTGGTCCCGGTCGCGCTCGACAAGGCCGGGGTCGACCCGGCGGTGTCGTCGGCGGTGTTCGTCACGACGATGACCGACGTCATGGGGTTCTTCTCGTTCCTCGGGCTGGCGACGATCTGCAACCTGTCGTAAGGGTCAGGCGCCGCAGACCGCGCGCCCGCTGCCATGCGTCGCGATGCTGCACTTGGCGGTGCCGCCGATCCGGACATCGCCCGACCCGGCGATCGACACCGCCGCCGTCTGGCTGGCGTGCGCATCGATATCGCCCGAGCCCGCGACGTTGGCGTTGACGCTGGCGCACTTGAGGCCCGCGAGGCGCAGGTTGCCCGAACCCGCGACATTCATCGCCGCAGTGCCGCAACGCCCGCTCGCCTCGACGTCGCCCGAGCCGTTGAGATCGAACTGCGCGCGGCCGACGTCGAGCGAAGCGATGCGGACCGTCCCAGAACCGCCGACGCTGCCCGCAAAATCGGCCACCTTGACGCGGTCGACGCTGACCGACCCCGAGCCGCCAACCTCGACGCCGCGCACCATCGGCACCGAGACCGCGATGCGGACCTTGCCATAGTCGCCCCAGCTCATGCCCCAGTTGCCGCGCTTGGTGCCGATCTTGAGCACGCCACCCTCGACGCGGATGTCGAGACGGTCGAGCGCCTTCTGCTCGCCCGTCGCGCGCACGGCGACCGCGCCGCCGGTCGTCACGGTCACCTCGGGCGAGCCGCCGAGGGCGATGCGGTCGAAGCTGCCGACGGGGAAGGCCTGATCGGCGGCGAGCGCCGGGGCGGCGGCGAGAAGCAGCACGGTAGCGGCGGCGAAGCGGATCATCGGTATGGCTCCCAGTGTGTATTGCGGCGATAATACACGGTCGCCCTGCCCTGTCCAGCCCGAAACGAAGCGCCTTCGTCCGGTCATTTGCCAACGCAAAAAGGGCCGGGTGTCGCCACCCGGCCCTCTCCGTCGCTTCGAAAGCAAACCTTCGGGCTTACTTCTTCATCGCGTCCGCTTTGGCCTTCATGTTGTCGGCGGCGGCATCGGCGTTCGCCTTGACGGCGTCGGCCTTGTTGCCGGCATCGGTCTTCATCGCTTCGGCGTTGTCCTTGGCGGCATCGACCATCGCATCGGCCTTGTCCTCGGTCTTGCTGACCATCGCGTCGGCATTTTCCTTGGTGGCGTCGGCGGTCGCGTCGGCCTTGTTGGCCATCGCGTCGGCGGCGTTGTCGGCGGTCGGCGCGGCGGTGGTCGTCGTCTCCGTCGTCGTCATCGAACCGTCGGCGTTGGTCGTCGTGTCGGTGGTCTTGGCCTTCTCGCCGCAGGCAGCGAGCAGGCCGAGGCTGGCCACAGCCGCCAGCGTCAGAGCAGTCTTCATAAATATATTCTCCGTTGACAGTCGCGCAGTCCTCGCGCGTCGCGCTGCATAACGCCTTTCGGCCCGCTTGCGAAGCAATTTGATTGACCGCACATGAACGTCAGGTCGGCGTTCCGTCCGAGTCGGTCGCGTCGCGGTCGTCGGCCCCGCCATCGTCGACCACCGCGACCTCGGCATCGTCCGCGTCGCCGATCTTCGCCGCCGAAACGACGTGCTCGCCGGGCGCGACGTCGAACAGCGTGACGCCCTGCGCGCCACGCCCGATGACGCGCAGTTCGCCGACCACGAGCCGGATCAGCTTGCCGCTGTCCGTGACCAGCATCGCCTGATCGGCATCGCGCGCCGGGAAGCTGGCAAGCACCGGCCCGTTGCGTTCGCTTTCGGCGATATTGCGGATGCCCTGCCCGCCGCGCCCGGTCTGGCGATATTCGAAGGCGCTCGAGCGCTTGCCATAGCCGTTGGCGGTGACCGTCAGGATGAACTCCTCGGCGTCGGCGAACGCCTTCATCCGCGTTTCCGACAAGATGCGCTCGACAGGCTCCGCCTTCCACGCCGCCGCCTTGAGATAGTCCTCGCGTTCCTGCGGGGTGGCGTCGAAGCCGCCGAGGATCGACATCGAGATAACCTCGTCGCCCGGTGCCAGCGTCATGCCGCGCACGCCGGTCGAGGTGCGGCTGATGAACTCGCGCACCTCGTCGACGGCGAAGCGGATCGCCTTGCCGCTGCGCGCCGCGAGAAACACGTCGTCGCGGTCGTCGCACAGCACCACCGCGATCAGCCGGTCGGCGTCGCCGTCCTCGAAACGGATCGCCAGCTTGCCTTGGCTCGGCACGCGCGCGAAGGCGTCCATCGCGTTGCGCCGGACATAGCCATGCGCGGTGGCGAACATGACGTGCAGCCGCGCCCAGCTGTCCTCGTCCTCGGGCAGCGGCAGTACCGCGACGATCGTCTCGCCCGCCGCCAGATTCAGCAGCAGATGGATCATCGGGCGTCCCTTGGCGTTCGGCCCGCCTTCGGGGATGCGCCAAACCTTCTGGCGATAGACCTTGCCCGTCGAGCTGAAGAACAGCACCGGGGTGTGCGTCGAGGCGACGAACAGCTTGCCGACCGCGTCCTCCTCCTTGGTGGTCATCCCTGCGCGACCCTTGCCGCCGCGCGCCTGCGCGCGGTAGGTGGCCAGCGCGACACGCTTGACATAGCCGCCGAGCGTCACCGTCACGACCATATCCTCGCGCTCGATCAGGTCCTCGTCGTCGATGCCGTCGCCTGCCCCGATCAGCTCGGTGCGGCGCTTGCTGACGAACGGCTGCAGCGCGTCGAACTCGGCACGCATCACCGCCTGCAAGCGGGCGCGCGAGCGCAATATGTCGAGCAGGTCCTCGATCGACGCCGCCAGTTGCTTCAACTCGTCGGCGATCTCGTCGCGGCCCAGCGCGGTCAGCTTCGCCAGCCGCAGCTCGAGGATGGCGCGGACCTGGAGGTCGGACAGGCGGTAGGTTTCGGTCGCCGCATCGGGCACCAGCGCCTCGATGACGCCGAGATAGGGCCGTATGTCGCCCATCGGCCAGTCGCGCGCGAGCAGCGCGGCGCGTGCCTCGGCGGGCGTCGGCGAGGCGCGGATCGTCCGCACCACCTCGTCGAGGTTGGCCACCGCGATCATCAGCCCGAGCAGCAGATGCGCCCGCTCGCGTGCCTTGTTGAGCTCGTACTTCGAGCGCCGCGTGATCACTTCCTCACGGAACTTGATGAAGGCCTCGATGACATCGCGCAGGTTGAGCAGCTCGGGGCGCCCGCCGCGGATTGCCAGCATGTTGATCGCGAACGACTGCTGCGCCGGGGTGTGGCGATAGAGCTGGTTGAGCACGACCTCGGGCGTCGCGTCGCGCTTGAGATCGAGCACCAGCCGCACGCCCTCGCGGCTCGACTCGTCGCGGATTTCGCCGACGCCCTCGATGCGCTTGTCGCGCACCGCTTCGACGATGCGCTCGTGCAGCGCGTTCTTGCCCTGCTGGAAGGGGATCTCGGTGAGCACCACCGAGCGCCGATCGCCGCGCCCCTCCTCGACGATGGTGCGCGACCGCATGATGACGCTGCCGCGCCCGGTCTCATAGGCTTGGCGGATGCCGGTGGTGCCGAGCAGATACGCCCCGGTCGGAAAGTCGGGGGCCTTGATATGCTCCATCAGCCCGTCGGTATCGATGCCGGGGTTGTCGAGATAGGCGCGGCAGGCGTCGATGACCTCGCCGAGATTATGCGGCGGGATGTTGGTCGCCATGCCGACCGCGATGCCGCC
>CAXTSL010000118.1:0-6630 GCA_964246975.1 uncultured Sphingomonadaceae bacterium
GCGACCCTTCGACAGGATGATGATCTGCTTGCCATCGGGGAACTCGACCAAGTCGACCAGCGGCTTGACCTCGGTCCACTTGTAGTTTGACAGCGCCGAAATCTGAATCTCGCTGTCGAAATGCCCGATGTTGCAGACGATCGCCATGTTCTTCATCGCGCGCATGTGGTCGGCGGTGATCACGTCGGCGTTACCCGTTGCTGTCACGAAAATGTCCGAGCGCGTCACCGCCTCGTCCATCGTCACGACCTCGAAGCCCTCCATCGCCGCCTGCAGTGCGCAGATCGGGTCGATCTCGGTGACCAGCACGCGCGCGCCGCCGTTCCTGAGCGACTGCGCCGAGCCCTTGCCGACATCGCCGAAGCCCGCGACGGTCGCGACCTTGCCCGCGAGCATCACGTCGGTGCCGCGGCGGATCGCGTCGACGAGGCTTTCCTTGCAGCCGTAGAGATTGTCGAACTTCGACTTGGTGACGCTGTCGTTGACGTTGATCGCGGGAAACGGCAGCTCGCCCTTCTTGGCGATGGCGTAGAGGCGGTGGACGCCGGTGGTGGTTTCCTCGCTGACGCCCTTGATCGTCTTGACGGTCTCGCTGAGGTAGCCCGGCCGGCGCGCAACGAACGCCTTTAAGGCGCGCTGCATCTCGACTTCTTCCTCGTTCTCGGGCTCGGGCATCGTCGCGCCGGCCTCGAGCTTGGCGCCCCACAGCGCGAACATCGTCGCATCGCCGCCGTCGTCGAGGATCATGTTGCACGCCTCGTCGCCCCAGTCGAAGATGCGCCCGACATAATCCCAATAGTCGGCGAGGCTCTCGCCCTTGATCGCGAACACCGGCACGCCCGATGCGGCGATGGCGGCGGCGGCATGGTCCTGCGTCGAGTAGATGTTGCACGTCGCCCAGCGCACCTGCGCGCCGAGCGCGGTCAGCGTCTCGATCAGCACCGCGGTCTGGATCGTCATGTGCAGCGAGCCGGTGATGCGCGCGCCGGTCAGCGGCTTCGACGCGCCGAACTCGTGGCGCAGCGCCATCAGCCCCGGCATCTCGGTCTCGGCGATGTCGATCTCGCGGCGACCGAAGTCGGCGAGGCCCAGGTCGGCGACGACATGGTCGGTGAGTTCGGTCTTGAGCTGCGTCGCCATCGGCTGGTCCTGTCGGTTCGGGAATGCGACCGCCGCATAGGCGGCGCGGCCGCGCGGGGCAAGCATAAAGATATCTTTATATGATTTCGAGCGGTTCGGGCGGCATTGACCGCCGCGCGGTGCGGGGCAATGTTCGGGCAGGAAGCAAGGACGCCCGCCGATGAGCCGTCTCGTCACCCACGACCTCTCCGTCCGCGCGACGCGCGACGAGCTGGCGGGGCAGGATTTCACCTCATCGCTGCGGGGTTACCTGCTCAATGACATGGCGGCGCAGATGAAGACGCGCTTCGAGGGCGTCATCGCGCCGCGCCTGGCCGCGCAGCCGGCGGACGGGCGTGCGGTCCACGCGGCGATGCGGCCCGATATTTATTTCCGCTTCTACTCGGCGCTGCGCATCGGCGCGCAGGAGATGGTCTGGGCGAGCGTTGGCGATGCGGTGGCGCGCGATGCCGACGCCCTCGCAGCACGGACGCGCGCGCTGTCCGCCGACCGGGGCCGCGCGCAGGGGACGCTGACGCTCGACCCCGCGCTACCGGTTCCGCGCAACGTCTCGGGCATCGACGTTCACCACATGCCCGGCAGCTATGCGCGCGAGGATCACGACGGCGATGTCGCAGCGGGGGCGGTGTACGAGAACGGCCTCGGCGTCTTCTCGTTCGGGCTGATGGGGGCGAACCTCGACGATATCGGGTCGTCGATCGCGCTGTGGCTGACGCTCGCCCATCCGGAGTTGAAGCCCGCCGACATTCTCGATCTCGGCTGTTCGGTCGGCCACCAGACCCTGCCATGGGCACGTGCCTACCCGGACGCGCGCGTCACCGGCATCGACGTTGCCGCGCCGTGCCTGCGCTACGCCCATGGTCGCGCGCAGGCGCAGGGGGTGACGGCGCATTTCGCGCAGGCCGATGCGACCGCGCTGCCCTGGCCCGACGCAAGCTTCGACCTCGTTTTCTCGTCGATGTTTCTCCACGAGCTGCCGCTCAAGGACATCGCCAGTGTGTTCGCCGAAGCAAGGCGCGTGCTGCGCCCCGGCGGGATGCTGCTGCACTACGAGCTGCCGCCCAACAACGCGCTGTCGGCGTACGACGGTTTCTATCTCGACTGGGACTGCTGGTACAACAACGAGCCCTATTACAAGGGCTACCGCGACCAGGACCCCGCGACACTATGCGCGGCGGCGGGATTCGCGCCCGAAAATTTCTTCCAGACCGTCGTCCCGTCGCTCGGCTGGTACGGCGAGGACGCGGTGCGCGCCGCACTGGCGAGTGAGGCGCAGGTCGGGGAGAATACCGGGCGGCTGGCCGACGGCGTGCAGTGGTTCGTGTATGGGACGCGCGCTTGAGCGACGACCTCCCAAGCGGCAAGCGCCCGCAGCTGTTCGACGATCCTGCGATCGACGCGCTGGTCCGGATGCTGCTCGAACTGGCGCGCGAGACTTGGGTGACCAAGGCGCGGCTCGTCGCACTCGAGGCGCACGTCGGATCGGTCGAGGCCGTCGTGCTGCCCCCCGAGGTCGAGGCGCGGCTGGCGGCCGAGCGCGACGCCTTCGTCCGCAAGGTCTTCGGCGTCCTTGACCGCTGATCGGCCTGCGACGGCCAAGCCTCTCGACCGCGACGCACCGCTGCGGCTAGACTGGCGCAAATGAAGGTGCCCCGAAGTTGACCGCCGAAATCGGACAGTTCGCGTTGATCCTCGCGCTGCTGCTGGCGCTGGGCCAGTCGGTCGTGCCGCTGTGGGGCGCGGCGCGCGGCGACCCCGCGCTGATGGGCTTCGGACGCGTCGCGGCGCAGTTGCAGGGGCTGCTTATCCTCACCGCCTTCGCCGCGCTGGCGCGCTGCTTCGTGCTCAGCGATTTCTCGGTGGCGCTGGTGGCGGGGCACAGCAACCTGACGCAGCCCGCGATCTACCGCTTCGCCGCAACCTGGGGCAACCACGAGGGCTCGATGCTGCTTTGGGTGCTCATCCTCGCCATCTTCGGCGCGGGACTGGCGCGCTTCGGCGATAATATCCGCGACGGATTGCTGGCGCGCACGCTTGCCGTGCAGGGCATGATCGGCGCGGCGTTCCTCGCCTTCCTGCTGTTCACCTCGAACCCGTTCGCGCGCCTCGACCCCGCGCCGTTCGACGGGCAGGAGTTGAACCCGCTGCTCCAGGACCCCGGGTTGGTGCTGCATCCGCCGCTGCTCTATCTCGGCTATGTCGGCTTCTCGGTGGCGTTCAGCTTCGCCGCCGCCGCGCTGATCGAGGGGCGCGTCGATGCGGCGTGGGCGCGCTGGGTGCGGCCGTGGATATTGGCGGCGTGGACGTGCCTGACGGCGGGCATCGCGCTCGGCAGCCTGTGGGCCTATTACGAGCTCGGCTGGGGCGGTTGGTGGTTCTGGGACCCGGTCGAGAACGCGTCGCTGATGCCGTGGCTGATGGGCACCGCTTTGCTCCACTCGGCGCTGGTGCTCGAACGGCGCGGCGCGCTGGTCAGCTGGACGGTGCTGCTCGGCATATTGACCTTTTCGCTCAGCCTGATCGGCACCTTCCTCGTGCGCTCGGGCATCCTGACGTCGGTGCACGCCTTCGCGGTCGACCCGACGCGCGGCGTCTTCATCCTCGCGCTGATCGTCGGCGCGACGGGCAGCGCGCTGGCATTGTTCGCGTGGCGCGCGCCCGCGATGAAGTCGGGCGCGCTGTTCGGCAGCGTCAGCCGCGAGACCGGCCTGACGCTCAACAACCTGTTCCTGATGGCGGCGTGCGCGGTGGTGTTCCTCGGCACCTTCTACCCCGTCATCATGGAGGCGGTGAACGGCGACAAGATTTCGGTCGGCCCGCCCTACTATAAGCTCACCTTCGCGCCGCTGATGATCCCGCTGCTGCTGCTCGTCACCTTCGGGCCGTTCCTGCAGTGGAAGCGCGACGATCTGCGGACGCTGGGCGCACGGGTGAAGTGGCCCGCCGTCGCGGCGCTCGGCACGGGGCTCGGCGCGGTCATCGTGCTGGGGGTCAAGGCAACGCTCTCGGCCATCGGCTTCGCCCTGGCGATCTGGCTGATCGGCGGTGCGCTGGCGATGCTGACGCGGCGCTGGGGCAGTTTGCGGCAGTTCCGCACGACGCCGCTCAGCGTCTACGGCATGGTGCTCGCGCATGCCGGGCTCGGCGTGACCTGCGCGGGCGTCACCGCGATGAGCGCCTTCGAGGTGTCGAAAGTGCTCGCCATGCGCCCCGGCGAGAGCGCCACCGTCGGCGACACGCGCGTCACGCTGACCGGTGTGCGCGAGGTGCAGGGCGCGAACTATGCGGCGCAGCAGGCGAGCTTCAGCGCGCGCAGCGGCAGCACGATCCGCGACCTGACCTCGGAGCGGCGCTTCTATCCCAACAGCCGCAACCAGACGACCGAGGCGGGCATCGGCGGCGGCATCGCGGGCAACATCTATGTCGCGATCGGCGCGCCCGACCCGGCGGGGGGGATCACCGTGCGGCTGTACAACCACCCACTGGTCGGGTGGATCTGGGGCGGTGCGCTGCTGATGGCGCTCGGCGGGGTCGTGTCGCTCAGCGATCGCCGCTTCCGGATCGGCGCGGCGACCCCGGCGCGGGCGACGTTGCTGCCAGCGATGGTCCCCGCCGCCCCGGTGCTTGCCGAATGACGCGCTGGCTGGCGCTCGTGCCCGTCGCGGCGTTCGCGCTGCTCGTGGCGATCTTCGGCATCGGGCTGACCAAGGACCCCGCCGCGATCCCGTCGCAGCTCATCGACCGGCCCCTGCCCGCGTTCAGCCTGCCCGGCCTCAGCGCCGCCGCCCCCGGCTTCGGCAGCGCCGACCTGACGGGCAAGCCGCTCCTTCTCAACGTCTTCGCGTCATGGTGCGCGGCGTGCCCGCAGGAGCATCCGATGCTGACGCGCATCGCTGGCGAGGGCGTGCCCGTCTACGGCCTCAACTGGAAGGACACGCCGCGCGAGGCGCTGGCGTGGCTGGCCAAGCTCGGCAATCCCTATGCGCGCGTCGCCAGCGACCCGACCGCGCGCACCGGTATCGACCTCGGCGTCACGGGTGTGCCCGAAACCTTCGTCGTCGATAAGCGCGGGCGCGTGCGGTACAAGCAGATCGGGCCGATCGACACCGTGACGTGGGAGCGGACGCTCAAGCCGATGCTGGCCCGGCTGGCGGCGGAGGCTTGATGCGCCTTATCTCGCTGATGGCTCTGGTTGCGCTGGCGACCGCTTTCCCGATTGCCGCAGTCCAGCCCTCCGAACAGCTGACCGACCCCGCCCTCGAAGCCCGCGCGCGCGAGATCAGCAAGGAACTGCGCTGCGTCGTCTGCCAGAACCAGTCGATCGACGATTCGGATGCACCGCTGGCGCACGACCTGCGCGTCATCGTCCGCGAGCAGCTCCGCCTCGGGCGCTCGGACGATCAGGCCAAGGCCTATCTGGTCAGCCGCTATGGCAGCTATGTCCTGCTGCGCCCGCCGCTGCGCCCCGACACCTGGCTGCTCTGGCTTGGGCCGTTCGCGGTGCTGCTGGCTGGCGCGATCGGCGTTGCGCTGTGGCTGCGCGGACGGCGTGGCGCGATGGACGCGCCGCCGCTGAGCGCGCAGGAGGTTGCGGCGGCGGACCAACTGACGCGGGGGGACGTGGCCTAGTGTTGCTGTGGTCGATACTGACGGTCGTCGCGGTGGTCGTCGCGGCGGCGCTGACGATGGCGCTGGTGCGGCGCTACGAGGCGCGACCCACCCCGCGCGAGGCGACGCTCGGCGTGCTGCGCGACCAGCTCGCCGAGGTCGACGCGCAGGTTGCGGGCGGCAGCGTCGATGCGCGCGACGCCGACGCGCTCAGGACCGAGATCAAGCGCCGCATGCTCGGCACCGCGCGCGAAGTCGACCGGGCCCCGCGCCCCTTGGGCGGCAGCGCGCTGGGCGGGCTGGCGATCGGCCTCGCCGCCGCCGTCGGGATTGCTGCGACCCTGCTCTATTCGACGCTCGGCCGCCCCGATCTTGCGGGCGTCGCGCCGGTTCCCGAAGTCGCCGCCGCCGCCGCCGACACCGCCGCCAATCCGGCAGCGGCGAGCGAAGTCGCCGCGATGGTCGCCAAGCTCGAAGCGCGGATGCGGGACAAGCCGAACGACGCCGAAGGCTGGCGGATGCTCGGCTGGTCGTATTTCCAGACGCAGAAATTCGCCGAAGCCGCCGACGCCTATGGCCGCGCGGTCAGGCTCGCCCCCGCCGCGCCGGGCAACGCCAGCGCTTATGGCGAGGCGCTGGTGCAGGCGGCGGGCGGCATCGTCAGCCCCGAGGCGCGCGTGCAGTTCGCCGCTGCGGTCAAGCTCGACAAGACCGACGCGCGCGCGCGCTATTTCCTCGGGCTTGCCAAGGAGCAGGCGGGCGATCCGAAAGCGGCGGTTGCCGACTGGCTGACGCTGCTGCGCGAATCGCCGCCGGACGCGCCGTGGGCGGGCGAGCTGCGCCGCGTCATCGCGGAAACCGCCGGGCGAGCAGGCGTCGATG
>CAXTSL010000119.1:0-672 GCA_964246975.1 uncultured Sphingomonadaceae bacterium
GAACCGAGAGAGGGGAGGGCCGGGGTGGGGTGCCGTCCCACGCGACGGACCGCCTGTGTGGCACGACACCCCACCCCGACCCTCCCCTCTCTCCGCTGCGCGGGGAGGGGAGGGGGAATTGAAACGCACCCACCTCCCCCTCAACGCGCTGCGCGTGTTCGACGCTGCCGCGCGGCATTTGTCGTTCACCAAGGCCGCCGACGAGCTGGCGGTGACCCCCGCCGCCGTCGGGCAGCAGATCCGCGCGCTCGAGGACACGCTCGGCGTCGTGCTGTTCCGCCGCCTGACGCGCAACCTCGAGCTGACCCCCGAGGCCGAACGGGCGCTGCCGGCGCTGCGCGCCGGGTTCCTGCAGTTCGAGGAATCGGTGCGGATTATGCAGGACGCGCAGGGGTCGAAGGTGCTGACCATCGCCGCCCCGCGCGATTTGACGGCGAAATGGCTGACGGCGCGGCTCGCCGACTATGCGCGCGCGCAGCCGGGCCTGCGCTTCGTCCTCGCGGCGCATGACGGCGCGGTCGATTTCACCCAGGCCAATCTTGATCTTGCCATCGTCTTCGGCGGCGAGCCGCAGGAGGAGGGAATCCACGGGCGTCCGCTAGGTGTCGAAACGCTGGTCCGCATCGCCGCGCCGATGTCACGAACCCGCGGGTGCGGCGATTGCGCCAGCGC
>CAXTSL010000119.1:682-6426 GCA_964246975.1 uncultured Sphingomonadaceae bacterium
ACGCTGGTCCGCATCACCGCGCCCGGAACGGCCGCCGACGCGCCGCGCATCGCGCATCCCGGCGACGCGCCCGGAGGCGATCCCGGCGCGCTGACCGTTGGCGATGCGGGGCTGGCACTCGATGCCGCCGCGCTGGGGCTGGGCATCGCGTGCGTCCCCGCGACGCTCGCGGCGGGCGATCTGGCGAGCGGACGCGTCGTTGCCATCGGCGAACCCGCGCCGACGGCATCGGCCTGGTGGCTCATCGCGCCGACGCCGCAGTGGCGACAGGCAAAGGTCCGCGCACTCGTCGAGTTTTTGCTCCGCTAAGGCTTGTCCGCCCCACGACGGCGGCGTAATGACGCAGGCAAAGGAGACGGGCTCAAGCCCGCGCGGTCGCATTACCGATGGGGAGCGATCGATGGGCCAATACAACAAGCACCCGGCGCTGGCCGATATCCAAACGCGGCTGTTCGATTATCCGGCCGATATCATGCCGTACCAATTCATGGATTATTACTACAATCTGCCGGTCCTGCGGCCCGACCTGACGACGATGACGGTGCGCGCGACGCGCTATGTCTCAGGGGTCAAGGAGCCGGGAATTTCGGCGCGCAAGGCATGGCGCGCAGCGGTAAAGGCCCATTTCGACGCCAAGGGCTGGAATCCGGACCTCAAGAGCTGGTTCCTGACGGATCGCAACGCTGCGGTGTTCAACGGGCATGGCCTGCCCGAGGAGATCTCGCTGGTCTGCCTGCTCGCGCAGGTCACGGGCTTCAAGACGGGCGCGGAGCTTGAGACCTGGGCGTATGATTCGATCGGCATCGACTGCAACGGCTTCGTCAACGCCTATCTGACGGCGGCGGGTTATTTTACCAAGCCGCTGCATTCGCATCCGTATTTCATCAACGTCTCGCCGCCGGCCAAGACGGTCAGCGAGATCAGCTTCGACAGCGTCATCGTCACGGCACGGACCTTGACCGGGCAGCCCGTACCGACCGATCCTGCGCCGTCTCCGGACGAAATCCTGTACCGGGTCAAGATCAACCCCGGCAGCCAGAACGACCTGTATGCGCATATTCTGGTGATCGACAACTGGCAGGAGTACGGCAAGACTTTCTGGGCTTCGGACCAGCCTGGTACCGACCATCCCGGGCCCCAGTGCGTCATCTATGAGATCGTCAAGGCCCCGCCCGCCTCGGCCAAGCTCAAGCTCAACTATGTCTGGACGATCCGCAAGCAAAGCGGCGGCAAGAATCAGCTCGTCTACATCACGCGCCAGATGCAGACGCACTGACCTGCGGACGCCACTTTGCCGCCCGCGGTTCCGTTCAGAATGCCGCCGTCAGCGACACGACGACGCCGTCCTTGGCGTTGTGATAGAGCGTCGTTCCCTTGCCGCCGGTGACGGCGCGGTCAAGGTCGTTGCCGATGTATTGGACGCCCAACGTCACGAATTTATACCTGAAGTCGACGCCGACCATATAGTCGATCTTGCTGTCCGAGCCATAGTCGAAGACACCCTTCTCGCGCCCGACCGAGCCCTTGATCGTGATCGGCGTATTGGCAATGCCGTAGGTGCCGAGCACCCAGAGGTAGAGATTGTCCTTGTCGCCGGTATGGTTCTGCTTGGGGACATAATTGCCGCCGAGCGTCACGCCGACCGGCCCGAGGGTGCCCGCGACGGTGGCGAACGGTTCGATGTAGCTGACGCCGCGTCCGCCCGGATAAACGTAGTAGAGCGCGCCGACGGTCGGGGTGATCGCGCCGAACGCCTTGGAATAGCCGACGGTCAGGTCGATTTCCTGCTCCGAACCGTTGTGAAAGCCCGAGCTGTCGGTGTACGCGCCGATCGGCTCGATCGTCGAACCCCAGATGCTGGCGAACAGGCCGAATGAGCTGGTCGCGACGAGGCTTGCCTGGCCCGCGACATCGCGGTCGCTGAGCGACACGCCGCGGAAGCGATAGTCGGTGACAAAGGCGGCGGTGCCGGTGAAGACGACCGGCGGCGGCGGGCCTGCATCCTCGGCCTGCGCGGCGATGCCGGTCAGCGCCCAGCCAAGCGCGGCAACTGCGGTCAATTTGCTCGTGATGGTCATATCCCACTCCCTGGCGGTCCGCCCGCACGGATGCGGACGGCCAAAATGCAGATTTCATGCACCCGCTCAGGGCACCGTGGGTTCACGGCCGACTTGTTGCGGGCACGATGCGAGGCTTTGGTGCGCCGCACAAGAGGCTCATTGCGCCGAAGCCGCATTGCGCCGCGCTGTGGATTTCGCGCCACAGGCGTAAGCGCGGCATAACGAACGCGCGGTCACGGGCGCCGACCAGCACGAAAAACGAAAAAGGGGCCAGCGGTTGCCCGCTGACCCCTGAGTCAAATCCTTGGGGAGGATCGCCATATTGGCCTGCATCTTGTGCACTGCAGCAAAAGACATTGCAATGCACAAAATGACGCACCCCGCAAAAATCTTATCCACAGCGCGGAGTGCACGGTTTTGCGCCGCCGCGCGCGCGCCGCTATGTCCGCGCGATGAGCGACCTGTTCGCGGCGACCGCCGCCCCGTCCGACTATGACGCCAGCCATATCGAGGTGCTTGAAGGCCTCGAGCCCGTGCGCCGCCGCCCCGGCATGTATATCGGCGGTGTCGACGAGCGCGCCCTCCACCATCTCGCCGCCGAGGTCCTCGACAACAGCATGGACGAGGCGGTGGCGGGCCATGCGACGCGCATCGAGGTGAGCTTGAACGCCGACGGGTCGCTGAGCGTCGCCGACAACGGGCGCGGCATCCCCGTCGATGCCCACCCGCGCTTCCCCGACAAGTCGGCGCTCGAAGTCATCATGACGATGCTCCATTCGGGCGGCAAGTTCAGCGGCAAGGCCTATGCGACGAGCGGCGGGCTGCACGGCGTCGGCGTCTCGGTGGTCAACGCGCTGTCGTCGACCCTGACGGTCGAGGTGGCGCGCAACCGCGAGTTGTTCCGCCAGTCGTTTTCGCGCGGCCATGCGACGACGGGCCTCGAAAAGCTCGGCGCGGTCCCCAACCGGCGCGGCACGACGATCGCCTTCGTTCCCGATGCCGAGATTTTCGGCGCCGACGCGGCGTTCAAGCCCGCGCGGCTGTACCGGCTGGCACGGTCGAAGGCCTATCTGTTGAGGGGCGTCGAGATTCGCTGGAAGTGCGACCCCGTACTGATCGGCGACGCGACCCCCGCCACCGCCACCTTCCAGTTCCCCGGTGGCCTCGCCGACCATCTGCGCGAACAGCTCGGCGACCGCGACCTCGTCACGCCGACGCTATTCGAGGGCCGCGCCGACCTGCCTGACGGCCAAGGCGCGGTCGAATGGGCGGTGGCGTGGCCGCTCTACGGCGAGGGCGCATCGTCCTATTACTGCAACACCATCCCGACCCCCGACGGCGGCACCCATGAAGCCGGGCTGCGCGCCGCGCTGGCAAAGGGCATCAAGGGCTTTGCCGGCCTCGTCGGACAGAAGCGCGCCGCCGACCTCGCCCCCGAGGACGTGATGACCGGGGCCGAGATCATGCTGTCGCTGTTCATCCGCGACCCGCAGTTCCAGAGCCAGACCAAGGACCGGCTGACCAGCCCCGAGGCCGCGCGCCTCGTCGAAGCCGCGCTGCGCGACCATTTCGACCATTGGCTGTCGGACAACCAGGAGCGCGGCCGCGCGCTGCTCGGCTTCGTCCTTGAGCGCATGGACGAGCGCTTGCGCCGCCGCGCCGAGATGGCCAACGCGCGCAAGACGGCGGTCAACAAGCGCAACCTGCGCCTGCCCGGCAAGCTCACCGATTGCACCCGCAGCGAACCTGCCGGGACCGAGCTGTTCATCGTCGAAGGCGATTCGGCGGGCGGCTCGGCGAAGCAGGCGCGCGACCGTAACACGCAAGCCGTGCTGCCGATCCGGGGGAAAATCCTCAACGTCGCCAGCGCCAACGCCGTCAAGATCGCCGCCAACACCGAGATCGCTGACTTGGCCCAAGCGCTCGGCTGCGGCACGCGCGACCGCTACCGGCCCGAGGCGCTGCGCTACGAGCGCGTCGTCATCATGACCGACGCCGACGTCGACGGCGCGCATATCGCGACGCTGCTGATGACCTATTTCTTCCAGGAAATGCCCGGCCTTGTCCGCGACGGACACTTGTTCGTCGCGCAGCCGCCGCTGTACCGCATGGCGCAGGGGGGCACGGTCGCCTACGCGCGCGACGACGCCCATCGCGAGGAATTGCTTCGCACGACGTTCGCGGGGCGCGGCAATATCGAAACCAGCCGTTTCAAGGGGCTCGGTGAAATGGCCCCGATGCAACTCCGCGACACGACGATGGACCCCGCCAAGCGCACCCTGCTGCGCGTCGTCCTGCCCGCCGACTACGACGAACGCGCTGCGGTCAAGGACCTCGTCGACCGCCTGATGGGGCGGCACCCCGAGCACAGGTTCGCCTTCATCCAGGCAAGCGCGGCGCGGGTAGAGGCGGAGCGGATCGACGCTTGAGAGTGCTCGTGGGTCAGGCTCGCCTTGGCCGGACGACCTGATGTGTTGCACGTCGTCAATCGCAGGCGTATCTGGTCAGCCAGCTAGTCAGGAGCATCCGATGCAAGCATGGCCCGTACAAGATGCCAAGGCGCGGTTCAGTGCGATGCTCGACGCGTGCCTTGCGTCGGGGCCGCAGCTGGTCACGCGGCGCGGGGCCGAGGCGGCGGTTCTGGTCCCCGTCGCGGAGTGGCGGCGAGTCAGCGGGAAAAACACGCTGAGCTTGAAGGATGTGCTGCTCGGCGAGGGTTGGCGCGGCGAGATGGATTTGCCCGCTCGCGGTGAAATAGGCTTGCAGGCCCGCCCGGTCGATCTAACCGACTGACCTTGGTGTTTCTGCTCGACACGAACGTTCTGTCGGAATTGCGACGGCCCAGGCCGCACGGTGCAGTGGCGGCATGGTTCGCGGCTCTCGATCCCGCGTCTGCGCGGGTGTCGGCAGCGACATTCGGCGAGTTGCAGGCGGGTGTCGAGAAGACCCGGGCGCATGATCCGGCGAAGGCGGCCGAGTTGGAGGCGTGGGTCGATCGGCTGATCAGGACCGCCGATATCGCGCCGGTCGATGAGCAGGTCTTCCGGCTTTGGGCGCGGCTCATGGTCGGCCAGCAGCCCAAGCTCAGGCTCGATGCGATCATCGCCGCCACCGCCCTGTGTCGTGGCTATACCGTCGCGACGCGCAACACCCGTGATTTCGCGGGCTTCGGCGTGCCCGTTTTCGACCCGTTCGCATGACGAAGCCCCGCGCCGACCAGCGGCTCGTCGATCTCGGGCTCGCCGAGTCGCGGACGCGGGCGCAGGCGCTGATCCTCGGCGGCCACGTCTTCCTCGGCGACCGCAAGGTCGACAAGGCGGGGCAGGGCGTGGCGGCAGACGCGGTGCTGACCGTCAAGGGGCGCGACCATCCGTGGGTGTCGCGCGGCGGCATCAAGCTGGCGCACGGGCTCGACCACTTCGGCTGGGACGTTGGCGGCGTCACGGCGATCGACGTCGGATCGTCGACGGGGGGCTTCACCGACGTGCTGCTGACGCGCGGTGCGTCCCATGTCTTCGCGGTCGACAGCGGCACCAACCAGCTGGCCTGGAAGCTGCGCGAGGATGCGCGCGTCACGGTGCTCGAACAGACCAGTGCGCGGGTCCTGACGCCCGAGCATGTTCCCGCCCCGATCGACCTGATCGTCTGCGACGCGAGCTTCATCGGGCTGGCGAAGGTGCTGGC
>CAXTSL010000120.1:0-6345 GCA_964246975.1 uncultured Sphingomonadaceae bacterium
TCTCTCGGTTCGCAAGCGCTCACCGGGAGGGGAGGGGGAAGTGGAGTGATAATCGTTCGCATTTGCGGCTGACCCGCATTATATCTCGCGCATGGCCAACGTCATCTCCCTCGCGCGCGGCACCTGTGCGGTGATCGCGGGCATCGACGTCGGCGGCTGCGACCCCGTCACCGCGCGTCGCCTGCACGAGATGGGCTTCGACGACGGCGTCGAGGTCGAGGTGCTGCATCGCGGCCCCGTCGGCGGCTGTCCGCTGGCGGTGCGCGTCGGCAACATGACGGTGGCGCTGCGCCGCGACCTCGCCGCGCTGATCGAGGTCGAGGCGTTTCGCAAGGCAGCCGAGTGAGCGTTGCGGTCGCCGAGAAGATCGGCGTCGCCGCCACGCGCCCGCTGCTCGCGGCGCTGGTCGGCAACCCCAATGCCGGCAAGACCTCGCTGTTCAACGCGCTGACCGGATCGCGCCAGAAGGTCGGCAATTATCCCGGCGTCACCGTCGAGCGCAAATCGGGCCGCCTGTGCTTCGCCGACGGGCGGATGCTCGAGCTGGTCGACCTGCCGGGCACCTACAGCCTCAACCCGCGCTCGCCCGACGAGGCGGTGACGCGCGACATGGTGCTGGGCCGACAGGCGGGCGAGCGCCGCCCCGATGCCATCGTCGCGGTGATCGATGCGACCAATTTGCGCAACCACTTGCGCTTCGTCCTCGAACTGCGGCGGCTCGGCCTGCCGATGGTCGTCGCGCTCAACATGATCGACTTGGCCGAACGCGACGGGACGCAGATCGACGTGGGCGCACTCAGCCGCATCCTCGGGCTGCCCGTGGTACCGACCGTCGCGGTCAGGAAGCGCGGGCTCGCCGAACTCGCCGAAACCCTCGAACCGCTGCTCGCGCAGGCCACACCGCCAACCGTCGCCGTCTCCGACGCCGACATCCGCCTGCTCCAGCGCGAGGCGCGCGTCATCGCCGATACCGTGACGCTGGCGCAGGGCCATCGCCGCCGCTGGTCGCAGCGCCTCGACGGCGTGGCTCTCCACCCGGTCTGGGGGCCGCTGCTGCTCATCGCGCTGATCTTCGTGATGTTTCAGGGCGTCTTCACCCTCGCCGAGTCGCCGATGACCGCGCTCGCGTCGGGCGTTGCGTGGTTGCAGGGCCAGCTCGCGATGGCGCTCCCCGACAATTGGCTGCGCAGCCTGCTCAGCGACGGCGTTCTGAGCGGCGTCGGCGCGGTGATCGTCTTCCTGCCGCAGATCCTGATCCTGTTCTTCTTCATCCTGTGCCTCGAGCAATCGGGCTACATGACGCGCGCGGCGTTCCTGATGGACCTTGTCATGGCGCGCGTCGGGCTGAACGGGCGGGCGTTCATCCCGCTGATCAGCAGCTTCGCCTGCGCCATCCCCGGCATCATGGCGACGCGCACCATCGACAACCCCAAGGACCGGCTGACGACGATTCTGATCGCGCCGCTGATGACCTGCTCGGCGCGGCTGCCGGTCTATGCCATCGTCATCGCGGCGTTCATCCCGAACCGACCCGTCGCGGGGGTGCTGGGGCTGCAGGGCCTCGTGCTGTTCGGCCTCTACGTCGCGGGCGTCGGCGGCGCGCTGGTCGCGGCATGGGCGCTGCGGCGCACGGTGACGCGCGGCGCGACGCCGACCTTCCTCATGGAGATGCCCGCGTACCAATGGCCCGCACCGCGCGACATCGGCATCGGGCTGTACCAGCGCGCCACGGCCTTTCTGGGGCGCGCCGGGAGCATCATCCTGCTGTCGACGGTCGCGCTTTGGGCGCTGGCGTCGTGGCCCAAGCCACCGCCGGGGGCGACGCGCCCGGCGCTCGAATACAGCATCGCCGGACAGATCGGCGCGGGGCTCGAACATGTCTTCCGCCCGATCGGTTTCAACAAGGAGATCGCGCTGGCGCTCGTCCCCGGCATGGCGGCGCGCGAGGTCGCGGTCAGCGCGCTCGGCACGGTCTATTCGCTGCAGGGCACCGACGCCGATCACGCGCAGCCCCTCGTCGAGCGGCTGCGCGGTGCGTGGAGCCTGCCGACCGCGCTGGCCTTCCTCGCGTGGTACGTCTTCGCGCCGCAGTGCATCTCGACGCTCGCGGTGACGCGGCGCGAGACCAACGGCTGGGCGTGGCCGACATTCATGTTCGGGTATCTGTTCGCGCTGGCGTATGCGGCGGCGGGGCTGACGTACTGGGTCGCGCGGGCGCTGCTCTGACTGCTCCCTCCCGTTCCCGTGCAGCGGAGAGAGGGGAGGGTCGGGGTGGGGAGTCTCCGGGCGAGACGCGGATTTCGTAGGGAGGCACCCCACCCCGACCCTCCCCTCTCTCGGTTCGCAAGCGCTCACCGGGAGGGGAGGGAGCAGAAAGATCAATCCGCCAGCCCGACCACGACGATCAGCAGCGCGAACAGCGCCAGCGTTGCTACCGACGCGAGGCTCAGCACCGCCGTGCGCCACAGCGCCCCCCCGGTGGTCAGCGCATACCCACCCTTCAACTGCGCGAAGATATGGACCGGCGGCACGAGAAGGAGCAGGCCGCCGATGCCAGTCGAGAAATTATTATCCGCAGCCGCCGCATTCGTCCCCGCCGTCGGGTCGAACTTGCCGATCAGCGCGATGACGACGAACAGCAACGACATGAACGACAGCGAATAGAGCGTGAAGACGACATGGTCGAAGGTCCGCACGCCGCGCTTCCAGAAGAACATCAGCCACAGTGTCGGCAACGACAGCGGCACCAGCAGGAAGCTGAGTTTATAGGCCTTCTGCTCGATCTTGTAGAGCGCGAAGTCGGGGTCTTCGAGCGCCTTGCGGAGGTTCTTGTCGACGCCCGGAATGTCCGAATGAATTTTGAATTTGCCCGCGCGGGCGTTTTCAGCGACCGATTCCTGCCACGTCCTGGCCTTGACCGTCGGCGTGCCGGCAGGCTTCGCCGCCTCGGCGCGCTTCAGCGCCGTCTCGGCCAGCGCCACTGCGGCCTGCTTGACGGCGAGGTCGCGCTCGAGGCCGGAAATTGATTTTGCCTCGTCGGGGTCGGCCTTCGCGCCGGTCAGGTCGCCCTGCGTGCTGGCGAGCTCGGCACGCGCCTCGCCGACCGCGTCGCGCGCCCTGTCGATCGCAGCGGTTCCACTCGAAGCGTTGAGCGCGCCGTTGAGATCGGGGCCGCCGATCATCCCGAAGACGAAGAACATCAGGAAGACGGTGAACAGGAACAGCGCCAGCGGCGCGATATAGCGCGCGCGCCTGCCGTGGACATACTCGCGCGTCAGCTTGCCGGGGCGGAAGACGAGCAGCGGCAGCGTCCGCCACGCCTTCGAATCGAAGTGCCAGATGCCGTGCGCGAATTCCTCGAAGATGTGCGCGACGCTGCGGTGGACATGCGCCGACTGGCCGCAGGCATGGCAGTACGCGCCGGTCAGCGCGGTGCCGCAATTGGCACAGGTTCCATGCGCGGCGGGGCCGTCGTGGCGCGCCGTCGGTGCGTCGAGCGCCGACGCCGCGAGACCCGCCGTGGCGAGCGCGCCCAATGCCTCGACTTCGCCGCCCACGTCGCTCTCCCACCCGCGCGCGGAGCGTGGCCGAGAGTTGCGCGATTTTCAAGGCGGCGTGCGCGGTGCTAGGCTGCCGCCATCGACCGAGTCGTTGCGTCGCTTGCAGCCGTTCGGTCCCGGTCCCCTTTCGAAAGGTCGATTCCGCATGGCGGGCGTCAACAAAGTCATTCTTGTCGGCAATCTTGGCAAGGATCCCGAAACCCAGAGTTTTTCCAACGGCGGCGCTGCGGTCAAGTTCACGATGGCCACGTCGGAAAGCTGGCGCGACAAGCAGTCGGGCGAAAAGCGCGAGCGCACCGAGTGGCATAATGTTGTGATTTACAACGAGGCGCTCGGCAAGATCGCCTCGCAATATTTGCGAAAAGGCAGCAAGGTATATCTTGAAGGTGCGATCCAATCGCGCAAGTATCAGGACAATACGGGTAACGATCGCTACATTACGGAAATTGTGCTGCAACGCTTTCGCGGCGAACTCACCCTCCTCGATGGGCGTGGCGACAGTGGCGGCGAGGGGTCGGGCGGCGGCTACGACCGGGGTGCGGGCGGCGGCGGCGGCCGCGACTTCGGCGGCGGCGGTGGACAGGGCGGTGGCGGGGCGAAGAAGCCGGCGTTCAGCGGCGGCGATTTCGCCGACGATCTGGATGACGACGTGCCGTTCTGAGGGGGTTGCCGCGCCGACACTTCCCCACCCCTAACCCCTCCCCTGAAGGGGAGGGGGATCCGCGTGTGGCGGGCACTCGCCTACGACATGATGGGAGCGCGTCCGGCAAGCGGGTCCCCCTCCCTTCAGGGGAGGGGTTAGGGGTGGGGAAGTCGGAACCGGCTCACCCCTTCAGCCCCGCAAACGGGCTCGGCCGCCGCAGCGGCACGACCTGATCCTCGGGCACCACCTCTGGCGGTAGCGCCGCGTCCGCCGCGCGCGGATAGGGATCGAGGGCGAGGCCGAGGCTCTGCGCCGCCGCCTCGCCGAGGTCGACGCCCTCGGGGTCGAGCGGCAGCGTATCGAGGTCGGTGTCGCTCAGCTCGACCTCGTCGCCGACCGCAGCGATTTCGGCGAAACGCAGGTCAACGGGCTCGTCGATGCTGAAATTGACCGGCGCGCCCGACAGGCCGCACGGCTGGAACCCCGTCGCGCGGACTTGGCCCGTGACGCGGATGCTTCCGCCGTCGCGCCGCACGCTGAGCATCGCAGCGAGCGCGTCGAGCGTCAGCAGGTCGAAGCGCACCGCCAGCGCCGCGCGCTCGGCGTCGGTCGCGGCGATCTCGATCGTCCGCGCCGCGCCGCCGATCTCGTCGGCGCGCACCAGTCGGCTGAATTCGGGGGTCATCGCATCGCTCCCAGCTGCCCGTCGCGCAGCGCCGCGAGGGGCAGCGCATCGAAGCGCGCCGCGAGGGCGCGAACCTCGCGCGCCGTCCACGCCAGCGCGCCCGTGTCGGCGGCTGCGCCGCGATACAGGTTACGCGCCAGCGCCGCGTCGAGCGCCTCCGCCCCGTGCAGCGCCTCGCGATACGCCCCGAGCCGCCCGCCGAGCGCCGAGACCATTTCGCCGACGCGCTTGCCGACCGCCGGATCGCCGAAGCCGAGCTGCCGCATCGACCCGTCCATGTCGGCGATGAAGCGCTCGGTGACGTCGACCGACAGCTGCGCCGCCCCGTCGCGCTCGTTCGGACGTTCGAGGCGCAGGAGCAGCAGCGCGACGACCGCCGCGACCATGTCGAAGCGCCCGTCGATGGTGTCGGGGACTTCGCCGCGCTCATACCACGCGGGCGACCGCGCGATGGCGACGAGGTGGTTGTAGAGCGCGGTCGCCGGGGGCGACTTGCGCCCCAGTGCGGGCCATTTCATCCGATTACCTTGTCCAACAGGCCTCGACGCCATATTGAGGCCCGGCGTGCGGCTTGCAAGCTGCGCCATCGTTTCAGGAGTAAGCCCATGCGGGCGTCGCACAGCCTCATCGTCCCGGCCCTCGTCACGGCGCTCGCCGCCGCCGCGCTGCCCGGCTGCCAGCGCATCCAGCAGAACGCCGGCTACCGCGTCGACGAATCGCTCGTCGCAGCGATCCAGCCGGGTGTCGACAACCAGCGTTCGGTCGAAAAGACCCTCGGGCGCCCGACCTTCGTCAGCGAATTCGGCGGCCGCGACTGGTATTACGTGTCGCGCAACACCGGCCAGATCGCCTTCGCCCCGCCGCGCGCGCGCGAGCAGTCGATCATCCGCATCACCTTCGATGCCAAGGGCAACGTCACCGCGCTCGACCGGCGCGGGCTCGAACAGACGGCGCGCGTCTCGCCCAGCGGCGACAAGACCCCGACGCTGGGGCGTCACACCTCGATCCTCGAGGACATCTTCGGCAACATCGGCGCGGTCGGTGCCGGGGCGCCGCCGGAGAACGGCTCGACGGGCCGCGACGGGCCGCGCTGAGGCTGTCGGGTCAGTCTTCGCTCGAATTTCGCTCGTCATGCTGGCGCACGCTAGCATCCAGCTATCCGCGCACGGGACGATGGATGCTGGCGTGCGCCAGCATGACGGCGTGAAAAAAGGCGCTCCAGCAAGCAAAAAAAGCGTCGCGGCAAAGCCGCGCCGTCGGCCGGGTTTGGCGGACGTCTCCGCCGCCCCGCCGTCCGGGCTGGCGCGAGTCCGCGCCCAATCCAAAACTCGCGAAGGCGAATTTCGCCTTGGGCTCGGCCGCGCTGCGCCTTAAACGCCCGCGAGCGCCGCCAGCAGCAGCAGCGCCACGATATTGGTGATCTTGATCATCGGGTTGACCGCCGGGCCGGCGGTGTC
>CAXTSL010000121.1:0-6177 GCA_964246975.1 uncultured Sphingomonadaceae bacterium
GTTCACCGCCAAGCAGCGCGAGATGGTCGGCCACCTCGACGTAGGATCGGTCGAACTTGCCGAGGCGCAGCTCCAGATCGAGCATTACTGGGCCGGAGCCTTGCGCCGCGCGGTCGTCGACGGCGACATCGAGACGGGCAGCCTGATGGCCGGCCAGTCGGTCGGCATGGTGACCAGCGTGCAACCTGTCGGCGAGATCATCGCCGAACTGGTCGCCGAGGCCGAGAGCGCGCTGGCGCGGCGCTCGCAGCCGCTCCACGCGTCAACCCCGGCCCCCGCCTGATGGCCACCGTCAGCGCCGCGCGCGAGATCCTGCGCCGCCTCCACGACGTCATGGCGTCGAAGACGGGGGCACAGGCCAAGCTCAATGCCGTCGTCGGCATCGTCGCCGCCGCGCTGACCAGTGAAGTCTGCTCGATCTACCTGCTTCGCGACGGCGCGTTCGAGCTTTACGCAACGCAGGGCCTCGCGCAGTCAGCCGTCCACGTCACGCGCCTCGCGCTTGGGCAGGGGCTGGTCGGCACCATCGCCGCGACGGGCGAGGTGCTCAACCTCGCCGAGGCGCGCGCCCACCCCGATTTCGCCTATCGCCCCGAGACGGGCGAGGAGGATTACCACAGCTTCGCCGGCGTCCCGATCATCCGCCGCGAGGCGGTCATCGGCGTGCTCGGCGTCCAGCACGCCGACCCGCGCGAGTACGCCGAGGTCGAGATCGAGGCGTTGCAGACCGTCGCGATGGTGCTCGCCGAATTGCTCGCGGGCGCGGGCCTCGTCGACGACGCGGCGGCGGCGAAGGCGCGCGCGCAGGTAGGCGGCGCGCTGCGCCTGACCGGCCTCAAGCTCGTCGAGGGCTTCGCGCGCGGCATCGCGACGCTCCACCAGCCGCGCGTCGTCATCGAGCACACCGTCGCCGACGATGTCGAGGCCGAGCGCCGCCGCGTCTATGGCGCGTTCGAAAAGATGCGCGAGCAGATCGATCGCATGATGAACCAGGCCGAATTCGACGGCGGCGGCGAACATGCGGAGATCCTCGAGACTTACAAGGCGTTCGCCTACGACGAGGGCTGGAGCCGCCGCATCAACGAGGCGATCGACACCGGCCTGACCGCCGAAGCGGCGATCGAGCGCGTCCAGCAGCGCACCCGCGCCAAGATGCGCGCCATTCCCGACCCGTACCTCCGCGAGCGGCTGGCAGACCTCGACGACCTCGCCAACCGGCTGATCCGCATCGTTTCGGGGCAGCTCGGCACCGCCGCGCAGTCGGGGCTGCGGACCGATATCATCCTGCTGGCAAAGAACCTCGGGCCGGCCGAACTGCTCGAATACGACCGGCGCTTCCTCAAGGGTGTCGTGCTCGAGGAAGGCTCGCTGACCGCGCACGTCACCATCGTCGCGCGCGCGATGGGGATACCGGTGCTGGGCCGCGTGCGCGACTATCGCACGGCGATCGCCGACGGCGACGAGCTGCTCCTCGACGGCAGCGAAGCGGCGCTGTTCGTCCGGCCGTCGCCGCACATGATCAAGTCGTTCACGACGATGAGCGCGATGCGCGCCAAGCGTCAGGCCGAGTACGCCAAGCTGCGCGACTTGCCCGCCGTGACGAAGGACGGCACGCGCATCACGCTGCTGATGAACGCAGGGCTCGCAGGCGACGCCGAAGCGCTCAGGCTGACCAATGCCGACGGTATCGGGCTGTTCCGCACCGAGTTCCAGTTCCTCGTCGCCGCCACGCTGCCGCGCCGCGAGCGCCAGACCGCACTGTACCGCGCCGTTCTCGACGCGGCGGGCGACAAGCCGGTGGTGTTCCGCACCGTCGACATCGGCGGCGACAAGGCGGTGCCGTACATGCGCGAGGACGGCGACGCGGAAGAGAACCCCGCGCTCGGATGGCGCGCGCTGCGTCTCGCGCTCGACCGCTCGGGCCTGATGAAGGTGCAGGCGCGCGCGCTGCTCGACGCGGCGGCGGGACGCGCGCTCAACGTCATGTTCCCGATGGTCAGCGAGCCGTGGGAATTCGACGAAGCCAAGGCGCTGATCGAGGCGCAGCGCGGCTGGCTGGCGCGGCGCGGCAAGCCGCTGCCGTCGGCGATCCGCTACGGCGCGATGCTCGAAGTCCCCGCGCTGGCCGACGCGCTCGACGTGCTGCTGCCGCGCGTCGACTTCCTGTCGATCGGCACCAACGACCTGACGCAGTTCCTGTTCGCCGCCGACCGCGCCAACCCGCGCCTCGCCGACCGCTACGACTGGCTCAGCCCCAGCGTCCTCAGGTTCCTGCGCCGCATCGTCCGCGCCTGTGCGGTGGCGGACGTGCCGGTGACGGTGTGCGGCGAGATGGGCGGCCGCCCGCTCGAAGCGCTGGCGCTCCTCGCGCTCGGCATCGACCGTCTGTCGATCACGCCCGCCGCCGTGCTGCCGGTCAAGGCGATGGTCCGCTCGGTCGCGCTCGCCCCCTTGCGCGCTGCGATGACCGAGTGGCTCGACGCGCCGGGCAGCGACGTGCGCGCGCTCCTCTGCGCGGCGGCGGACGCGGGCGGCGTGGTGCGCGGGTAGCGCGGGACGCTAGGTGCCGAGCGCGGCGATCTGCGGCCACGCCGCCTCGACCGTCGCCGCGCCGATGTCGATGAGTTCGTGCGCGCGGGTGAAGTTGCGCACGTCGATATGGCCGATGGCAGGCGCGAGTTCGAGGTCTGCGGGATCGAGCAGCAGCGACTTGCGGGCCAGCTCGGCGAGCAGCAGCGACAGCCCGGCGCGCCCGACGCGCAGCGGCGTCATGATACGTTTCGACGGCGGCAGGCCGATGGCGCTGCGGCGCAAGTAATCGCCCTGCAAATTGATGCCGAGTACCGGCGCCGACGACAGGGCGCGCACCGCGCGCACCGGCACCGGCGTCACCACCCCGCCATCGACGAGGATGCGACCGTCGCGGCGCACCGGCGGGAAAATGCCCGGAATGGCGATCGACGCCCGCACCGCGTCGACGACCGGCCCGCGCGTCATCGCGACCTCCGCGCCGGTGATCAGGTCGGCGGCGACGACGGCGCAGGGGATAAACAGGTCCTGCAGTTCGCCTTCGCCGAAATGGACGCGCAGGCGGTTGCGAACGGTGCGCCCGCCGAGCACCGACCCCTTGCGCGGGTCGACATCGAGGAAGCGCACGACCTCGCGCATGTTGACCGCGCGCGCCAGTTCCTCGAGCACGCTCAGGCGATCGGCGGCGAGGCAGACCGCCGCGAGCGCGCCGATCGAGGTGCCCGATACCGCATCAATTGTTACCCCGCGCGTCCGCAGCGCGTGAAGCACGCCGATGTGCGTCCAGCCGAGCCCCGCGCCGCCACCCAGCGCCAGCGCCAGCCTCATGCCAGGTCGTCGAGCAGCGCGCGCGCATCGGCTTCCTGGTCTGCCGCGACGAGCAGGCGGACCCCCGACACGCCCGAACCGATCAGCGACGCGATGCTGGTGTCGAAAACCACGGCGTCGATCCCCGCCGCGACGAGACGCCCGTGCGCCAGCTGCGCCGCGACGGGATCGTAAAGCGTGACGAGTTTGACCAGTGGCATCGCACCCTCCAGAAATAGTTTCGAAACGCCGTTGACAGGCTCATTACTGATGCGTAAAGGCTAACGCCATGTTAAGTGTTTCTTCACTTCTCTGGCGGGTCGTCTTGTGCGGCTTCCTCGCGTCGGTCTTCACCTATTTCAAGGTCGACGTGGCGTTCGCGGAGCAGATTGCGATGGCCACCGGCGCGACGATGTTCGGCGCGACGGTCGCGACCCTCTGGGACTTCTAGACCGCGATGGTCGCTGTCGGCGCGCTGCCGCCTAAAGCAGCCGGCGCGGCGCGACAAGCCTCCCGACACTCGACCGGGAGGCGATTCGCCGCTGCACACGCGCCGCACCCGGCGATACCGTTCGCGTCAGCACACCCCCATCGATGATGCCGCCAATCGGCGAAGCCTGCGCTGCCACCGCCTCGGCAGCGAAAAAGGGGGCCGGGCGTCCCCACGGTCGCCCGGCCCCCCGCACCGCCGGTCAGGCAGCGACGCGAACTGTGCGGCGGCGCGCGATCGGGCCGTTCGGGCAGTGTCGCGCAGACCCCTCGCAACACGCACCCGGCGGGCTCTAACTCCAGTCCCCTTCCAACACGGACGCAACGCGTGCCTGCGCGCCAGCGACAAGCTCGTTCAAAGACTTTGCACAATTCTTAATAAAATGTAAACAACGAAGTTCTGTTAGCCATGATTTGGGTCGGTGGCGATACCGCTGGCGGGTCGCGGGCTGCGTTTGCCGGCTGGGCAGGGGTTGCGTAGACGGCGCGGCCGACGCCGGCCCGAGTGCGCGCCGGTCGCTGTGGCCGCACGACGAAGCCCAGAGCGACGACACGCTTGGTCCGGTGCCACCATCGAGGAGAACGGGGCATTTGCGACGTGCGCGCCGGGAATGGGTCGCCGCACGGAATGCACAATGAAGGGGCCGGGCGACTACCTGGTCGCCCGGCCCCCACGACGTCGGTCAGGCCGCGACGCGCGCCGTGCGGCGGCGGGCCGCCGAGCCCACCATGACGAACCCGGCGAGCATCAGCGCCCAGCTCGCGGGTTCGGGAACAGCGGTGAGCGATATCCCGTCGAGTACGGCCATCGGCGGCAGGCCGCCCGGCGTCCCGACCGACATGAACGACAGCACCTGGCTGGCGCTCGTCGCGGTGAAGGTGAAGCTCTCGTTCATCCAGCCGGTGAACGCTCCGCTCGGGTTGGCGACAACGGCGGTCGCGGCGGTCGAGCTGCCGAAACCGACCGCCAGCTGCTCGGTGGTGTCGCCGGTGCGGTTGATCAGCTGCGTCGCGCCCCACGAGAACTTGAGCAGGTAGCTCTGGCCGACCGTCAGTCCGTTGATGGTCTGCGAAATCTGGCCGAAGTAGCTGCTGTCGCCGTCGAGCGCGACGAAGTTGCCGCCGTCGGGGCTGAGCGTCGTGAACGTCGAGTAGAAATAGGCGAGCGGGTCGCCGTACTGATTGACCGCATTGGTCGTCGTCTGGGTGCCACCGATGTAGTAGAATTGCAGGTTCTGGCCGCCGCCCGCTGCGCCGGTGCCAAGGCCGGTCCAGTCGGTGACGCCTTGGCCGCCGAAGCTGCCGCCGAACTGACTGTTCGACGTATAGCTCGAAAGCTCGAAGCTGCCATTCGAGACGAGATTGGCCGCGATCGCCGGAGCGCCCGCGATGGTCAGGGCGGCAAGGCCGAGACCCAGTAGCTTGAGTGACATTTTTCCCTCCTGCAAAACGATTCTGCGAGCCGGGACTGCCCCGGCTCCGCAGATCGAGATGCAAAACTCGTGCCAAAACTGACCAAATAGTTAATTGTGCGTTTACGGTATCTTAATGACTGTTGAGAATTCGTTAAGCGAGGGATTCGCAATAAGCAGCCTCAAAAGTGTCGGAAAACTTTACAGTTGGGCGCGCGCAGGGCGGTCAGGCTTGACAAGCGACCCCCCGGCGGTGTCACCGGCGCGACCGTTCCAGCGATACGCCGATTGGACCCGATGCATAGCTACCGCACCCATCACTGCGCCCAGTTGCGCGCCGCCGAGGCGGGAACACCGGCGCGCCTGTCGGGGTGGGTGCACCGCAAGCGCGACCACGGCGGCGTGCTGTTCGTCGATCTGCGCGATCACCACGGGCTGACGCAGGTCGTCGCCAACGCCGGATCGACCGCCTTCGAGGTGCTCGACCGGCTGCGTGTCGAAAGCGTCGTGACCGTCACTGGCGCGGTCGTCGCGCGCGACACGGGCGCGGTAAACCCGAAGATGGCAACGGGCGAGATCGAGCTGCGGGCCGAGGACGTGATCGTGCGCTCGGCCGCTGCCGAGCTGCCGCTGCCGGTCGCAGGCGAGGCCGACTACCCCGAGGAAATTCGCCTCAGATACCGCTATCTCGACCTGCGTCGCGAGCGGCTGCACCGGAACATCATGCTCCGTTCGGGCGTCATCGCGAGCCTGCGCCGACGCATGATCGACCAGGGCTTCACCGAGTTCCAGACGCCGATCCTGACCGCCTCCAGCCCCGAGGGCGCGCGCGACTTCCTCGTCCCCAGCCGGGTGCATCCGGGCAAGTTCTACGCGCTTCCCCAAGCGCCGCAGATGTTCAAGCAGCTGCTGATGGTCGCGGGCTTCGACCGCTATTTCC
>CAXTSL010000122.1:0-5702 GCA_964246975.1 uncultured Sphingomonadaceae bacterium
CGATATTGGTGATCTTGATCATCGGGTTGACCGCCGGGCCGGCGGTGTCCTTGTACGGATCGCCGACGGTGTCGCCGGTGACCGCCGCCTGGTGCGCGGGGCTGCCCTTGCCGCCGTACGCACCCTGCTCGATGACCTTCTTGGCATTGTCCCATGCACCGCCGCCGCTGGTCATCGAGATCGCGACGAACAGCCCCGAGACGATGACGCCCATCAGCAGCGCGCCGAGCGCCGCGAAGCCGTTGCCCTGCCCGGCGACGGCGGTGATCGCGAAATACACCACGACGGGCGCGAGGACCGGCAGCAGCGACGGCACGATCATCTCGCGGATCGCACCGGCCGTCACGAGGCTGACGGTGCGGGCGTAGTTCGGACGCGCGGTGCGCGCGATGATCGCCGGGCCGTTCTCGCGGAACTGCGCGCGGATGTCCTGCGCCACCGCCGCCGCCGTCCGCCCGACCGCCGTCATCGCCATGCCGCCGAACAGATAGGGCAGCAGCGCGCCGAGCAGCAGCCCGACGACGACATAGGGGTTCGACAGCGAGAAATCGACCGGCACGTCGACGAAGAAGCGCCGCAGATCCTCGGTGAAGGTGGCGAACAGCACCAGTGCCGCAAGGCCCGCCGAGCCGATCGCATAGCCCTTGGTGACCGCCTTGGTGGTGTTGCCGACCGCGTCGAGCGCATCGGTGCGTTCGCGGACCTCATGGTCGAGCTGCGCCATCTCGGCGATGCCGCCGGCGTTGTCGGTGACCGGGCCATAGGCGTCGAGCGCCACGACCATGCCCGCCAGCGCGAGCATCGAGGTCGCGGCGAACGCCAGCCCGATCAGCCCCGCCAGCTGGTACGCGCCGATGATCCCGGCGACGATGACGAGCGTCGGCAGCGCGGTCGACTCCATGCTGACCGCGAGACCCTGGATGACGTTGGTGCCATGGCCGCTGTCGCTCGCCTTGGCGATCGACTGGACGGGGCGATAGTTGGTGCCGGTGTAATATTCGGTGATCCAGACGATGAGGCCGGTCACCGCGAGGCCGATCAGCATGCAATAGAACAGCAGCCGCCCGGTGAACGCCGTGCCCGCCGCCGTGACGCTCGCGGTGTCGGTGCTCGTCGCCTCGGCGGCGCTGCCGATGACGGCGTTCATGTCGGGGAAGATCGCCTGCGTCGCGAACCACAGCGCCGGGATCGACAGCAGCGCGGTGACGATGAAGCCCTTGTAGAGCGCCCCCATGATCGAGCCCGACTTGCCAAGCCGGACGAAATAGGTGCCGATCACCGAGGTCAGGATGCAGACGCCGCCCGCGAGCAGCGGCAGCGTCATCAGCCGCGCCGCGTCCGCGCCGCTGACCAGCAGGGCGACGAGCACCATCGTCGCGCCCATCGTCACGACGTATGTCTCGAACAGGTCGGCGGCCATGCCGGCACAGTCGCCGACATTGTCGCCGACGTTATCGGCGATGACGCCGGGGTTGCGGTCGTCGTCCTCGTCGAAGCCCAACTCGTTCTTGCCGACCATGTCGGCACCGACATCGGCGGCCTTGGTGAAGATGCCGCCACCGAGGCGCGCGAAGATCGAGATCAGCGACGCGCCGAAGCTCAGCGCGACGAGCGCGTTGATCATCGGGCGACCCGTCGCAGCGAAGCCCATGTAGTTGGTCAGCACGTAGAAATAGCCGGCGATGGCGAGAAGGGCCAAGCCCGCCACCAGCATGCCGGTGATCGCGCCCGAGCGGAACGCCATGGTCAGCCCGGCCTGCAGCGTGCTGCGCGCCGCCTCGGCGGTGCGGACGTTGGCGCGCACCGATATGTTCATGCCGATGAAGCCGGTGACGCCGCTCAGCACCGCGCCGATGACGAAGCCGATGGCGGGGACCGCGCCGAGAAAGACCGCGACGAGGACGGCGACGATGACGCCGACGATGCCGATCGCGACGTACTGCTTCTGGAGATATGCCGCCGCACCCTCCTGGATCGCCGCAGCGATATCCTGCATGCGCTGGTTGCCGGGGCTGGCCGACAGGATCTGGCGCGCGGTGACGAGGCCGTACACGACGGCGGCGAGCCCGCACAGGATGGCGAGCAGGACCATGTTCATTCGTTCAAACCCCTGATACCGGCGCGCGCCGACGACGATGCGCGGCCCCGGCGAGACGATGTTGCGGGGGCGCTTTGGCAAATGTGACAGCGGAAGGCAAGCGCGCGCGTGCGCCGCCGCTCAATGTTCATAGCCGAGTCGCGTCGGCGTCAGGACCGTGCCGCCGTCGCCCGTGACGGTCAGCCCCGCCCCCGCGACGACGATGCCGACGCGCGTCAGCGGCACCCTCGTGGTCGCCAGCGCGGGCGCATCGGCGTGCGGCGGCGCGGTGAACAGCAGTTCATAATCGTCGCCCGCGCTCGCGAGGTCGAGCCGCCCCGCGTCGTTCGCGGGCGTTCGCGCTGCGGCGGCGGGCGAAACGGGGAGGGCTGTCAGGTCGAGCGCGATGCCGACCCCGCTTGCAGCGGCGAGGCGCTCGGCGTCGATGAGCAGGCCGTCGGAGATGTCCATGCAGGCGGTCGCGGTGCCGATGAGCGCGCGGCCGAGGGCGAGGCGGGGGTCGGGGCGGCGGTAGCGGGTCAGGAGGTGCTTGGTCTGGCGGTCCGGCCTTACCGCTTCCTGCTCCTCCCCCTCTTCAGGGGGAGGTGGCGCGAAGCGACGGAGGGGGTTTTCCCGCGCCCGAAGGCCCCCTCCGTCGGCTGCTCCGCCACCTCCCCCGGAAGAGGGGGAGGTGCCAGAAGCATCGAAGGTGTGCCCCCGCGCCGCCGCCAGCCCCAGCCCCGCGTCGCCGATCGTCCCCGACACCCACACCGCGTCGCCGACCGACGCCCCGCCGCGCCCCAGGGCACAGCCGCGCTCGACCGTCCCCACCGCCGTCAGCCCCAGCACGCAACCGCCGCGCCAACTTACCGTGTCGCCGCCGAGCAGCGCGATCTCGAAATGCGCCAGCCCGCGCGCCAGTCCGGCCACGAACCCCCGCACCCAGTCGTCGTCGCACGCCGCCCCCAGCGTCAGCCCGAGCAGCACGCCGACCGGTGCCGCGCCCATCGCCGCAAGGTCCGACAGATTCACCGCGAGCAGCTTCCACGCGACATCCGACGGCGGGTCGTGGGGCAGGTAGTGGACGCCCTCGGCCAGCGTGTCGTGCGTCAGGACGACCTCGCGCCCGAGCGGCGGCAGCCACACGGCGGCGTCGTCTTGCAGCCCCCGCGCCGCGCGATGCGTCGCCAGCGGCGCGAGCAAGTCGGCGATCAGCGCGCGTTCGCGCATTTGTGCCCGCTCCCTCTCGTTTATGCGCCGTCATGCTGGCGCACGCCAGCATCCATCCATCCGCGCGCGGAAAGCTGGATGCTGGCGTCCGCCAGGATGACGGGGGTTCTAAGCCGTCACCCCCGCACCCGCCGCGCCACGGTATCGAGCAGCGCGTTGACGAACCCCGCCTCGCGCGCCTCGTAGAAGGCGTGCGCGACATCGACATATTCGTCGACGACCGCTGCGGCGGGCACGTCGGGCCGCGCGATCAACTCATAGACGCCGGCACGCAGCAGCGCGCGCATCGGCCGGTCGAGGCGATCGAGCGCCCAGCCTTCCGCCAAAGCGCCCGTAACATGGCCGTCGATCTCGGCGGCGCGCGCGCCCGCGCCCGCGACGACATCGTTGAAAAAGTCGATGTCGGCCTCGCGGTACTCGGCCCCCTCGATGGTCTGGCCGAGGCGGTGGCGGTGGAACTCGTGGAGCAGCGCGGGGACGCTGCCGCCCTGCATCTCGCGCTGGTACAACGCCTGCACCGCCGCCAGCCGCGCCGCCGATCGCGCGTTGCCGGTGCGCGGCTTCTTCTTGGGGGAACTTGCCATCGCGGTGGCGTGTAGCCCGCCCCGCCTGCCGTGTCACCGTGCGGGCGCGAACCGCTCCCCGACCGCCAGCATCGCCAGCGCCGCCTTCGCCGCCTCGCCGCCCTTGTCCTTCTCCGAGATCCGCGCGCGCGCCCACGCCTGCGCCTCGGTCTCGACGGTCAGGATGCCGTTGCCGATCGCCAGCCCGTCGAGGCTGAGCGCCATCAAGCCGCGCGCGCTCTCGCCCGCGACGATCTCGAAATGCCAGGTCTCGCCCCTGATCACGGTGCCGAGCGCGACAAAGGCGTCGAACTGCCCGCTTTCGCTGGCGCGCGCCACGGCGGCGGGGATTTCGAGCGCGCCGGGCACGGTCAGCGTCTCGTGCGTCGCGCCGCCCGCCTCGAGCGCCGCGCGCGCGCCGTCGAGGAGGGCGTCGGCGAGCGCGGCGTAGAAGCGGGCTTCGACGATGAGGACGTGGGGCATGAGGGAACCTCGTTAGTTATACGCCGTCATGCTGGCGAACGCCAGCATCCAGTGTGCGGCAGGCGAGCAAATGGCCGCTCGCGGGCAAGTGGATGCTGGCGTTCGCCAGCACGACGGCGGGAAGATCGTAGCCACAGGACTTGCTGCAAGCGAACGCCAATCACGTGGTACTGCACCGCCCCGCGAGCGGTTCGTACCCGAATCGCACCGCCAAATCCTGCCAATACGGATTTTGCGCCTCGATAGTCTCGACCTTCCAAGTCCGCTTCCACGTCTTCATCGTCTTCTCGCGCGCAATCGCGGCCTCAATACCGTCGTGATGTTCCCACCAGACGAGCATTTTCACGTCGTAGCGTAACGTGAACCCGGACTTTGCGCCGGTTCGATGTTGGCCGACGCGCACGATGAGGTCCGAGGTGACCCCGAGATAGAGGGTACCGCGCGGCTGGCTCGCCATGATGTAGACGAAGCCGCCCTTGTCGAGGCGGGACAGCGAGCGCATCCCTTTACCCTATCCCCGTCATGCTGGCGAACTTCAGCATCCACCTGTCCCCGCGCGGCCACCCAGCCGCTCGCGGCGCGTTGGATGCTGGCGTCCGCCAGCATGACGGGGGAAGTCTGGTGCGCACACACCCCTCACCCCGGAATCGCCTGTTCCCCCACGACGTTCAACCCGTAACCCTGCAACCCGACGATATTGCGGTGGGCGTTGGTCAGCAGCACCATGTCGCTGACCCCCAGGTCGACGAGGATCTGCGCGCCGATGCCATAGTCGCGCAGCTCGACGGGCTCGCCGAGCCCGCGCGCGCGCATCTGCTGCGAGATCGCGTCGGGGCGGGCGTCGCGGATGATCACCACCACTCCCGCGCCCGCCGCGCCGATCGCCTCCATGGCGCGCTGGAGCTGCCCGGCGCGGCCGCCGACTTCGCCAAACAGGTCGGAAAACATGCTCATTGCGTGGACGCGGACGAGGGTCGGCTTGCCGGGTTCGATGCGGCCCTTCTGGAGAACCATGTGCTCGGCGTATTCGGCCTTGTTGACATAGGTCTTGGCGGTCCACTGGCCGCCGTGGAGGCTGTCGAGGGGGACGCTGGCGACGCACTGGACGAGGTGGTCGTGGCGCAGGCGATAGGCGATGAGGTCGCGGATCGTGCCGATGCGCAGCCCGTGGCGCGCGGCGAATTCGAGCAGGTCGGGCAGCCGCGCCATCGTCCCGTCGTCGTTCATGATCTCGCAGATGACGCCCGACGGGTTGAGCCCGGCCAGCCGCGCCACGTCGACGGCAGCTTCGGTGTGCCCGGCGCGCACCAGCACGCCGCCGTCGCGCGCGACCAGCGGGAAGACGTGGC
>CAXTSL010000123.1:0-5677 GCA_964246975.1 uncultured Sphingomonadaceae bacterium
CTGGCCGCCGAAGGTCAGCGTATAGCCGGTGACGGGATCAAATTCGCCGACGGCGGCGCGCACCTCCATCGAGGTCGGCGCGACGCGGTTCTGGACGATGCGCAGGCGGGTGACGTGCGTCGCGGCGGCGATGCCCGCATTCGCCGCATCGGCGTTGCCGACCTGCCAGTCGAAGATGCTGTTCGACGTCGCGGCGTCCCAGACCTTCGGCGCGCCCGGAGCGATCGCCGCCTCGATCGACCCGACGGCGGGCATTTCGGCATAGTCGACCTCGATCGCGTCCGCCCCCAGCCGCGCCGCCTCGCGCGTATCGGCGACGACGAACGCGACGCCGTCGCCGACGAAGCGCACGAAATCCCCCGTCAGCATATGGCGCGGCGTCGTCAGCGGGGCCGACAGCGGCATCAGGCACGGCACGACGCCAAGCTCCGCCACATCGTCATGCGTATAGACCGCGACGACACCGGGCACCGCCTTCGCCGCGCTGGTATCGATGCTGACGATCTTCGCGTGGCCATAGGGCGAGCGCAGCGTCGTCGCGAACAGCGCACCCGGGCTGCGGATATCGTCGGTGTAGCGCCCCTTGCCCGTCAGCAGGCGAACATCCTCGACGCGCTTGACCGGCTGGCCGACACCGAACTTCATGGATTTTGCTCCGTCAGGCAGGCGCGCAGGCCCGTGCGGAAGTCAGGATAGCGCAGTCGAAGCCCGAGGTCGCGGGTCATCTTGCGTGCGGCGATGCGGCGCGTCTCGGCGTAGAAACCCTGCGCCATGGGGCCGAGCGCGCTCACCGGTACAACGGGCGGATAGGGACGCCCGAGGAGGTCGCAGGCGTATTCGAGCACGGCGTTGCCGCTGGCGGGCTCGGCGTCGGCGAGGTTGTAGGGGCCGGGGTCGCCGCGCGCGAAGCTCGCGACCAGCCCCGCGACGATGTCGTCGACATGGATGCGCCCGAAGACTTGCCCCGGCGGCGCGTCGACCCGCCGCGCGGTCCCATCGCGCACGCGGTCGAGCGCCGAACGGACGGGGCCGTAAATGCCGGGCAGGCGGAAGACGCGCACGTCGGGGCGCAAGGCTTGCCACGCGAGGTCCGCTGCGACCCGCGCATCGCGCCGCCCGCCGCCGACAGGGGCGGTCTCGTCGACCCACGCGCCCTGCGTATCGCCATAGACGCCGGTCGACGACAGATAGCCGAGCCACTGAGCGGGTGCCGCGCGCAGGCGGTCGGCGTGTCGCGCCAGCACGGGGTCGCCGTCGGGACCGGGCGGGACGCTCGACAGGACGTGCGTTGCGGACGCGATCAGCGCGGACAGGCGCGGGTCGTCGAGAGGGAGGTGCGCGCGGCTGGTGCCGGTGACCTGCCAACCTTGCGCGCGGAGGTGGGTGGCGAGGCGCGAAGCGGTGTAGCCGAGGCCGAAGATCAGGAGGTGGGGCATGGCATCAGAGTAGGCAGAAAGGGCGTCGCGGCAAAGCCGCGCCGTCGGACGGGCGGCGGGAACGGCCCGCCGCGCCGCCGCCCGCGCTTCGGCGAGTCAGGGCGCAAGACACCGAACGCGAAGGCGTGTTCCGCGCCTTGCGTCCTGCCGCCTCAGCGCACCCCCGGCTCACCCAGATGCTCGGCCTTCCACTGCATCGCCTGGTGGATGCGCGTGTAGCCCGACGGGTGGTCGTAGAACACCGCCTCCTCGAACGCGCTCGGCTCGAGCTTGCGATACTGCCCGAGCCGCAGCGCCGAACGCGCGAAACCGTCGGGGGCGCGTGCCGCGTTCAGCCCGAAGATGTCGGCCTGCGCCTCCTGAAATCTAACGATGGTGTTGGTTACCGGGGTCGCGACGAGGAAATACAGCGTCAGCACGATCGATGCGACCGCCACCGCGCCGGGATCGCCGATGCCCGCGACGCCCCAGCCGGGATTGCGCGCGATCAGTCCGGGCACCGCGACCTGCACCGCGATGAAGCCGCCGAGAATGACCAGCGCGAAGGCGAAGATCCCCGCAAAGATATGCCCCAGGACATAATGCCCGACCTCGTGACCCATCACGCTGACCGTCGCGGCATCGTCCTTGGTCCTGAGCAGATTGTCGTTGAGCGCGACGCGCGCCGTCGGCCCGAGTCCCGCGACATTCGCCGAAATCCGCGTCGTCTGGCGCGAGGCGTCGACGACGAGGACGTTGGTCACCGGCACGCCGTTGCCGCGCGCCACTTGGAGGATCTGCGACCGCAGCGGCGAAGCGGGCATCGGCTTGTAGGTGTTGAACAACGGTTCGATGAGCACCGGCGCGACGGCGATGAAGAACGCCATCAGCACGACGGTGACGCCGCCGGCATAGATCCACCAGCGCGTCGGGGCAGCCCGGACCCCCGCCATGACGGCGGCGGTAAGCAGCGCGCCGACGGGGATCGAAAGCGCGACGCCCTTGCCGAAATCGCCGAACCATTGCGCGAGATTCTGCGTCGACAGGCCGTATTGATGCTCGCGGACATAATCGGTGTAGAGTGTCCACGGCAGCTCGATCAGCGCCGACAGCAGGAAAAAGACGGCCGCCCACAGCGCGGTGGCGAGGAACATCCGGCCCCCGGTCCGCGCCTGCGACCATGCCGAAAGCCGCGCGACGACGCCGTAGCGGAGCAGCGCCCACGCGATGCCGACCCCGACGACGGCGTTCCACAGCAGGAGCCAATAGCCGCCCTCGAAATAGGCGTCGGACTTCGCCCGCGCCGCGCCATTGAAGGTGGCGAGATAGGCGCGCGTCGCGGCATCGACGTCGAAGGCGGCAGCAGCGATCGACATTCAGGTCCCCCGATAGGTGTAGGGGGCAGGTAACACAGTGGGCGGGGCGTGCAAGGCGTTACTTCTGCTCCCTCCCCTCCCGGTGAGCCCTTGCGAACCGAGAGAGGGGAGGGTCGGGGTGGGGTGCCGTGCCACAAGCCGATGCCGTCGCGTGGCACCGCTCCCCACCCCGGCCCTCCCCTCTCTCCGCTTCGCGGGGAGGGGAGGGGGAAGAAAGTCCTACACCGTCTCGCGCGCCCGTTCGACCCGCGTCGGCGCGCGCCGCGCCAGCGGTTCGAGGAGCTGGCCGACCACCCCCGGCGGCATCGGCGTCGCGGTGCCGTACGCGGCAGGCCAGTGCTTGGGCACGTAGTGCGTCCCGAAAATCCGGTCGAAGACCGGCAGCATCGACGCGTAATTATGGTCCTGATGGTCGTCGCGCGTGTGGTGCCAGTGGTGGAAGGCGGGGCTCGACAGCACCCATTCGAGCGGCCCGAGCCGCCAGCGCAGGTTGGCGTGGATGAAGAAGCTCCACAACGTGCCGATCAGCAGCACCAGCATCGGCACGAGATCGGGCTTGCTGCCGACCGTCGTGGCGAGGCCGGTGGCGAACAGCAGCACCATGCCGCACAGCCGCGTGAACAGCATGTCGACCGGATGCGCGCGCGTATTGACGAGGAAGTTCATATGCTCGGCGCTGTGGTGCACAGCGTGGAAGCGCCACAGCAGCGGGAATTCGTGGCTCCAGCGATGCCCCCAGTAGAAGCCGATCTCGCCGACTACCATCGCCGCGATCATCCGCGCCCAGAGCGGCAGCGCGGCGGCCGCGCCGGTGACGCTGGCGGGCAGGACGGCGTGGACGATGGTCGCGAGCAGCGCCAGCGGCGGCGCGAGCAGCGCCACGGTGACGACCGAGTTGACGAAATACCAGCCGAGGTTGGTCGTCCAGCCCTTGTGGAAAAACCGCTCCTTGCGCACCGCGAAGAAATATTCGAGCGGCGCGAACAGCACGATGGTGATGCCGAGCCACGCGCTGGTGCGGAGCACGGACAGCGCCAGCGTGTGCAGATGGTGCGAATCGAGCAGCGTCCCCATGGTCGGACCTTATCCCGTTTCGATCCACGAATCACGCGCGACAGAACGGCCGGCGGGATTGCGCCCGCCGGTCGCTCGATCGAGACGATCGTCGCCTACGCGGCGACGGCGGTGCTGCGGCGGCGGCGCGACAGGACGCCGACTCCGCCGAAGCCGACGAGCAGCATCGCCCAGGTCGCGGGCTCGGGCACCGCTGCGACATCGGGGGTGAAGGTCACCCCGTCGAGCAGCGCGAACGGCGGCACCGGCAGATTGCCGTAGGCGAGGAACGACAGCGTGTCGGTCGCGCTCGTCGCGACGAAATCGTAGCTGGTGTGCAACCAGCCCGAAAAGCCGTGATCTGGGAGATTATAATCGGCGGTGGTCTGCGTGACGCCGCCGAAGCTCACCGACAGGTGCTGCACGGTCGGGCCGTCGAAACCCTTCTGCTGCGCGAAACCATAATCGAATCCGACGCTGTAGGTCTTGCCGACGGTCAACCCGGTAACGATCTGCTCGACGGGCTGGATTTGGAACGCACCGTCGAGAGCGAGGAAGTTGCCGCCCGAGGGGCTGGTCGCGGTCAGGCCGTTCGCCGAGCCGTTGTTCGGACCCCAGAGCTGCAGATTGCCGTACTGGCCATTCGATCCGGTCGTGTCGGCGGTACCCGGCGCGAACGCAAAGGTGTAGCCGCCGCCGGGAACGGTCCAGCCGGTGGCGACGGTGTTGGTGGTCAGCTGCCCCGGACCGTTGGTGAGCGTCTCGAAATCGCCGTTGATGAAACTGTTCGCAAGCACCGGCTGAGCGGCGGCGACGGCCGCCCCGATGAGGACGGCAGACAAGATCTTCATGGATTTACCCCTTACGCAACATACACACAGACAAATCGCTGTACGTCGGGCTTTAAATCCGGCGCCGTTCGACGGCAAGATCGTATCGCTGCCTTAACCATTTAAGACCGAAGCTGTTGCCGCGATGCATCGGGCACGGGTCGCCACGCGTGCGCGCGCGCGTTAAGCGGGTCGACCGAAGCGTGCGAAAGTTCCCTTGAATGTCCGAAGCCGATGCCCTCCCCCGCACCGTGCGCCTCGCCGACTACCGCCCGCCCGACTGGCTGGTCCCCGAGGTCGCGCTCGATTTCGATCTCGACCCCGCGCGGACGGTGGTACGCGCGCGGCTGACGGTGGTGCGCAGCGGCGACCACGACCGCCCGCTGGTGCTCGACGGGCAGGATCTTGAACTGCTGGCGCTGCGCATCGACGGCGCGCCCAGCCTCGCAACGCCGTCGGACGAGACGCTGACGCTGGCGCTGAGTACCGACCGCGCCGTCATCGAGACCGAAGTCGTCATCGCGCCCGCCGCCAACACCCGGCTGATGGGCCTCTACGCCTCGGGCGGCAAGCTGTGCACGCAATGCGAAGCGGAGGGGTTCCGCCGCATCACCTTTTTCCCCGACCGCCCCGACGTGCTGTCGCGCTACACCGTCCGGCTGAGCGCCGACGCGGCGCGCTTCCCGGTTCTGCTCGCCAATGGCAATCCCGGCGCGACCGGCGTCGCGGGCGACCGCCACTGGGCCGAATGGGACGACCCCTGGCCCAAGCCTTGCTACCTCTTCGCCGCCGTCGCGGGCGACCTGCAGGCGTATCGCGACACGTTCGTCACCGCGTCGGGCCGCGACGTCGACCTCGCGATCTGGGTCGCCGCAGCCGACCTGCCGCGCTGTGCGCACGCCATGGCGGCGCTCAAGACGTCGATGGCGTGGGACGAGGCGAATTACGGCCGCGAATACGATCTCGACGTGTTCAACATCGTCGCGGTCGCCGACTTCAACTT
>CAXTSL010000124.1:0-5437 GCA_964246975.1 uncultured Sphingomonadaceae bacterium
CCCGGCGACACCCTCGTCCTGACCGCGATCGGCGCGGCGCTGCGGCGCGCGGGGCGGCTGAGCGACGCGTTGCCCGCGCTCGACCGTGCCGTCGCCGCAGCGCCGGGGCACGCCGATGCGTGGCTCGAGCGCGCTTTCGCCTTCGAGGCGGGCGGCGCGCTCGAAGCCGCAGCCGAGAATTATCATCGCGCGCTCAAGCTCGATCCCGCCTCGGCGGCGGCGCACGCGGGGTTCGCCGCGACGGCGCGCCTGCTCAATTATCCGGCGGCGACGCGGCGTTTCGCAGGGCTGGCGCTGGCGCTCGACCCGCACGAGGCGGTGGCAACCTGCGCGCTCGCGGCGGTCGACATCGCCGAGGGCAACGCGCCCGCCGCCGCCGCCGCGCTCGATGGACTGCTCGCGCACGGCGGCCTCAGCGCGCACAACCGCATCGCGGCGCTCAAGCTGCTCGGCGAGGCGCGCGACAAGGCGAGCGGCGCAGCGTGCGCCTACGCGGCCTATGCCGATGCCGGAGCCGCGGTACACGCCACCTACGCGCACCACTTCGCGCCGCCGCATCGCGATCTCGTCGCCGCGACCGACGCGGCGCTGGCCGCCACGACGCGCGCCACATGGGCCATGCCGGTGCCCGCGGCCGAAGCGTCGCCGGTGCGTGTCCACGCCTTCCTGCTCGGCTATCCCCGCTCGGGAACGACGCTCGTCGAGAATATCCTCGCCTCCGCCCCCGGGGTTGCGGCGGTCGAGGAGCGGCCGACGCTGCATGCCGCGACGCTCGCCTTTCCCGGCGACGCCGACGGCATCGCCCGCCTCGCTGCCGTCGGCACCGCGACGCTCGACCCCCTGCGTCGCGCCTATTGGGCCAAGGTCGCCGACTGTGGCGTCGCGCTGCCCGGCGACGCCTTCGTCGACATGGACCCGCTGGCGTCGGTGCGCCTGCCGCTGATCGCGCGCCTGTTTCCGCACGCGCGCATCGTCCTGATGCGCCGCGACCCGCGCGATGTCGTGCTGAGCTGTTTCCGCACCAATTTCGCGCCCAACGCGGCAGTCCTCGAGTTCACTTCGCTCGAGCACGCCGCGCGCCACTACGACGCGACGATGCGGTTGATCGACACGTGCCTCGCCCGGCTGCCGCTGCGCGTCCACGAGCTGCGCTACGAGGCCCTCGTCGCCGACTTCGACCGCGTCTCGCACGACCTATGCGCCTTCCTCGACATCGTCTGGACCCCCGCGCTGCGCGACTTCGCCGACACCGCCGAGCGGCGCGGCGTCAGCACCGCGAGTGTCGCGCAGGTCCGCAGGGGCCTTTACAACGGCGGCGGCCAGTGGCGACGTTACGCGGCGCAACTGGCGACGGTGGAGCCGATCCTGCGCCCGTGGATCCGGCGCTTCGGCGCGGACTGACCCTGCGGCGGCGCGTGGCGGTGACGCGCCTGCCCACCCGCGCTAAGGCTGCCGCGTGATCGTCCTGACCTTCGCCATCGGCGTCGCCGCGACCAGCGCCATCGTCGCGCTGCGCTATCTTGGCGTGTCGGGCGGGTTCGCCGCATGGACCCACGCGCGCGGCGTCGTCGCCGGCCCCGCCGATCCGGCGCGCCGCGCGATGCAAATCCGCCGCGAGATCGGCTGGTCGCTGCTCGCCGCACTGATCTACGGCATACCCGCCGGGTTCGCGCTGGTGGCGTGGCACGAACTCGGCTGGACGCGCCTCTACAGCGACCCGCTTGCCCATGGCTGGGCATGGCTGCCCGCCAGCATCCTTATCTATCTCGCGGCGCACGACACCTGGTTCTACTGGAGCCACCGCCTGATGCACCGGCCGTGGTGGTTCGCCCGGGTCCACGCCGTCCACCACGCCAGCCGCCCACCGACCGCTTGGGCGGCGATGGCCTTCCACCCGTGGGAGTCGCTGTCGGGAGCGTGGCTGTTTCCCGCGTTGGTCTTCGTCGTGCCGATCCACTGGGGGGCGTTGCTGATCGTGCTGACGATCGCGAGTTTCTTCGGGGTAACCAATCACATGGGCTGGGAAATCTTTCCCAGACCTTTCGTCGGCGGTGCGCCGGGGCGTGTCCTGATTACCGCATCGCACCACCATCTGCATCACCGACACTATAACTGTAACTATGGCCTGTATTTCAGGGCATGGGACCGGCTATGCGGAACCGACCGAGGGTATGCGGGGGAGTTGCTCGATGGACCGGAAGACAGGCTTCGGCCTGCTGATATCGGGCGCTTTGGCGCTCGGCGGTAGCGCGCCCGCGCCCGCGCCGGTGCAACTCGAAATCGCGCTCAGCGGGCTGCGCTCGACATCGGGCGACGTGCGCCTGTGCATCTGGCACAGCCCCGAGCGCTTCAAGCGCGGCAAGTGCGAGGGCGACAGCCAGTCGATCGTCGTCGCCGCCGCCGCGACGGTCGCGCTGCAGGTGCCGCTTGCGCCCGGCGATTATGCCGTCAGCCTCGTTCACGACGAGAACGGCAACGGCAAGCTCGACAAGAACCTGCTCGGCATCCCGACCGAGGGCGTCGGTTTCTCGCAGAACCCACGCCTGAGCTTCGGCCCGCCGAGCTATGCCGCGACGCGCTTCGACGTCGCAGGCGACACCAGCGAGACGATCCACCTCAAGTATTTCCTCTAATTCCTCCCCCTCTTCAGCGGGAGGTGGCGCAAAGCGACGGAGGGGGCCTTCCCCCATGCCGAGAACCCCCTCCGTCGGCCGCGCCGCCACCTCCCCCTGAAGAGGGGGAGGATCGCCTCTCGCGACGTTGACTTACCCTTCGCCCCCGCCCACAACCGCCGCTTCCCCGGGGGGCCGCACGCGCGGCTGAGAGGCAGCGATCCGGCTGCGACCCGTCGAACCTGATCCGGCTCGCACCGGCGGAGGGAGGGAGCGGGCACGACGCCCGCAAACCGACTCCACCCGCGTGGCCCACGTGGAGCGCAGCACATGGCCGACATCGAATCTCCCAACGAACTGGCCCGCATCGAAATTCCCGTCACCACGGGGCCGTTGCCGGGCAGCCACAAGGTCCATGTTCCCGGCACGGTCTTCCCCGACCTGCGCGTCGCGATGCGCGAGGTGCGTCTCGACCCCAGCGCCAACGAGGAGCCGGTGCGCATCTACGACCCGAGCGGGCCGTACACCGATCCGGACGCGCTCATCGACATCAACATCGGCCTGCCGCCCTTGCGAACCGCGTGGACCATCGCGCGCGGCGACGTCGAGAGCTACCGGGGCCGCGACGTGCGCCCCGAGGACAACGGCCTGACGGGGCGCATGCAGCCCGAAGTCGCAGGCTTTACCCACGTCAACCCGATGCCGCTACGCGCCAAGGGCGGCGTCGCGGTCACCCAGCTCGCCTATGCCCGGCGCGGCATTATTACGCCCGAGATGGAATATGTCGCGATCCGCGAGAACCTCGGTCGCGCTGTGGCGGCGGGTCTGGTCCGTGACGGCGAGGACTTCGGCGCGAGTATTCCCGACCACGTCACCCCCGAATTCGTCCGCGACGAGATCGCGCGCGGCCGTGCGATCATCCCGTCGAACATCAACCACCCCGAATGCGAGCCGATGGCGATCGGGCGCAACTTCCTCGTCAAAATTAACGCCAACATCGGCAATTCGGCGGTCGCGAGCAGCGTTGCCGAGGAAGTCGACAAGATGGTCTGGTCGATCCGCTGGGGGGCCGACACCGTCATGGACCTGTCGACAGGCCGAAACATCCACAACACGCGCGAATGGATCGTCCGCAACTCGCCCGTCCCCATCGGCACCGTGCCGATTTACCAGGCGCTCGAAAAGGTCGGCGGCGTCGCCGAGGACCTGACGTGGGAAATCTACCGCGACACGCTGATCGAGCAGGCCGAGCAGGGCGTCGATTACTTCACCATCCACGCCGGCGTCCGCCTCGCCTACATCCACCTGACCGCCAAGCGCGTCACGGGCATCGTCAGCCGCGGCGGCTCGATCCACGCCAAATGGTGCCTCGCGCACCACAAGGAAAATTTCACCTACACGCACTTCGCCGAAATCTGCGAGATTATGCGCGCCTACGACATCTCGTTCTCGCTGGGCGACGGGCTGCGCCCCGGCAGCATCGCCGATGCCAACGACGCCGCGCAGTTCGCCGAGCTCGACACGCTGGGCGAGCTTACGAAGATCGCGTGGGACCGCGACTGCCAGGTAATGATCGAGGGGCCGGGGCACGTGCCGATGCACAAGATCAAGGTCAACATGGAGAAGCAGCTTGCCGTCTGCGGCGAAGCGCCGTTCTACACGCTCGGGCCGCTGACCACCGACATCGCGCCGGGCTACGACCATATTACCAGCGGTATCGGCGCGGCGATGATCGGCTGGTTCGGCTGCGCGATGCTATGCTACGTGACGCCCAAGGAGCACCTCGGCCTCCCCGACCGCGACGACGTCAAGGTCGGCGTCATCACCTACAAGCTGGCGGCCCACGCCGCCGACCTCGCCAAGGGCCACCCGAGCGCGCAAGCTCGCGACGACGCCGTCAGCCGCGCGCGTTTCGACTTCCGCTGGCGCGACCAGTTTAACCTCAGCCTCGACCCCGAAACCGCGCTCAAATACCACGACGAGACGCTGCCCGCCGAAGGCGCCAAGACCGCGCATTTCTGCTCGATGTGCGGGCCGAAGTTCTGCTCGATGAAAATCACGCAGGAGGTGCGCGAGTATGCGGCGAAGCAGAACGCCGACGCGATGATTGAGGCGGAGGCGGGGATGGCGGCGATGAGCGAAGAATTCCGGGCGAGGGGTAGCGAAATTTACATCCCTGCCGAATAGCGTGCGGATTCTCCGAACGATCACCTTCCGCCGTTGGCTATCGGCGCTGCGCGACCGGCGCGCGGTCGCCCGCATCGACCAGCGGATCGAACGCATCGAAATTTTCGGTCAGCTCGGCGACTGGAAACAATTCGGCGCAGTCGGCGAGCTGCGCGTCGACTACGGCCCCGGCTACCGCGTCTACTTCACGCGGCGCGGCGAAACGGTTATCGTTCTGCTGTGCGGCGGCGACAAGGACGCGCAGCGGCGCGACATTGTGCGCGCTCGCGAACTTGCAGCGGCTCTGGAGAGCGACGATGACTTTGAAAACCTATGAATGGGACGGCTCCGAGTACATCCACGATCCGGTCAGTCAGGCCGAGATGTTCGCCGACGCCCTCGATGACTGCAACCCCGCCTTCCTGCGCCGCACCTTCGGCACCGTCGCCCGCGCGCTTGGCATGACCGAAATCGCCCGCATTGCGGGCGTGTCGCGCGACGACCTCTACGCCGCCCTCCGCGCCGCCGAAGACGGCGACCCCGCCCCCGCCGCGCGGTTGGCGGAGGCGGCGCGGGTGCGGCTGGCCCCGCTGGCGGCGGCGGCCTAGAGCATCGGACAGGATTTGTGAATCGAGGGATTCCCAAAGGCTATTGATTGT
>CAXTSL010000125.1:0-5396 GCA_964246975.1 uncultured Sphingomonadaceae bacterium
CGCCGATCATCAGCGGCACGAACCAGTTGCCGAAGCCGCCGATCATCGCGGGCATGACGGTGAAGAACACCATGATCAGTCCGTGCGCGGTGATGAAGACGTTCCACAGATGGTACGAGGCGTCGAGGTTCCCTTGCGTGAACCACGTCAGCCACTGGATGCCGGGGTGCGCGAGTTCGAGGCGCATGATCCCCGAGATCGCGCCGCCGAGCGTCCCCGCGATCACCGCGAAGATCAGGTAGAGCGTGCCGATGTCCTTGTGATTGGTCGAGAACAGCCAGCGCTGGACGAAGGTCAGCGGCGCGTGGGCGTGATCGTCATGACCCTGCGCGTCGCCATGCGGGGCGAAGGCGGAGTCGGAGGCGGGGACGCTGGCCATTTGCGGCTCTCTCTTACTGGGCGGGCGCTGCGGCGGCGGGCGCGGCGGGCGTTTCGGCGGACGGAGCGGGCACGGCGGGATTCTCGGCAGGCGTCGGCGTCGTCGCGGCCTCGGCGGCGGCGCTGCCCGAACCCGTCGGCTTGGGCGTGTCGGCGATGCCGTTCTCCTTGCGCTTCGCCGCGACCCACTGCGCGAAACGCTGCTTCGAGACGACCTCGACGGCGATCGGCATGAAGCCGTGGCGCGTGCCGCACAGCTGGAAACACTGGCCGAAGAACACGCCGACGCGCTCGGCCTTGAACCACGTCTCGTTGATGCGCCCCGGCACGGCGTCCATCTGCACCCAGAAGCTCGGGATCATCCACGCATGGATAACGTCGGCCGACGTGGTCAAAATCTTGACCGTCGTCCCGACGGGAACGACGACGCGGTTGTCGACATCGAGCTGATAAGGCGAGGCGCGCTTGGCGGCCTCCTCCTTGGTCAGCATGATCGAATCGAAGCTGAAGCCGCCCTGGTCGGGGTATTCATATTCCCAATACCATTGGTGGCCGGTGGCCTTGATCGTCAGCGCGGCCTTGGGCGGCGAATACTGGTTGGCGAGCAGGCGGAACGACGGCACCGCGATCCAGACGAGAATGAGCACCGGAACAACGGTCCAGACGACCTCGACGACGGTATTGTGGCTGGTCCGCGACGCGACCGGGTTGCGCGCGGCGCGGAAGCGGAAGATCACCCATCCCAGCAGCGCCACGACGAAGATCGAGATGCCGATCATGATCGGGTCGAGGACACCGACGGTCATCGCGTGCGCTTCGCGCGCGATCGGCGTCTGGGGCGACTGCAGCGACCAGCCCCCCGACGGCTGGCCGATGCCGGCCCTGGTCTCGGCATAGGGCAGCGTCTCGGGGGTGCTGCTCGGCACGCTGACCGTCTGAACCGGCGTGACGGGCGCGGCGGCGACCTGCGCGAGCGTCGCGACGGGCGCAAACGCGAGCAGCGCGGCAAACCCAAGAACCTTCGTGAAACCCATCATGCCCCTCGGCAAAGCAGCGGACGACCGGCGCGCGCACGCCCGGCACCCGCGAAACTGCGCGGCTTATATGCGCGGGGGTGCGGAGGGACAAGCGGCGTTCGGGTCGCAGTCGGGGAGTGACTTGGTACCTACCCTCTCCCTTCAGGGAGAGGGACAGGTGGCGTCTTCGCGACCAGGGGAGGGTCAAGCAGCGAAATCCCCCAGCCGCCCGCGCACCTTGTCGAGCGCGGCCTTCTTGATCTGGCACACCCGCGCCGCACCGACGCCGAGCGTCTGGCCGATCTCCTCGAGGTTCAATTCCTCGACGAAATACAGCTGCAGCACCATCGCCTCGCGCGCGGGCAGCAGGCCGACGGCGGCGGCGACGGCGCGCTGGAGATTGCCGCGCGCCAGCGTGTCGAAGGCGTCGGGCGTGTCGTCGGCGAACCATTCGCTGTGGTCCGAATAGACCTCGTCGAGGCTTTCGTAGCGCACCGCGTGCGTCGCGTCGGCGGCGGTGCGATAGGCCTCGACGGTCATGTCGAGGGCTTCGGCCATCTCGGCATCGCTCGGCGGGCGGCCGAGCGCCCCCGCGAGGCGGCTCGACACGATGCCGAACTCGCGGCGGCGGCGGATCGCGCTGCGGACCAGCGTCGCCGACCTGCGGAGGTCGTCGATCATCGCGCCGCGCACCCGGACGCTGGCATAGGTGGCGAATGCCGCGTGGCCGCGATCCTCGAAGGCGCGCGCGCTCTCGATCAGCGCGATCATGCCGATCTGGACAAGGTCCTCGACCGGAATCGCGGTCGAAACGCGCGCGTGGACGTGCCACGCGATGCGCCGCACCAGCCCGAGGTGCGAGCCGATCAGCCGCTCGGGATCGGTCTTCGCCAGCGCGGCGGGGGCATAGGCCGACAGGTTCGGGCCGAGGCGGGCATCCATCGGGTCAGGCTCCTTGGGTTTCGAGCGCGGGCGTTTCGGGCGCGGGCAGTTCGGGCGTCGCTGGTGCGCCACCGACGGTCGCGACGACGTCGATGGCGCGGTCGTCGGGGACTTCGAAGATGCTCAGCACGCGCACGCCGGGCAGCGCCGCGCGGATCAGCTGGAACAGCGCGCGGCGGATCGCCGGTGTCGTGACGACAGGCAGCGGCTCGCCGCCCATCGCGGCGCGCAACGACTCGGTGACGCGCGTGGCCAGCGCGGGATCGAAGGGGTAATCGGCCTGCGGATGCGCGCGCACCGACGCGGTCAGCAGGTCTTCGAGCCCGGGCGCGAGGGTGACGGCGTGCAGCGGCTGGCCCAGCGGGCTGAGCGTCTGGACCAGCGCCGCGCCGAGTGCCGGGCGGACGAGTTCGGTCAGCTCGGCGGCATCGCCGGTGCGCGCCGCGACGCCTGCCAGCGCGCCGAGCGTGCGGCGCAGGTCGCGGATCGGCACGCCCTCCTCGACGAGGCGCTGCAACACGGCGGTCAGCGTCGCGAGGCCGAGCGGCTTGGGCACCAGCCCCGCGACGAGTTGCGGCGCGGTGCGCGACAACGTGTCGAGCAGCGCCTGCACCTCGTCCTGCCCGAGCAGCAGGTGCGCGCGCGCGCCGAGCAGCGTGTTGAGGTGCGTGCCGATCACCGTCGCCGCATCGACGACGGTGTAGCCCGCCGCGGTCGCCAATTCGGTCTCGGCGGGGTCGATCCAGCGCGCCGCGAGGCCGAAGCTCGGATCGCGCACCGCGCGGCCGGCGATGCCCGGCTCGACGGGGCCGGCTTCGAGCGCCAGCGCGTCGTCGGGCCATGCCTGGTCCTCGCCGACGACGACGCCGCCGAGCAGGATGCGGTAGGTCTGGGGGCTGAGCGCGATGTCGTCGCGAACGCGGACCTGCGGCACGACGAACCCGAGCGACTTCGACAGCGCGCGGCGGATCGCGGTGATGCGCGCCATCAGCGGGCTGCCGCGTGCTTCGTCGACGAGTCCGATCAGGCCATAGCCGAGGTCGATGCCGATCGCGGGGGTACCTGCGACCTCGTCCCAATCGATGCTGGCGGGGTCGGCGGGAGCGGCAGGCGCGACAGGCACCGGCGTGGCCTTGGCTCGCGCGAGCGCCCATGCCGCCGCCCCTGCCCCCGCTGCGGCGGGCAGCAGCACGGCGTGCGGCATCCCCGGCAGCAGGCCGAGCAGCGCTAGGATGCCCGCCACCGGCACCCATGCGGCGGGGCTCGCGAACTGGCGGCTGATCTGCCCCGCGAGGTCGTGTTCGGACGCCACGCGCGTGACGATCATCGCCGCAGCGATCGACAGCAGCAGCGCGGGCACCTGCGCCACGAGGCCGTCGCCGATGGCGAGCAGGATATAGGTCTTCGCCGCGACCGCGAGGCTCAAGCCGTGCTGGACGGTGCCGAGGATCAGCCCGCCGACGACGTTGATGCCGAGGATCAGCACGCCCGCGACGGCGTCGCCCTTCACGAACTTCGACGCGCCGTCCATGCTGCCGTGGAAATCGGCCTCGGTCGAGACTTCGGCGCGACGGTCGCGCGCCTGGTCGGCGGTGAGCAGCCCGGCGTTGAGGTCGGCGTCGATCGCCATCTGCTTGCCCGGCATCGCGTCGAGAGTGAAGCGCGCCGCGACCTCCGATACCCGCCCCGCCCCCTTGGTGATGACAACGAGGTTGATGATCATCAGGATCGCGAAGACGAAGATGCCGACGACATAGTCGCCGCCGATCAGGAAGCTGCCGAACGCCTCGATGACGTGGCCCGCCGCCGCCGTGCCCTTGTGGCCGCCGACGAGCACGACGCGCGTCGATGCGACGTTGAGGCTCAGGCGCAGCAGCGTCGCGAACAGCAGGACGGTGGGAAAGGCCGAGAAGTCGAGGGGTTTGCGCGTGTTGATCGCGACCATCAGGACGATCAGCGCGATGGCGAGGTTGAGCACGAAGAAGATGTCGAGCAGCCACGGCGGGATCGGCACGACCATCAGCAGCACCAGCGTCAGAATGCCGAGCGGCAGCAGCGTCGCGCGGAGGTCGAGGCGCGCGGTCATGCGATCGCGGCGAGCAGCAGGTATGCGGCGCGCGCGGCGGCGACCGGCAAGGGGGTGCCGGTGGGCGGCAGGGGGTTGCCGGCAGCCCCCTCCGGCCCTTCGGGCCACCTCCCCCTGAAAAGGGGGAGGATCGAACTCCTCCCCCTCTTCAGGGGGAGGGGGACCGCGCCCTCTTCGGGGCGTGGTGGAGGGGGTGCACTCAGCTTCGCCTCGAACCGCGCATACACTTCGCCCAGCGTCCGCGCCCGCCCGCCCGGCGCGGTGAATACGCCCGCATTAGACCGCGCCGCCGCAGGCAGCACCGCGCCCGAAGCAGCGCCGCCGGGGTCGGCATCGCGCGCCCTCAGGAAGCGCAGCGCGCCCGCGCTGCCGAGGAAGTGCGCGAGGTAGAGGTCGGTCGCGCTCGCCGTGCGCCCGAGGTCGCGTTCGAGAACCGCTGCATTGTCCTTGGCATAGGCCGCCGCCAGCGCCGCCGAAGCCCCGGCATCGTGGCGCAGGTTGAGGATCGCGGCGCGCGTCGCGGGGTCCGCCCCGGCCCTGAGCGCGTCGGCGGCCCAGCCGAGCCCCGCCGCGTCGCCGTGGCGGCGGACCATGTCGAGCCAGGTGCCGGCGGTAAACTGGAACAGCCCGCGCGCGCTGCTCGTCGGCGCGGCGGCGTGGCGATCGAGGCCGCTTTCGATGCGCGCCTGGCCCAGCAGATAGTCGAAACCGACCCCCGAACGCGCCGATGCAAGGCGGATCGCCGCGATCACCGCGCCCCTGTCGACCGCCGTCACCGCCATCCGCGCGTGCCCCCTCTGTGGCGGGCGATGCAAGGCGCGTGCCAATCCCGGCGGACGTGCCGAGGGAACGTCGATACGCTGCCGCCCGTTGGGCGGCGCATGGCTTCAGTCTCGCAAGTTCCCCGCTCGCCCCTGCACGCCGCGCTCGGCACCCTCGCGGAGCTCGTCGCGACGCTGCTCGGGCTGTTCATG
>CAXTSL010000126.1:0-5341 GCA_964246975.1 uncultured Sphingomonadaceae bacterium
GATGGTGTTTCCGGGCGGCAAGGTCGACGCGGGCGATCTTGCCATCGCGCGCGACGCGGCGCTGGCGACGGGCTTCGACGCGCTCGCCGACACCGACGCCGCCGCGCGGATTGCGGCCGCGCGCGAGAGCTTCGAGGAGGTCGGCATCCTCCTTTCGAAAGGGCCGCCGCTCGACGCCGCGACGGTCGCCGACTGGCGCGCGCGCTTCGCCGCCGTGCCCGACGCCGCCGAACCCGCGACCTATGCCGCGTTCCTGACCGCGACCGGCCACCGCGCCGACGCGGCGCGCCTGACGCCTTTCGCGCATTGGGTCCCGCCGCCCGCCGCCGGGCTGTCGCGGCGCTTCGATACGCTGTTCTATGTCGCCGTCGCCGCGCCGGGTGCCGAGGCCCTGCCCGACGGCACCGAGGCGGTCGCGGCGTACTGGACCACCGCAGCCGATGCGGTGGCGCGCGCCGAGGCGGGCGACATCGCGCTGGTCTTCCCGACGCGACGCAATCTCGAACGCCTCGCACAATACGCCAGCGTCGCCGCGCTCCTCGACCGCCTCGCGACGCTGCCGGTGACGTGCATCCAGCCCGCGATGATCGAACGCGACGGCGCGCGCTGGCTGACCATCCCCGAGGGCTGCGATTATCCCGTCACCGAGGAGCGGCTGGCGGCGGTGCGGCGGGAATAGGCTCGCGCAGCAGCGGCCCGATGAGCGGGCGCAGCACCAGCGTGGCGACGATCCCAGCCGCCGCGACGCCCGCATGCACCAGCCAGAAATCGGTCGTCGTCAGCCGGTCGTAGAGCCCGCCGAGCGCGCCGACGATGAACTGCGAGGCGGCGTCGTAGAGCGAGAGCACCGCCATCATCAACGCCACGACCGCAAGCGGCGCGGCGCGCGCGAACATCGTCTGGATGACGGTATAACCGAGGGGCGTCGCAAGGTCGGCAAGGGCGAAGAACAGCAACACCGGCCAAAGTGCGACCGTTCCGCCGCCAGCGCTCCAGGTGCCCCAGGCGAGCACCAGCAACGCCGCGCAAAACAGCGTCGCCGCCAGCAGGATCGAGTTCCAGTCGCCGGACTGCCGGTCGCGCCGCGCCTGCCACGCCCACACTCGCCCGACCGCCGCCAGCGCCGCGATGGTCAACGCGCCGTCGATCGACACGAACCACGTCACCGGCATGACGAAGCCGAAGATGCTGCGGTCGACCTTGGTGTCGGCCCAGACGAGCAGGATGTTGAACGCCTGATTATACGCCGCCGTCATCAGGATCAGCGGGATGAGCAGCAGCACCAGCGCGCCGACGACTCGCCAGTCGCGCCGCGCCAGCGAAGCGCGCGGGGCCGCCGCCGTGGCGCGCGCGGCGTCCGCAGGGAGCAGCCGCCAGCCCGCGAGGTAGATGCCGATCGCGACGAGCATGGCGAGCGCCGCCGCGCCGAAGCCCCAGTCGAAGCCGACGCGCTCGCCGAGCGTCCCCGCGACCAGCGGCGCGGCCATCGCGCCGGCGTTGAGGCCGATGAGGTAGACGCCGAAGCCGCGCTGGCGGCGCGCGTCGCCGGGGCCGTACAGCGACGCGACCTGCGCCGCCATGTTGGCGCGCACCAGCCCCGAGCCGGTGACCAGCAGCGCCAGCGCGACGAGGAAGAACGCCTCGCTGGTCATCAGCGCGTGGCCGACCGCCATCGTCAGGCAGCCGAGCAGCACCGCGCGCCGCGCGCCGAGCACGCGGTCGCCGAACCACCCGCCGAGCAGCGGCATGACCGACACTGTTCCGGCATACAGGCCATAGATCGCCGACCCGAAGGCAATCGCGCTCGGCGCGCCGCCCGCGAACAGCACGCCGCGCAGCGCCGTCAGCCCCAACACATGCTCGGCATGGCCGGGCTTGAGCAGCACCGCCTGCAGGTAGAGCGGCAGCAGCGTGATCATCGCGAAAAAGGAGAAGCGGTCGAACGCCTCGGTCAGCACGATGACGCGTAGCGCTCGCGGCTGACGATCCTGTGCGTCCAATCGTGCCCCCCGGCGCGCCCGACGCTAGCGCTGCGCCTTGCGTCGCACGTCGCGCACCGCGCTCCAAGCGCCATATGCGCACAGCGCGCCGAGGAACGCCCAAACCCACCACGGGATACCGTGGCCGACGACCGCGAGGTAGAGGTAGGCCGAGACGAAAAAGACTCCGGCGCACAGGATCGGCACCGTCGCCGACCGCCTGGCGCGCAGCCGTCGCACCGCCCATGCGCTTGCGAGCAGGAAGAACGGGATCGCGCCGACATAGATCGCGCCGAAGACCAGCGGGTCGACGCCGTAGGTCGCGCCGAGCGACAGGAACCACGCCTTCAGAGCTTCGAAGCTCACCTGATGTCCTTGACGACGCTGCCGCCCCTCATCACGAAGCCGACCGACTTGAGGGCGCGAACATCGGCCAACGGATCGCCCGCCACCGCGATGATGTCCGCCGCCATGCCCGGTGCCAGCCGCCCGATCTCGTCCTTCAGCCCGAGCAGCTCGGCCCCGCCCGTCGTCGCCGCTGCGATCGCCGCGCTCGCGGGCATGCCGTGCAGCACCATCAACTCGAACTCGTCGGCGTTGCGCCCGTGCTTCGAGACCCCGGCATCGGTGCCGAAGGCGATCCTGACGCCCGCCGGATAGGCCATCTCCAACGCCTTGCCGGTGATCGAGATGCGGTATCTGATCTTGGCGAGCACCGCAGGCGGATAGGCGTTCGGGTCGGCCTTGAGGCGCTCCAGATAGCCGTTGATCGTCGACAGCGTCGGGACGTACCAGCCGCCGCCCGCCTTGAAGAGCCTGACGCCCGCCGCGTCGAGCAGCGTGCCGTGCTCGATCGAATCCGCCCCCGCCGCGAGCGCGGCGTTTATCCCATCGGCCCCGTGCGCGTGGACCGCGACTTTCTTGCCGTACAGATGCGCGGTGTCGACGAGCGCCCTGACCTCGTCGTCGAAGATCTGCCGCCCCAGCCCGACGCCGATACGGCTGTTGACCCCGCCCGTCGTCGCGATCTTGATGACATCGACCCCGCGCCGGATCTGCAGCCGCACGGCGCGGCGGCAGGCGTCGGCCCCATCGCACAAATTGCTCTGGTCGATCCCGGCGTGGAGGTCCTCGGCAATGCTCAGCGTGTCGTCCATGTGGCCGCTGGTCGTCGAGATCGCGCGGCCCGCGTCGACGATGCGCGGTCCGACCACCCAGCCCTTTGCCACCGCGTCGCGCAAGGCCAGCGTCGCGCCGCTGCCGTCGCCGAGGTTACGCACCGTGGTAAAGCCCGCCAGCAAGGTCTTGCGCCCGTTGACCTCGGCGCGGAACGCCTTGGTCGCAGGCGAATCCTCGACGTTCTCGAGCACCGCCGCGACCCCGCCGGCGTCGCTGTCGAGATGGACGTGCGCGTCGATCAGCCCGGGCAGGACGAACCGGTCCTTGAGGTCGATCATCGTCGCACCCGCCGGAGCCGGTACATAGCCATCGGCCACCGAGACGATGCGGCCGCCCGCGACAACGATTGTCGCAGCGCCGCGCGGCGCGCTGCCCGGACGGTCGAGAACGTGACCGGCAAAGATCACAGTGACCGGCCCCGGCGCGGGGTCCGCCGCCGATGCTGGTGCCGCGACCGATGCCAGGCCAGCCAGTGCCGCGACGATGATTGCCGTTTTCAAGCTCGTGTCCCCTTCACATCGGCCGTCGACCGCGCCGACCGGCGTCGCCCAAATCCTCGTGCCGGCGGCACCGCGCGCCGCGGTCGCCGTTGTGGTCTACGCCGGGCACGCCTGTCCGTGCCCAGTCGAAAGATCCGATGCGCGGCCTGATCGTCCTGCTCCTGCTCGGCATAGCGGCATGGGCGGGGCTGCGCCACCTGTCGCTGACGCGCCCGCAGGATGTGCCGTGGACGCCGCTCGACCTCGCCGCGCCGCTCGGCCGCGCGACGGGCTGGAAGCTCGCCAGCCTGCAGGGCAACCCGGCGTGGTGCCGCCGCCTGCTGACCCTCGACGGCGTGGCGTTCGAAGCCGTGCCCGACCGCGACACCGGCCCCGGCTGCGGCTGGCGCGCCGGGGTGCGGCTGACGGGACAGGCCTGGTCGCCGCGCGGCCCGGTGCTGACGTGCCCCCTCGCCGCCGCGCTGACCGTCTGGGAGCGGGCCGTCGTCCGTCCCGCCGCGCGCGCGCGCCTCGGCAGCAACCTCAGCGGCTTCGATCACTTCGGCACCTATAGCTGCCGCCCCGTCGCGGGCACCGCGCGCGTTAGCGAACACGCCCGCGCCAATGCCATCGACATCGCTGCCTTCCGCACCGTGCGCGGTGCGCCCGTCACCGTCGCCCGCGACTGGCCGCGGGGCGACGCACGCGCGGCGTTCCTGCGTGACGTTCACGATGGCGGATGCTTGGTCTTCGGCACTACGCTCGGCCCCGCCTACAATGCCGCGCACCGCGACCATCTCCACCTCGATATGGCGGATTATGGCGGCGGCGCATTCCGTTTCTGCCGCTGACGCGCGATGCGGTACGGGGGAGGCGGAACCGGCATTTCGTACTGCCTGCAGTGTCTCGGAGACCGCCATGCGCCTCGACCTCGCACTCGCCGCCGTCTTGTTCGCAAGCCCCGCACTGGCGCAGCCCGCGCCGCCGCCCGCGCCCGCCGAAGGCGACGCGACTCCCACCATGTCAGGCGACGCCGTCGAGCAACGCGTGCGCCTGATGACGATGGACACCGATCACGATGGCAAATGGAGCAAGGCCGAATGGCTCGCCGGGGGTCGTCGCGAGCGTGGCTTCGCGATGATGGATGCCGACGGCAACGGCACCCTCACTGCCGCCGAACTCGAGGCGGGTTTGGCGAAGCTGCAGGCTGTGCGTGGCGCGCGTCCGCGCTAGGCCTACTCGCCGTCGAGCGGCGGCGGTGCGGCGGCGTCCTCGTCAAATCCGCTCGACGGCGCGGGGTCGAGTCCGCGACCGGGCTGGGTGTTCGACGGCGGATCGCTCGTCGGAAACGTCTCGTCGAGCGCGATGTCGAGCTTGGCATCCTCGCTACCCGGGTCCGCGCGCAGCGCCGCATGACTGTCGCGGTCGAGCCCCTCGCGATGCTCCGAGTTCGGGGGCGCGTCGGCGTGTGCCAACGGGCGTAGATTATTGTCGTTGGCGGGCATGGCCGGTCTCCGGAATAGCGTGCCGCCACTACGCACCGCAGCGCCGCGACGTTCCCACCGGTTGATGCGGTGCACCTGCGCCCCTAGATAGGTCGCCCGCCGCGCCGCCTTGCGCGCCGCGAACAAATCTGGAACAACGCCCCGTCATGCTGACCCATATCCAGGTGCGCGGCGCGCGCGAGCACAATCTCAAGAACGT
>CAXTSL010000127.1:0-5241 GCA_964246975.1 uncultured Sphingomonadaceae bacterium
GACGTTCATGGCAATCTCGCCACGCACAACACCGGCGGCATCCTGATCTTCGACCTGCCCAATCTGCCACGCGGCAATGGCGGCGACGTGCGCGTGTTCGGCAATCGCGTGATCGACAACGACACGCCCAACTTCGCGCCGCCCGGCAACATCGTCGGGCAGGTCAAGATGGGCACCGGTGTGCTGGTGATGGCGAACGAGCGCGTCTGGATCACCGCCAACGACCTGTCCGGCAACGCCACCGCGAACGTGATGATCATCAGCTATCAACAGGCCTTCACCGATCCGAAATACAATCCGCAGCCCCGCGAAGTCTGGATCACGCGGAACCGGCACGGCCGCGCCGGCTATGCGCCGCAACTGCCCGGCGGCGCACAGCTGGCGGCGGCAATGGGGGGCAGCATCCCGCCCGTCCTCTGGGATGGCATCCAGACGGTGGAGGGGCAGGTCTATGCGGACGACGCGAAGGTGCTGAGCCTGGGCCTCGCGCAAGGCGCGTCGGTCGAGTCCGCGCGGCCGCGGCCGATGGAGCTGACCAACGGTCGCCCGGTTGCGCCGCGCGCCGCCGTCGTGCTGCCCGCGAGCATGGAAATGGCCGCGCGGTGATCCTCGCCCGCGCTGCGCTGGCGGTGATCGCCGCCTGTTGCGTCGTGATCGGCGCGACGGCGGCGCGCGAGGTCGCGGCGGGCGTCGACGACCGCGCGATCACGGGCGACGCCTACCCGGCCGCGCTGAGCGAGTACGGCTTCTTCGCCGACCTGCGCGCGCGCACGCCGTCTCCGCGCGTGACCGGGTACACGCTCAACACCCCGCTCTTTTCCGACTATGCCGAAAAGCAGCGCTACCTCTATCTCCCTGCCGGGACGCAGGCGCGCTACGACGCCGACGCGGTGCTCGACCTGCCGGTCGGCGCGGCGATCATCAAGACGTTCGGCTATACGACCGACGGCAGCTTCCGGGCGCTGGAAACCCGCGTGCTGCTGCACCGCGCGAGCGGCTGGGTCGCGCTGCCCTATGTGTGGAACGCGGACGGCAGCGACGCGGTGCTCAAGCGCGCCGGTGCCCGTATCCCGGTCACCTTCACCGACCCGGCCGGCGCGCCGCACACCATCAGCTATCAGGTACCCAATCAGAACCAGTGCAAGGACTGCCACGCGCTGAGCGTGGGCGGGGCAGGCGCGATCACGCCGATCGGGCCCAAGGTGCGCAACCTCAATGACGGGCACCAGCTGCAGGCACTCGTCGCCGCCGGGCTGCTCGACCGCCTGCCCGTCGACGCACCGCGGCTGGCGCGCTGGGACGATCCCGCCGCGCCGCTGGCCGACCGTGCGACGGCATATCTGGAAACCAACTGCGCGCACTGCCACAACGCACGCGGCGCGGCGTCGAACTCGGGACTGTTCCTCGACTGGCGTCAGGCGGACGCCACCGCGCGCGGGATCGGCAAGCACCCGGTCGCCGCCGGTCGCGGCTCGGGCGGCCGCCTTCTCGACATCGCACCGGGCAAGCCCGACGAGTCGATCCTCCTTTACCGCATGGCCTCGACCGAACCGGGAATCGCCATGCCGGAGCTTGGCCGCAACGTGCCGCACGCCGAGGGCGTCGCGCTGGTGCGCGAATGGATCGCGGCGGGTGCGGCGCAGCGGTGAACGTCCTCCGTAACCCTGAACTTGGTTCAGGGTCCAAGCGCGAAGGTCGCCGCTTGGCGTGCGGTAAGGGTAGGACATGGATGCTGACACAAGTTCAGCATGACGAACGGGTCGCATGAAGGTCGTCACCCTCCCCGCCCCGGACGATTTCGACGCCTGGCGCGACGCCGCGCGCCCGCTCGCCGCCGCCGGGATACCGGCCGGGGACGTGGTCTGGCAGGTCGGCGACGTCGCCACCGACCTGTTCGCCGGCGAAGCAGTCGCGCACGAGACGACGCCGACTCCGGGCTTCACCGTCCCTCGTCCGTTCATCGACCTGGCGCGCAACGCGCTGCTCGCCGACGACCCCGAGCGCTTTGCCCTCCTCTACACGCTGCTCGCACGCCTGCGCCGCGAACCCAGGCTGATGGAGGACCATGCCGATCCGCTCGTCCGGCGACTGGAGGGGCTGGCCAAAAACGTCCGCCGCGACATCCACAAGATGCGCGCGTTCCTGCGTTTCCGCGAAGTCGACGAGGCGGGCACGCCGCGCTTCGTCGCCTGGTTCGAGCCCGAGCACCACATCGTCCGCGCCAACGCCAGCTTCTTCGTCAACCGCTTTGCCTCGATGCGCTGGTCGATCCTGACGCCCGACGTGTCGCTGCACTGGGACGGCAAGGCGCTGAGCGAAGGGCCGGGCGCGAGTAAAGCCGAAGCTCCCGCAGGCGACCCGACCGAAGCGGTGTGGAAGACGTACTATGCATCGATCTTCAACCCGGCGCGCGTCAAGATCGGCGCGATGCTCAAGGAAATGCCGCGCAAATACTGGAAAAACATGCCCGAAACCGCGTTGGTACCGGCGCTGATCGCAGGCGCGCAGGCTCGGGAAGCAGGCATGATCGAAACGGCGCGCGCGGCGCAGGCACTGGAGCACTCACAAGGGATCGGCGGCAACAGCCGGATCGCCTGGGAGGCGTTGCGCGACGAGGCGGCGGCCTGCACGCGCTGCCCGCTCTACAAACCCGCGACGCAGACCGTATTCGGCGAGGGGCCGGTGTCGGCGCGGCTGATGTTCGTCGGCGAACAGCCCGGCGATCAGGAGGACCTCGCCGGCAAGCCGTTCGTCGGCCCCGCCGGCCAGGTCTTCAACCGCGCGCTCGCCACCGCCGAAATCGACCGCGGCGACGTATACGTCACCAACGCGGTCAAGCACTTCAAGTTTGAACAGCGCGGCAAGCCGCTGGTGGATCGAGCAGGAGCAGATGCTGCTCCGCCCCGCAATCAGCGTCGCGCTCGGCACCACGGCGGCGCGCTCGCTGTTCGGCCGCGTCGTGACGATCGGCAAGGAGCGCGGCCGCGCGCAGCAATTGCCCGGTGGCGGCGCGGCGTGGATCACCGTCCACCCCTCCTATCTGCTCCGCATCGAGGACAAGGCGAAGGCGGAGGACGAGTTCGGGCTGTTCGTGGAGGATCTGAAGAAGGTGAAGGCGGCGCTCGCCACCACCTGAACCTAGAACATGCCCCCAACGTACAGCAGCACGTTCATGCCCTTGGGTGCCGCGCTCGGGTCGGCGGCGGAGCGATAGTCGAACGAGATGCCCGCGCCGAAACTGGCCTTGGTCGGATCGACCCCGTTGACCTTCTGCGCCGCCTTCACCGCCTCGCCGATCACGCTCATGTCGTTCTTGTGGATGCGCAGGAACTGCATCGGGTTGCTCGGCGCGGTCCCCACATCGCCCCAGGTGCGCCCGATGGCGGACCAGGCGTTGTTGAAGACCGGCTCCAGCATCGCCGGTGCCGGCAGCGGCGCGGCCCCGAACGTCAGCGATGCGCCGAACGAGGTCGCCGACGCCTTGGTCGTCGCGGTGAAGTCGAAGCCCTTGTACACCAGCTGCCCCGACAGTTTGGGATCGAGCGTCAGCGTCAGGCTCTGCTGCGACGTCGCGACCGACGCCTCCAGAGCGCCGCCGTAATTATACTTGAGCTGGGTGACGATCTTGCCCGGCTGGTACTTGATCGCCACCGCGTCCGTGTCCGCGTCCAGCCCGAGCGTCCACAGCTTCAGCTGGAGGTGCGGTGGCAACAGCGCCAAGTCGTAAACCAAGCCGGTGGGCGGATCGGCCATCGGGTGCGCTCCTGCGGACAGTCGCGCAAGGAAACCTCCTGGCAAGGAACAAGTCCAGCGATCGCCGACGAAGAGTCGCCGAGTCGGTCCTACATTCCGACTCTACATCGACGCCGGGTGCGGCCCGATGCGCCCGTCGGGATCGTCGAGCGCATCGATCGCCGCGACAGCCTCCGCATCGAGCATCAGCTCGGTCGCGGCGAAGTTCTCGCGCAGATGCGCCGGATCGCCCGCCTTGGGAATCACCGACAGGCCATGCCGCAGATGCCAGGCGATCACCGCCTGCGCGGGCGAGCAGCCATGCTTCGCCGCTATTGCAACGATCGCGTCCTCCGCTAGCAGCGCGCCGCCCTGGCCGAGCGGGCTCCAGCTCTGCGTGACGATGCCGTGCCGCGCGTGATAGGCGCGCAGCGCGCGCTGCTGAAAGCGCGGGTGCAGCTCGATCTGGTTGACCGCGGGGACGACCTGCGTCTCGGCGATCAACGTATCGAGATGCTCGGGCTCGAAGTTCGAAACGCCGATCGAGCGCGCCAGCCCCGCCTCGCGCAGCCGGATCATCGCGCGCCAGGCGTCGACATACTGTGCTTCGCCCGGCCGCGGCCAGTGGATCAGGTACAGATCGACCGCGTCGAGCCCGAGCAGCGCCAGGCTCTCGTCCAGTGCCGCGTCGACGTCGCCCTGTCGGTCATTCCACAGCTTGGTGGTGACGAACGCATCCTGTTCGTGCACCCCCTCTCCCACACCACGCTCGTTGCCATAGATCGCGGCGGTGTCGATCAGCCGATAGCCGACGTCGAGCGCATCGCGGACCGCCACCGGCGCGTGGCCGTCGGGTAGCCGCCACGTCCCCAGTCCCAGCTGTGGCATCCGATTGTCGTCGTTGAGCGTGAGCATCAGGTCGGTCATCGCGCCCCAACCGGCGGCCACGCCGCCCGGTTCCGGCCCGTCGGCGTGCGACGAATTAAGGCTGTCCTACAAGCCTCGCGCTGGCGCATGGAGGGGGATGCACCGCCGCTCTTCCCACCCCGCGCTTGCACCGCGATTCAAAACGAGTCCGATGCCGCCGCGAATAAAGCGCGATGGCGGCAAGTTCGACAACTTCGAATTATGCGGAGACGCTCCACTTCCTCCACTTCATACCCTCCACTCCCGATACCATATGCCGGTTTGGCGTTGCTTTCGCTTGCCTTCGGCCGCTTCCTTCCGGCCACGCCGCCGCTAGAAGCCGCCGCATGATCGAGCACATCCTCTCCGCGCTGGCGTCGTTCGTGATCGCGGTGATCTCCGCCGGGGGCTATCTCGGTATCGCGCTGCTGATGGCGATCGAGAGCGCCTGCATCCCGCTGCCCTCCGAGTTGATCATGCCGTTCGCCGGTTATCTGGTCTCGACCGGGCGCTTCGACATCTGGCTGGCGGCGACGGCGGGGGCGCTGGGGTGCAATCTCGGCTCGATCGTCGCGTACGAGGCGGGCAAGCGCGGTGGGCGGC
>CAXTSL010000128.1:0-5042 GCA_964246975.1 uncultured Sphingomonadaceae bacterium
GAGGGCGGTGTTCGGCGCGCTCGCGGACCTGCTGGGCGGCGCGCACGAAGCAGCAGCCGCGCTCGGCGCGAATTGGGCGGCGGGGGCGGCGGCGCGAGCGGGGTGGGGCCTTGCGGCGTCGACCGTACCGCCGCGTGCGCCGACCGTACTGCGTCCGCTCGCCGGGCTCGCCGCGCTGGGCCGCCGCGATATGGCGCGCGCGGAAGGCGGACTGCAGTCCGAGCCCCGCGCCACGGCAGGACGCCAATGGCTGTTGTTGCGCGCGGCGCTGACGGGGCGCTGACAGCGCGATTGCCGTGCGCTAAGCCGATGCGGGGACACGGCAATGGGGGCGGGGATGATGCGGCGGTGGTTGGCGCTGGGGGCGATGCTGGTGGCGCTCGCGGTCGGTGTCTATGCGTGGACGCGGACGCCCGCGCATGGCGAGGCCGCGCTGTCGGCCGCGAAGGCCGCCGGTCGGCCGATCCCGCCGGGCGAGGTCGCCACCCCCGCGCCGCTTATCGCCCCGGTCAGCGACGTGACGCCCGAGCAGCGCGAGGCACGGCGCTTCAACCGCTATGACAAGGACAAGAACGGCGGCATCACCCGCGACGAGTATTTCGCCGCGCGCCGCAAGGCCTATGCCAAGCTCGACACCGATGGCGACGGCAAACTCAGCTTCGACGAATATGCAGCCAAGGCGTCGAAAAAGTTCACGACCGCCGATGCCGACCGCGACGGCAAGCTCGCCGCCGCCGAGTTCGCGACAACGGCGATCAAGCGCAAGCCGCGCGTCGATAGTTGCCCGCCGCCCGACGCGCTGCCCGCCGACGCCGATCGCGAGGGCTGACGCTCACTTTTTCTTCTTCGCCGCCGCGCCCTTCTTGCCGAGTTCGGACTGCGCCGCCGAGCTCTCGCGCGGGTTGGATTTGCCCTCCTTGGCGGCCTTGGCGTTGGCTTTCTGCGCCGTCTCGCTGCCCCTGCCCTGCTTCTCGGCCATCGTCGGTCTCCTGCGGAAAAGACCCCCAATGCGCGACCGTCAGGCGGCGTTCCGCAGCGCCTCGGTTCCGAGCCATGCCGCGAACTCGGCGCGCGCCCGCGCCACCATCGCCGCCTTGCGCTCGCGCTTGTGCACCCGCTCGGGAAGCGGCGCGAACAGGCCGAAGTTGACGTTCATCGGCTGGTAGGTCGCCGCCTCAGCCCCGCCGGTGATGTGGCCGAGCAGCGCCCCCATCGCCGTCGTCGGCGGCGGCGGTTCGAGGGCCTCGCCCCGCGCCTCGGTAGCCGCGAAGCGCCCCGCCAGCAGACCGATGGCGGCACTCTCGACATAGCCCTCGCAGCCGGTGATCTGCCCCGCGAAACGCAGGCGCGGCTCGGTCTTGAGCCGCAGCCGCGCGTCGAGGAGTACCGGCGACTTGATGAAGGTGTTGCGGTGCAGCCCGCCGAGCCGCGCGAACTCGGCCTTCTCGAGACCCGGAATCATGCGAAACACCCGCACCTGCTCGCCGTGCTTGAGCTTGGTCTGGAAGCCGACAATGTTCCACAGCGTGCCGAGCGCATTGTCCTGGCGCAGCTGGACGACGGCGTAGGTCCCCTTGCCGGTACGCGGATCGCGCAGGCCCACGGGCTTCATCGGCCCGAAGCGCGGCGTGTCGCGGCCCAGTTCGGCCATGCGCTCGATGGGCATGCAGCCGTCGAAATAGGGGGTGCTCGCCTCCCAGTCCTTGAAGTCGGCCTTCTCGCCGCCGAGCATCGCGTCGATCAGTGCGCCATATTGTTCGCGGTCGAGCGGGCAGTTGAGATAGTCTTTCGTATCCCCCTTGTCCCAGCGAGACTGGAACCACGCGACCTCGCGATCGATCGAGTCGAAATGCACGACCGGCGCGATCGCGTCGAAGAAGGCGAGCGCATCCTCGCCGGTCAGCGCCTGGATTGTCGCGGCGAGCGGCGCGGCGGTCAGCGGCCCCGTCGCGACGATCACCGACGCCCACTCAGGCGGCGGCGCGTCGATGCGCTCACGGCGCAGCTCGATCAGCGGCTCGGCGGCAATCGCTGCGGTCACCGCATCGGCAAATGCATCGCGGTCGACCGCCAGCGCCGACCCGGCGGGCACCCGCGCCGCGTCCCCGCAGCGCAGGATCAGCGAGCCCGCATCGCGCATCTCCTGATGCAGCAGCCCGACCGCATTGCCGCTGGCGTCGTCGGAGCGGAAGCTGTTCGAGCACACGAGTTCGGCGAGCTTGTCGGTATGGTGCGCGTCGGTCCCCTCGACCCCGCGCATTTCGTGGAGGACGACAGGCACGCCGGCGCGCGCGCACTGCCACGCGGCCTCGGACCCGGCGAGGCCGCCGCCGATGATGTGGATGGGGGTCATGGGGGGCGTATAGGACGGTGGGCGACAGGGGTCGACGGTTCTCCGCTGCGACAGGTCGTCCAATCTGGATGTTTCTTGTTTGTTTCGATTTGACGTCCAGACGTCTCAGACGCTACGAATGACTTGTCGCCAAGGAGACCGCCGATGTCGTTCGCACCGGGCCTGATCAGGGATTCGATCATCGGCTATATCGGGGCTGCCGGCGGCGAAGTGACCGTGCAGCAGGTCGCCGAGGCGGTGCGCGCCGACCTTGGTGACGTTCCCGGGTCTTCGGTGCGTTCCTGCCTCAACCTCAACACGCCTTTGCAGTTCGAGCGAACGGAGCGTGGCCGCAGACTTCGCAGACCGGTGGTCGGTGAAGTCGAGCGGCGCGATTTTCCCGTACGATCACTTGGCGCAGCCAGTCTGGTTCAAGCCGATTGTTTCGACTGGCTAGAAGCACAGTCGGCCCGGTCCATCCATGCCGTGGTTACCGACCCGCCTTACGGCCTGGTCGAGTATAGCGAGAAGGAAACCGATAAGTTGCGCGCGGGTCGGGGCGGCACATGGCGTATTCCACCGGCGTTCGATGGTCATCAGCGATCGCCATTGCCGCGCTTCACGACCCTCGACGACGCCGACCGGCGCAACCTGCATCATTTCTTTCACCGTTTGGGCGTCGCGCTGATCCGCGTCCTCGTCCCCGGCGCTAATGTCGTCGTGGCGTCCAATCCCTTGCTGGCGCACATTGTCGCGGGCGCGATGGCCGGGGCGGGCCTCGAAATGCGCGGCACGATCGCGCGTCAGGTGATGACGATGCGCGGCGGCGACCGGCCCAAGAACGCGCACGACGAGTTCTCGGGTGTGTCGGTGATGCCGCGCTCGCAGTGGGAGCCCTGGGTCGTGCTGCGCGCCCCGCTCGAAGGGCGCGTGCAGGACAATCTGCGCCGCTGGGGGACGGGTGGCTTCCGGCGCCCGTCGGCGGAACGCCCCTTCGGCGACGTTATCCGGTCGTCGCCGACACCGGCGGCGGAGCGGCGACTGGCACCGCACCCGTCGCTCAAACCGCAGGCATTTATGCGCCAGCTGGTCCGTGCTGCTCTCCCGTTGGGGACAGGCGTAGTTCTCGATCCGTTTGCTGGGGCGGGATCGACGCTCGCGGCGGCGAATTTTGTCGGTTACCGCAGCATCGGCGTCGAGCGCGACAAGGCGTTTTTCGAAATGGCGCAGGCTTCGGTCCCCAAACTAGCGGCTCTCAAGACTGCCGCTTCGCCCTCGATTTCGGACGCGGCTTGAGCAAAGTCCCGGTTCGGTCGCGCACAACGGCGGTCGGCTCCGCTCGCGGGACAAGATAAATCGGGTTGCGGCGCAACTTGGCGACACCGGCGGCGTGCAGCGTTGCCGTGCGCGTTCCCAACGGCCCTCGTCCGTTCGAGCGAAAGTCGTCCTTGGTCACTGCGGCAAGATAGACTTCGGTGAAGCGCATCGGCTCGCGTTCGGACGCGGGCTCGGTAGCATTATCGACGGCGTAGACGAACACGCACATCCACTGATCGCGCGCGCCGTGGGTGTCGACCGCGCCGCCGGGCTTGCGCGTGCTTTTGACCTCGATGCCCTGCGCCGCGGCGGCGACCGCGTCGTTCGGGTAGCGACCCCGCAGGACAAGATCGGGGTGACCGTTAAAATGGCGGTTCTCGACCAGCGCGCGCGAAAAGCGCGCCAGCGAACCTGTGATCATGTCCGAGATCATTCCCGACAAGGCTGCCGGACGCATCATGTCGTCGAGACGTTTCAGTCCTTTGCCGGCAAGCAATTCGTTTACGTCGCGGAAAAAATCGTACACGTCCTGCATCGCCGATGCGAAGTCGCTCAGCTTGAGTTCGTACACGAGGGTGGCGTTGGGGTTGAGCAGGCCTTGATCGACCGTCGCGAACTTTGCCATTTGTTCCCCGCCCGGACATTTGCGCCAAGAGTTTCCGATCCCTTGCCTAGCCCGCCACGTTGTGCCGGTCGAGGGTGCCGCCGCGTCCCGGAAAAACTGGCGTTTCGCCCTCGCAGCGCCTAGATGTGACACCTCCGCGACACGCTTCGCCCGACAGGTAGATTCCCCCCTTGGCCACGACGCCCCCGACCGCCGCCGCGACGCCTCCCGCGACGCCCGATATCGAGCCGGTCTCGATCGTCACAGAGATGCGGACGTCGTTCCTCGACTATGCGATGAGTGTCATCGTCGCGCGCGCGCTGCCCGACGTGCGCGACGGGTTGAAGCCGGTGCACCGCCGCATCCTGTGGGGGGCGCACGAGGGCGGCTATGTCGCGGGCAAGCCGTATCGCAAGTCGGCGCGCATCGTCGGCGACGTGATGGGCAAATACCACCCGCACGGCGACAGTTCGATCTACGACGCGCTGGTGCGGATGGCGCAGGACTGGTCGATGCGGCTGCCGCTCGTCGACGGGCAGGGCAATTTCGGCTCGATGGACCCCGATGCGCCTGCCGCGATGCGCTATACCGAGGCGCGGCTGGCGAAGGTTGCCGACAGCCTGCTCGACGACATCGACAAGGATACCGTCGACTTCGCGCCCAACTACGACGGGCAGGAGCAGGAGCCGACGGTGCTGCCGGCGCGCTTCCCGAACCTGCTGGTCAATGGCGCGGGCGGCATCGCGGTCGGCATGGCGACCAACATCCCGCCGCATAATCTCGGCGAGG
>CAXTSL010000129.1:0-2539 GCA_964246975.1 uncultured Sphingomonadaceae bacterium
CCCAGGGCTTTTCGACGCGATGGGTATGCAGCTTGGTGGCGGGCATTCGAGCGACTCCGTAGGTTCGGCGGTAACAGAACCTCCGTCACCCTGAACTTGTTTCAGGGTCCATGTCCAACCCGAGCGAGCCACGCCGCGAGGCAGTCCGTTGCCTGCCGTGGATGCTGAAACAAGTTCAGCATGACGGGAGGGGGAGGTCTGTTCCTCGCTTCCCGACCGCGCTATGGACCGCCCCGATGCGTATCCAACAGTCCCGCCTCCTGACGCTGGCGGTCCTCGCCGCCGTCGTGGTCCCGATGTCCGCCTGCTCGCGCGGGCGCGCGAAGGGCGACCTGCCCTATGTGGCGCGCGACGTCGGCACGCTCTATTCGGCTGCCAAGCAGCGGCTCGACCAGGGGCGGTACAAGGAGGCGGCGCAGCTGTTCGACGAGGTCGAGCGCCAGCACCCTTATTCAATCTGGGCGCGGCGCGCACAGTTGATGAGCGCGTTCAGCTATTATCTTGACCACGATTACACCAATTCGATCCAGTCGGCGCAGCGCTTCATCTCGGTCCATCCCGGCAACCGCGATGCGACCTATGCCTATTATCTCGTCGCGCTCGGCTATTACGAGCAGATCCAGGACGTCACCCGCGACCAGAAGATCACGCGGCAGGCGCTCGACGCGCTGGGCGAACTGACACGGCGTTATCCGACCAGCCGCTATGCGTCCGACGCGCGGCTGAAGATCGACCTGGTCAACGATCATCTCGCGGGCAAGGAGATGGAGGTCGGGCGCTTCTATCAGACACGCGGGCAATGGCTGGCGGCGTCGATGCGCTTTCGCATCGTGATCGATCAATACCAGACGACGACGCACGCGCCCGAAGCGCTGATGCGGCTGACCGAATCATATCTGGCGCTCGGCGTGCCGGGCGAGGCGCAGAAGGCGGCGGCGGTGCTGGGGCGCAATTACCCCGGCACGCAATGGTACGATCGCGCCTACAAGCTGATGCAGGAGCACCCCGCGACCGCGCTGGCGGCGATCCCGCGCGGCGAGCAGCCGGTGCCGCTGGGAACGCCGGGCGCTAAGGCACTGTCGCTGCCGGGTGAGTCGGGCACGGCCAAGCCGAAGGAGGGCAAGGTCGAAGACGCGCCCGCCGACAAGGCTCCCGCGACGCCGGCGACTACCGGCCCGGCGACGACCAATCCGGGCAATACGGCGCCACCGACGGGATAGTCCGTCATGCCAGCCACAGAGCCGGCATCCAGGCATGTATAAGTCACGACGCGGGCTGTTGCGCAAACGGCATCGCACCCACTGAGTTGGACCCCCGGCCTGCGCCGGGGTGACGGATTTGGCGCTGCCCCTCCCATGCGGGCGGGGTTGCTCTATATGCACCCCGATGCTCTCCGCCCTTTCCATCCGCGACGTCGTGCTGATCGAGGCGCTCGATCTCAGCTTCGAGGGTGGGCTGGGGGTGCTGACCGGCGAGACCGGGGCAGGCAAATCGATCCTGCTGGATGCGCTGGGTCTCGCACTGGGGTCGCGCGGGGATAGCGGACTGGTGCGCCACGGCGCCGCGCAGGCGGCGGTGACGGCGACGTTCGATGCACCCTCGGGAGCCTTGGCCGTGCTGGAGGAAAGCGGCGTCGAGATCGAGCCGGGCGAGCCGTTGATCGTCCGCCGCATCGTCAAGGCGGACGGGGGCAGCCGGGGGTTCGTCAACGATCAGCCGGCGTCGGCGGCGCTGCTCCGCGCGCTCGCGCCGCATCTGGTCGAGATCCACGGACAGCATGATGATCGCGGGCTGCTCGCGCCGGCGGGCCATCGCGCGCTGCTCGATGCGTTCGGGCGGGTCGATGCGGGCGACGCCGCGCGGACCTGGGCGGCAGCGCGCGCCGCCCAGGGGGAGCTGGCGCAGGCGCGGGCGGAAATCGAGACGGCGGCGGCGGACCGCGACTGGCTGGAACATGCACTGGCCGAACTGACCGCGCTCGCCCCCGAACCGGGCGAGGAGGAATCGCTCGCCGACAAGCGCCGGACGATGCAGCGCGCGGAAAAGATCGCCGACGATCTCCGGGCAGTGGAGACGTTTCTGGAAGGCTCAAACGGGGGACTATCCAAGCTGCGCCAGGCCGCGCGCGTGCTGGAGCGCATCGCGGCGGACCATCCCGCGCTCGGCGAAGCGCTGGCGGCGATCGACCGCGCGGTGATCGAAGGCGCGGTGGCGGAGGACCGGCTGCGCTACGCCACCCAGTCGCTGCACTTCGACCCGCGCACGCAGGAGGACGACGAGGCACGGCTGTTCGAATTGCGGGCGATGGCACGCAAGCATCGGGTGCAGCCGGACGATCTGGCGGAACTGGTCAATGAACTAGCGGGCAAGCTTACCCGGCTCGACGCGGACGAAGGGAGTGTCGCAGCGCTGGAAGCGAAGGTCGACGTCGCGCGCGCCGCTTATGGCACGGCAGCGGCGGCCTTGACCGCCACGCGACAAGCGGCGGCGGCGCAGCTGGACGCGGTCCTCACCGACATCCGCGGCGTGCTCCAGGCGT
>CAXTSL010000129.1:2549-2801 GCA_964246975.1 uncultured Sphingomonadaceae bacterium
CGCGCCGCTGGGCGAGGACGGCTGGTCGGCGGCGGGGCGCGACCGGGTCGAGTTCGAGATTTCGACCAACCCCGGCGCACCGTTCGCGCCGCTGGTCAAGATCGCCTCGGGCGGCGAGCTGTCGCGCTTCATCCTCGCACTAAAGGTCGCGCTGGCAGAACAGGGCGCGGCCGGGACGATGGTGTTCGACGAGATCGATCGCGGCGTCGGCGGCGCGGTGGCGTCGGCGATCGGCGAGCGGCTGCAACGGTT
>CAXTSL010000129.1:2811-5042 GCA_964246975.1 uncultured Sphingomonadaceae bacterium
CCAAGAGCCACGACGGCATGGTCACCCGCACCGGCGTCCGCGCGCTGGGCGAGGACGAGCGCCGCGAGGAGATCGCCCGGATGCTGTCGGGCGCGCAGGTGACGGATGAAGCGCGGGCGCAGGCCGAACGGCTGCTGGAGGCGGCGTGATGTCGCCGCGCAATGAACGATTATGGACCCGCGCATGGGCGATTCGAGAAGGCAGGGCTCGGGGCAAGTGGCTCCCGATCATCCAGCACCTCGCGCTGCGCGGGGAGCCCCATGCGTTGATTGAACTGGCTGACTGGTATTCGGGTGCGAACGGGACCGAGCTAGGGTCTGCCGCCGATGCGTTCGCTCCCGCCGGCCTGTATCGGCGCGCCTTGCGCAAAGGTGAGCCACGGGGCGCGTACAACCTCGCCATGTCCCACTTCAATCGCAACGAACAGGGCCGGTATCGCCATTGGCTTGGAAAGGCTGTCCGGGCTGGCGACGGTGCGGCTGCCTTGCAGTTCCGTCATTTCGAAACACGGCTGCCCCATGCCGTCGCTCGTATCGTCGGGCGTCACCGGCCTCAGGCGAAACGGGATGAGTTTGGTTGAATGCCGAGCCAGCTCAAATCGATCGCTCAGCGCCGAGAGGCGGGGCTCGCGCTGACGATGCTGCCCGTCGGCGCGATCATGCTGGTCGTCTCCGCGCTCGCCATTCCCGCCGTCCTGACCTTGGGCGTGGACGTCGCCATGCGGCAGCCGTCCGGGTGGAGTTGGACGCTCGCTTGGTGCCTCGCCGCCACCGCCATCGCGTTGTGGAACATGCGCGCGGGCATCGCGATGATGTGCGCGCTCGACTGGCGGCCCTTGCCCTTCGCGTCGTTGCGATCAGCGGCGGTCGTGGCGGGGTGGCTGGCCCTGCCCTGACGCGCTAGATCGCGGCGATGGACGCGCTGCCCGATACGCCTGAAACCGCCGCCGCCGAGCTGGCGCGGCTCGCCGACGAGATCGGGCGGCACAACCGGCTCTATCATACCGACGACGCGCCGGAGATTTCGGACGCCGACTACGATGCGCTGATGCGGCGCAACCGGGACATCGAGGCGGCGTTCCCCGCCCTGATCCGCGAGGATTCGCCGAGCCGGCAGATCGGGGCCGCGCCCGCCGCGCATCTCGCCAAGGTCGCGCACGCACGGCCGATGATGAGCCTCGACAATGCCTTCGCTGACGAGGAGGTGCGCGATTTCGTCGGGCGGGTGCGGCGGTTCCTGAAATTGGCGGACGACGAGCCGGTCGCGTTGACCGCCGAACCCAAGATCGACGGCCTGTCCTGTTCGCTACGCTACGAGGACCGCCGTCTCGTCCAGGCGCTGACGCGCGGCGACGGCGCGGTCGGCGAGGACGTCACCGCCAATGTCGCGACGATCGGCGATATCCCGCCGGCGCTGCCCGCCGATGCCCCGCCCGTGTTCGAAGTGCGCGGCGAGGTGTACATGGAAAAGGCGGCGTTCGCGGCCCTCAATACGCGCCTGCTCGCCGAGGGCGGCGACGGCGCGCGACAATTCGCCAATCCGCGCAACGCCGCCGCCGGCTCGCTGCGCCAGAAGGACGCCGGCGTCACCGCCAGCCGACCGCTGCGGTTCCTGGCGCATGGCTGGGGCGAGGCGGCGGCGGTGCCGGGGGACACACAGTTCGCCGTCATGGTGTCGCTCCGGGCCTGGGGCTTTCCGGTCGCCGACGCCGTGCTTCATTGTGCCGATGTGGAGGCCGCGCTTTCGCACTATCGCAGGATCGAGGCGCAGCGCGCCGACCTGCCGTTCGACATCGACGGCGTTGTCTACAAGATCGACCGGCTCGACTGGCAGGCGCGGCTGGGCAGCGTCGGGCGCGCGCCGCGCTGGGCGATCGCGCACAAGTTTCCCGCCGAGCGCGCCGAGACGATTCTGGAGAAGATCGATATCCAGGTCGGTCGCACCGGCAAGCTGACCCCCGTCGCGCGGCTGACGCCCGTCACCGTCGGCGGCGTCGTCGTCACCAACGCCACGCTCCACAATCGCGACGAGATCGCCCGGCTTGACGCGCGCGAGGGCGACCGCGTGCGCCTCCAGCGCGCCGGCGACGTCATCCCGCAGATCGTCGAGGTGCTGCCGCGTACGACCGAGCGCCCCGCCTTCGCCTTCCCCGATCGCTGCCCCCGCTGCGACAGCGAGGCGGTCGCCGAGGAGGGCGAGGTCGATGTGCGCTGCACCGGCGGGCTGATCTG
>CAXTSL010000130.1:0-5015 GCA_964246975.1 uncultured Sphingomonadaceae bacterium
AGAAGCGCAGCAGCCAGTCGGCCTGGTACAGCCGGTGCTCGCGCATCAGCGGCGGCTGGACGAGCGGCAGCACCGCGCTTGCGTCGGGAATCGGCGAAAAGGCGCTGTAATAGACGCGCCGCAATCCGAATTTACCGTACAGCGACGACGCGCTCGCGACTACCGCGCTGTCGTCCGCCGCATCGGCCCCGACGATCATCTGCGTCGACTGGCCGGCGGGGGCGAACTTGGGCGCCGAGCGGAATTTGCGCCGCGCCTCCTTGTTCTCGGCGATACCCGTCTTGAGGCCGCCCATCGCCAGCCGGATGCGACCCGCGTCCTTCTCGGGGGCAAGGCGCTCGAGTCCGACGACGGTCGGCATCTCGACGTTGATCGACAGCCGGTCGGCATACAGCGCGGCCTGGTCGATCAGTTCGGGCGCGGCGTCGGGGATCGACTTCAGGTGGATATAGCCGCGAAAATCATGGTCGAGGCGCAGCGCCTTGGCGACGCGGACCATCGCCTCCATCGTGTAGTCGCTGCTGCCGATGATGCCCGACGACAGGAACAGGCCTTCGATATAATTGCGCTTGTAGAAGCTCAGCGTCAGCCGCACGACCTCGTCGACGGTGAAGCGCGCGCGCCGCACGTTCGACGACCGGCGGTTGATGCAATAATGGCAATCGAAGATGCAGGAGTTGGTCAGCAAGATCTTGAGCAGCGAGATGCAGCGCCCGTCGGGGGCATAGCTGTGGCAGATGCCAGACCCCTCGGTCGACCCGATCCCCTTGCCGCCGACGCTGTTGCGCTTCGAGGTCCCCGACGACGCGCACGACGCATCGTACTTCGCCGCATCGGCGAGGATCGCAAGTTTCGCGCGGGTGTCGAGCTGGGCCATTGTTCCTTTTATGTTCCACGTGGAACATACACAAGCGGCGTGGTGTCGCAACCCAAGGCGTCGCCTCTGCAACGCCCATCGCTCAGGCGTTCCGTTGCGGGAAGCGGATCCGCGTGCTGCAGGCTGGCCGTCGCATCGCGGGAGCAAGATCGCGCGAGACATTCTTCCTGCCTGCCGTTGCCTCATCCCGCCGCCTGCCGCTAACGTTCGCCGACAACGGGGGACCGATATGCTGCTCAATCGACGGACCTGGCTGGGCGGCATGGGGCTGGCGGCGGGCGCGGTCGCGATGCCCGCGCTGGCGCGCGCACCCGTCGCAGCCATTGCCGCGCCGGGCGCGACGCCGGCATTCCGCGCGGTTCTCGACGCGCTCGCCGCGTTCGCCGCCGCCGATCTCGGGGCGCAGGGCTTTCCGGGTATGACGGTGGCGGTGCGCGCTGCCGACGGACAGACCGCGACACTGGCGCTCGGGCTGTCCGAGGTCGAGACGCAGCGGCCGGTGCGTGCCGATCAGCTGTTCCAGATCGGCTCGATTTCCAAGTCGGTGGTCGCAATGGCGCTGTTCGCGCTGGCGGGGCAGGGCAAGCTCGACCTCGACGCCCCGATAATGAGTGTCGTCCCCGAACTCTGGCTGGCGGACCGCAGCATCACCATCGCGCAGATCCTCGCGCACAGCGCCGGGCTGCCCGACAACGCGCCGGTCTTCCCGGACGTGCCGGGCGGGCTGCTGTGGTCGGCGACGCCGCGAGGCACGCATTTCTCGTACAGCAACGCGGGCTATGACATGCTGGCGTTCGTCATCGAGCGGATATCGGGGCTGCGCTTCGACCGCGCCTTGACCGCGCTGGTCCTCAAGCCGCTCGGCATGACGACCGCCGAGCCGATCATCCGCACCGCCGACCGCGCGCGCTTTCCGCGCGGCTATGTGCCGTTCCGGGGCGACACGGCGTGGTTCGCGAACGGGGCCCTGGCGGAGGGCGCGTGGCTCGACATCGACCGCGCGGCGGGGTCGGTCGCGGCGACGAGCGCCGATATGCTGCGCTACATCGCGTTCCTCGGGCGGCTGGCGAAGGGGCAGGGCGCGCCGCTGTTCCCCGACGCTCTGGCCAGGCGTTTTGCGACGCCGGTCATCGACACCGCCGACTTCGGCAAGGGCGCGCGCTATGCCAATGGGCTCGCGACGGTCGATGTCGACGGCGCGCCGACCTTCCACCACACCGGCGGCATGATCGTGTTCAGCTCGGCGGTGTACGTCGACCGGGCGAGCGGCGCGGGCGTGTTCGCCAGCGTCAACGTCGGCGGTGCGGGGGGCTATCGCCCGCGTGCCGTGACCAGCCACGGCGTCCGCCTGCTGCGCGCGCTGGCGGCGGACGGTGCGTTGCCGCCCCCTCCGCCGATCGTCACCGCGCCGTCGATCGAGCATGCCGCCGATTTTGCCGGGCGCTTCGTCGGGCCGCAGGGCGATGCCTTCGTCCTCGAAGCGACGCCGTCGGGCTTGACTCTCGTTGCGGGCGGCACGCGCGGGCGCGTCAAGCAGGCGGGCGCGGCGAGCTTCGTCACCGATCACCCGGCCTATACGACGCAGCTGATCGAGTTTGCCGCGACGGGCGCGCGCGACCGGCTGTGGTATGCCGACGCGCTCTACGGTCGCGACGCCGCGCTGCCGCAGCCCGCCGCGACGCCCGCGCTCGCCGCGCTGGCGGGGGTGTATCTGTCGAACGACCCTTGGGTCGGCGGGCTGTCGGTGCTGGCGCGCGGCGATACGTTGGTCATGCAGGGGGCGGGGCCGCTGACGCACCACGCCGATGGCAGCTGGCGCTTTGCCGATCCGCAGTCGACCGAGCGCGTGTGGTTCGACAAACCGATCGGCGGGCGGACGCAACGCTGCAACCTGTCGGGGTCGACGTTGTGGCGCGCCGCGCAGTAACAGCGGGTCGATGACCAAATTCATACCCCCCGCCGCCGCCACCCCCCCGCGCCGCGGCCTGATGTTCGTGCTGTCGAGCCCCAGCGGCGCGGGCAAGACCACCATGTCGCGCCGCCTGATCGCCGAGGATGCCGAGATCGTCATGTCGGTGTCGGTGACGACGCGCAGCCCCCGCGACGACGAACGCGACGGGCGCGACTATCATTTCGTCGACGACGCGCGCTTCGACGAATTGCTGGCGGCGGGCGAGCTGCTCGAATGGGCCACCGTCTTCCGTCACCGCTACGGCACGCCGCGCGCCCCCGTCGAGGCCGCACTGCACGCGGGGCAGGACGTGTTGTTCGACATCGACTGGCAAGGTACGCAGCAGCTCCAGCAGACCGACGCGGGCAGCGACCTCGTGCGCGTCTTCATCCTGCCCCCGAGCATGATCGAGCTGGAGCGGCGCTTGCGCTCGCGCGGTACCGACAGCGACCCCGTCATCGCCCACCGCATGCGCCGCGCCGCGACCGAAATCAGCCATTGGGGCGAATACGACTATATCCTCATCAACGACGACCCCGACCTGTGCCTCGGCGAAATCCGCGCAATCTTGAAGGCCGAGAGACTGGCGCGGCGGCGGCAGCTGGGGCTGGCGGGGTTCGTGCGGGCGATGTTGGGGTAGGTGTTCTGCCCCCTCCCCTCTCTCGGTTCGCAAGCGCTCGCCGGGAGGGGAGGGGGCAGAAGTCCCCCGCCTAGCCTTCCCCCCGCAACCCCCCTATAGAGCGCCACCCCGCCCCCGAGGAGCGCGCATGGATATCCGGCTCGGCCTGACCTTCGACGACGTGCTGCTGGTCCCTGCCGAGTCCGCCGTGCTGCCGACGGAAGCCGACACGCGCACCCGCGTGACGCGCGACATCGCGCTCAACATCCCCTTCCTGTCGGCGGCGATGGACACCGTCACCGAGGCCGACATGGCGATCGTCATGGCGCAGGCGGGCGGCATCGGCGTGCTTCACCGCAACCTGACCGTTGCCGAGCAGGCGACCGCGGTGCGGCAGGTCAAGCGCTTCGAGAGCGGCATGGTGGTCAACCCCGTGACGATGCTCGTCGACAGGACGCTCGGCGACGCGCGCGAACTGATGACGCGCTACCGCATCTCGTCGATCCCCGTCGTCGAGGCATCGGGCAAGCTCGCGGGCATCGTCACCAACCGCGACGTCCGCTTTGCCGAGAACCCCGCGCAGCCGATCCGCGAGCTGATGACCGCGACCAATCTCGCCACCGTGCCCGCCAACGTCGGGCAGGACGAGGCGCGGCGGCTGCTCCATGCGCGGCGCATCGAGAAGCTGCTGGTGGTCGACGACAATGGCCATTGCATCGGTCTGATCACCGTCAAGGACATCGAGCGCGCCGTGACCTTTCCCGACGCGACCAAGGATACCGCCGGGCGGCTGCGCGTCGCGGCGGCGACGACGGTCGGCGACGCGGGGTTCGAGCGCACCGAGGCGCTGCTCGATGCCGAGTGCGACCTGATCGTCGTCGATACCGCGCACGGGCACTCAACGAGGGTTGCTGCCGCCGTGGCGCGGATCAAGCGGCTGTCGAACCACGTCCAGGTGATCGCGGGCAATGTCGCGACGGGCGATGCGGCGCGCGCGCTGATCGATGCGGGGGCCGACGGCATCAAGGTCGGCATCGGGCCGGGCTCGATCTGCACGACGCGCATCGTCGCGGGCGTCGGGGTGCCGCAGCTGACCGCGATTTTCGATACCGCCAAGGCGGCGGGCGACGTGCCGGTGATCGCCGACGGGGGCTTGCGGACCAGCGGCGACGTGGCGAAGGCGCTGGCGGCAGGCGCGAGCGCGGTGATGGTCGGGTCGCTGCTTGCGGGCACCAGCGAAGCGCCCGGCGAGACCTTCCTGTGGCAGGGGCGGACGTACAAGAGCTACCGCGGCATGGGATCGGTCGGCGCGATGGCGCGCGGCTCGGCGGACCGCTATTTTCAGCAGGATATCAAGGATCAGCTCAAGCTCGTCCCCGAGGGCATCGAGGGCCAGGTGCCCTACAAGGGCCCGGCGAAGGACGTGCTGCATCAGCTCGTCGGCGGGGTGAAGGCGGCGATGGGCTATTCGGGGGCGGCGACGCTCAGTGATTTCCGCGAGCGCGCCGAGTTCATCCGGATCACCAACGCGGGCCTGCGTGAAAGCCATGTGCATGACGTGACGATCA
>CAXTSL010000131.1:0-5014 GCA_964246975.1 uncultured Sphingomonadaceae bacterium
GACCCTCCCCTCTCTCGGTTCGCAAGGGCTCACCGGGAGGGGAGGGGGAAGAAGAGGAAGGTCGCCGGCCGCCTTGACTTTTCGCGGCCCCGCCGCCATTGCCGCGCCTCACGTCGCGCCCGGTCAACCGTCGGCGCCTCCAAGGATTCGACATGGCCAAGCCGACTACCCTTAAGATCAAGCTCGTTTCGACCGCCGACACCGGCTATTACTACGTCACGACGAAGAACCCGCGCAGTCCGAACACCTCGGAAAAGCTGATCTTCCGCAAATACGATCCCGTCGCGCGCAAGCACGTCGAGTTCAAGGAAGCCAAGATTAAGTAGGTTCGGGTTGCGGCCTCAGGCCGCGATTTCGACGCGGTTGCGGCCGCCACGCTTGCCAGCATAAAGCGCCGTGTCGGCGCGCGCCATGAGTGCGGCGGCATCGCCGTCGTCGTCGGTCAGCGCCGCGACGCCGATGCTGACCGTCACGCCGTGACCGGCGAGCCCGTCGACGGGCGTCTGCGCCACGGCCGCGCACAGCCGCGCGGCGATCTGGCGCGCGGTCGCCAGATCCGTCGCGGGCATCGCCACGGCGATCTCGTCGCCGCCGAAACGCGCGACGATATCGCGGTTCCTGAGGTTGGCGGTCAACCGTGCCGCGACCGCCGCGAGGACGCGGTCCCCCGCCGCGTGGCCGAAGGCGTCGTTGACGGGCTTGAGCGAGTCGATGTCGACCATCATCACCGCCAGCGGCACCTTGAGCGCGCGGGCCGTCGTCACGGCGCGCGCGGCTTCGGCATCGAAATAATGGCGGTTGTAGAGGCGCGTGACCGAATCGGTCATCGCCAGCACCCGCGCGTCGCGGGCGCGGGCGCGGAAATGCTCGGCGATGCCGGCCCGGCGCAGCATCAGGCGGACGCGCGCGACGATCTCGCCCGCGACGAGGGGCAGTCCGGCGACATCGGCGACCCCGGCTTCGAACGCGGCGACGAGCATGGCGTGGTCGTCGCGGGGGACGAGACCGACGACAGGCAACGGGCGGCGCACGGCGGCGGCGTGCAGCGCGGCGAACGCCGGGGTCAGCACAGCGAGCGGCCCGTCGAGTTCGACCGCGAGCAACCCGAGACGGCCGGCGCGAATCTCGGTAGTCGCGATGTCGATCGCGAGATGCTCGACCGGATCGGGCGCGAGCGCGGCGGCGAGCGCGGCATGGTTCGCCGCACCGCCGACATAGGCCAGCCGCGTGTTCACCGCGCCGCCGCCGCCGTCATGCGTGTCGCGCCAAGGTCATTGGCCAATCGAACGATCCCCGCTAAGTCTCCGCCGCCCCCGCAGCAGATTGTGTTCCGTAGCCGTGATAGACAAGGATTTGGTTAACTGTCCGGTCGCCGGGTTGACCATCGACGCCGCTGCGACGCTCGCCTTGCGCGCGCTGGCGCATGTCGCAAGCGATGCCGAACTGGGTCCCCGCCTGCTCGACGTGACCGGACTCGGCGTCGCCGACCTGCGGGCGCGCGCCGCCGATCCGGCGCTGCTCGCCGAGGTGATGGCGTTCCTCGCCGCGCACGAGCCCAGCCTCGTCGCGACGGCCCGCGCGCTCGACGTGCGCCCGCAATCGCTGACCGACGCGCTGGAGATATTGCAGGCATGAGACCGCTGCTGATCTGCGACTGCGACGAGGTATTGCTGCATTTCGTGACGCCGTTCGAGGCCTATCTGTTTGAAACGCATGACTTGAGTTTAAGTCTCGACAGCTTCGCGCTGACCGGCAATGTCCGTCGCGCCGACGGCAGCGCGGTCGAGGCGCAGGATTTTCCCGGCCTTCTCGACGGCTTTTTCGACAGCCACATGCCGACGCAGACCCCGGCACCGGGTGCGGCGGCGGCGCTGGCGCGGATCGCCGAGGACGCCGACATCGTCGTGCTGACCAACATCGCCGACCGCCACGCGGTGACGCGCACCGGCGAACTGGCGCGGCTGGGCATGCCCTACCGTGTCATCGGCAACAGCGGCCCCAAGGGTCCGGCGGTCGCGGCGCTGATCGACCGGTACGGTCCGACCCGGACGATCTTCATCGACGACCTGCCGCCGCACCACAAGTCGGTCGCTGCGTCGGCCCCCGAGACGCAGCGCCTGCACATGGTCGCCGAGGCGCGCCTCCACGCGCTGATCCCGGCGGCCAGCCATGCCCACGCGCGCATCGACGATTGGTCGCAGGCGCTTCCCTGGATCCTGTCGGCTATGGAGAGCTGAGATGAGTATCGACGACCGCCTCGTTACCCTCGGCATCGTGCTGCCGCGTGCCGCCGCGCCCGCCGCGAACTATGTGCCTGGCGTCGTGCACGGCGGGCTCCTCCACATCTCGGGGCAGATTCCCTTCGATGCCGACGGCGGGCTGGTGCGCGGGCGGCTCGGGGCCGACATGACGACCAAGGAGGGGGCCGCCGCAGCGCGGCTGTGCGCGATCGGGCTGCTCGCGCAGATGCAGGCGGCGCTCGGCTCGCTCGACCGCGTCACCCGCGTCGTCAAGCTCGGCGTCTTCGTCGCGTCGACGCCTGAGTTCACCGATCAGCCTAAGGTCGGCAACGGCGCGTCGGACCTGATGGTCGAGGTGTTCGGGGAGAGGGGGCGGCATGCGCGGTCTGCGGTCGGCGTGGCGGCGCTGCCGCTCGGCGTGGCGGTCGAGATCGACGCCATCGTCGCCGTCGATGCCTAGCGGCTTCGGGCCCGAGGCGTACGAGGTCCGCGCCCGCGTCCTGACCGGCGTCGCCGACATCGCCGAGGCCGAGTGGAACGCCTGTGCCGGGGCGGGCAACCCGTTTCTCCAGCACCAGTTCTTCGCGGCGCTCGAAGCCTCGGGCAGCGCGAGCGTCGACACCGGCTGGCAGCCCGTCCATCTCGCCATCGACGGCGCCGACGGCAAGGCGGCGGCGATCATGCCCGCCTATCTCAAGTCGCACAGCCAGGGCGAATATGTCTTCGACCATGGCTGGGCGGATGCTTGGCACCGCGCCGGGGGGCGCTACTATCCCAAGTTCCAATCGTGCGTGCCGTTCACCCCCGCCACCGGCGCGCGGCTGTTGCTGCGCGATCCCGCGCTCGCGCCCGGCCTGCTCGCGGCAGCGCAGGCGCTGACCGTGCAGAACCACCTGTCTTCGGCGCATGCGACCTTCGTCGCGCCCGAACAGGTCGCGGCGTTCGAAGCGGCAGGGTGGCTGATCCGCATCGACCAGCAGTTCCACTGGCAGAACGACGGCTATACGAGCTTCGACGATTTCCTCGCCGCCTTGAGTTCGAGGAAGCGCAAGCAGGTCCGCAAGGAGCGCGTCGTCGAGCCCGGCATCGACATCGAATTGCTGACCGGCAGCGACATCACCGAGGTGCACTGGGACGCCTTCTGGCGCTTCTATCAGGACACCGGCGCGCGCAAATGGGGGCGGCCCTATCTGACGCGCGCGTTCTTCTCGATGCTTGGGAGCAGCATGGGCGACCGCGTGCTGCTCGCGATGGCGCGGCGCGGGCGGCGCTACATCGCGGGCGCGCTCAACCTGATCGGCGACGATTGCCTGTACGGACGCTATTGGGGGTGCAGCGAGGAGGTGCCCAACCTGCACTTCGAACTTTGCTATTACCAAGCGATCGACTGGGCGATCCGGCACGGCCGCGCGCGCGTCGAGGCGGGGGCGCAGGGGTCGCACAAGCAGGCGCGCGGCTATCGCCCGACGCCGACTTACAGCGCGCATTACATCCCCAACGCCGGCTTCCGCGATGCCGTTGCGGGGTTTCTCGACGTCGAGCGCGCGGCGGTCTGCGCGCACATCGAGGAACTCGACGAGGAGGGGCCGTTTCGCAAGGCGTGACTGCCACCGCTTGCTGCGCTAGGATGCGCGCGGGGTCCCCGGGGGCGGAGACGGCGACGATGCGCGGACTGGTGTTCTTGAGCTTGGTTGTCGCGGTGCCGGCGCTCGCCGCGCCCGAACCGGCGGGCCAAGTGTATCGCCTCGCGCCCGAGGAAATCGCGCGCCTCGCCGACGCACCGCCGCCCGCCTTCGACCCGCTGTTCGACCGCTCGCTGTACGACGGCGTCGAGGCAAAGCGCAACCGCGGCGTACACGGCGAAATCGGCGCGTTCGTCGGCAGCGGCGGCGCGCGCGGCGTCTTCGGCACGGCGGCAGTGCCGCTGGGCGACCGGGGCTTCGCGACCCTTTCTTTCGAGGATAGTCGCAGCGACGACCGGAGCTGGCGGCGGCGGCGGTAGCATTTTTCCCTCCCCTCCCCGCGAAGCGGAGAGAGGGGAGGGTCGGGGTGGGGTGTCGCGCCACGAAGGAAAGCCGTCGTGTGGAAACACTCCCCACCCCGACCCTCCCCTCTCTCGGTTCGCAAGCGCTCACTGGGAAGGGAGGGGGCAGAAGTTCCGCGCTCCCGAGAAGATTACACCGGCAGATTATCGATCAGCCGCGTCTTACCCAGCCACGCCGCGCCGAGGAGCCGCGCGGGCCGATCCGCCGCCGTCATCGCCGCCAGATCGTCGGCGCCGCTCAGCGCGACATAGTCGATCGGGCCGAAGCCCGCCGCCGCCAGCGTCGCGCGTGCAGCGTCGAGTGTGCCTGCGACCGACCTACCGCTCCGGATCGCCTCGGCAGCCGCGCCCAGCGCCTGCGGCAGCGCCACCGCGCGGGCGCGCTCATCGACGCTGAGGTACGCATTGCGCGAACTCAGCGCGAGGCCGTCGGCGTCGCGGACGATGGGGCAGCCGACGATTTTGGTCGCGATATCCAAATCGGTTGCGAGCCGCCGGACGATGGCGAGTTGCTGCCAGTCCTTCTCGCCGAACAGCGCGACATCGGCGCGGACCATGTTGAGGAGCTTGGTCACCACCGTCGCGACACCGTCGAAATGCCGGGGCCGCGCCGCGCCGTCGAGGACGTCGGACAGGCCGGGCACACGCACCTGCGTGACGAAACCCGGCGGATAGACCGCATCGACCGGCGGTGCGAACAGCAGGTCGCAGCCTGCCCCCGCCAGCAACG
>CAXTSL010000132.1:0-3785 GCA_964246975.1 uncultured Sphingomonadaceae bacterium
CCATCTACGCCGCCCTGTACGGCGGCGAGCCGGCGATAGCTCTGCGCCGCCTCCTGGCGCAGCGCGGGCGCGGCGGCGGCGGTGACCTGCAACTGCGCCATATAGGTCGTCGCGGTGGCGACCAGCCGCTCGCGCTCCTCGACCGTGCCGGGCTTGCGCGCGAGATCGTCATAGGTGGTGAACAGCATGTAGCGCGACAGCCGCCGGACCTGATCGAAGCGCTGCGCCGCGACCGCGCGCTCGCGTTGCGCGGTGAAATAGCCGTTCGCCGCGACGCCGCCGGTGGTGGCGAGCAGCGTGGTCGCGGCGAGGCCCGCGGCGAGCGTGCGGCGGTGGCGGCGCACGAACTTCGCCGCGCGGTAGTTCGCACTCCGCCCCATCGCGGCGACCGGTAGCCCGTCGCGCCAGCGCGCCAGCTCGGCGGCGAGCGCGTCGACCGTGGCATAGCGCCGCTCCGGCGCGGTCGCGCACGCCCTGCTGACGATGGCGGTCAGCTCGGTGTCGGGCCGATGCGCGACCAGCGCCGACAGCGTGCGGCCGAGCGCGAAAACGTCGTCGGCGACCGAAGGTGCCTGCCCCGCCTTGCGTTCCGGGCTGGCGAACTCGGGCGTGAACGGCGCGGGGCCGCTCGCTGCGTCGCCGTCGATCAGGCGGGCGATGCCGAAGTCGAGCAGCTTCACGCGGCCGGCGGTGGTGACCAGGATGTTGGCGGGCTTGACGTCGCCATGCGCGACGAGGCGGCCATGCGCGAACTGCACTGCGTCGCACGCTTCGAGCAACAGGGCGACGCAGGCGCGCAACGGCTTAGCGTCGCACGCCGCGTCGATCGGTCGGCCCTCTACATACTCCATCGCCAGCCAGGGCAGTCCGTCGCCGGTGACGCCGCCGTCGATCAGCCGCGCGATGCCGGGATGTTCGAGCCGGGCGAGGAAGCGGCGTTCGTCGGCGAACGCGGCGGCGGCGCGGCTCAGCGCGTGACGCTGGATCAGCTTCACCGCGACCTGTTGCTGGTACAGCCCGTCGTCGCGCTCGCCGAGCCACACCTCGCCCATGCCACCGCGACCGAGCAGGCGGTGGAGGCGGAAATGGCCGACGCGCTCCGGTGGTGGCGCGGGTTCGGAGGGTTCGTGGTCGGGGAGCAACGTCGGAAACGCGCCGGTGGCACGCGCGACGCTCGCCTCCAGCGCCAGCACGCGGACGCGGACGGCATCCGGCTCCTCGGCGATCAGCCGCTCGCGGAACACCGGGTCGCCGGGCCGCTCGGCGAGCAGCTCGAACAGCGTCAGCGCGCGGCGTTCGGTGACGGGGTCAGCAGTCGCCATCGCGGTCGCCGTCCAGATAGTCGAGCAGCCAGGCACGCGCCGCCTGCCAGCGCCGCTTGAGCGTGCGTTCGGGCACCCCGCTCGCCTCCGACGCCTCTTCGACGGTCAGCCCGAGCATGAAGCGCAGCTCGACCGCCTGCGCGTGGTCGGGCGACACCGCGTTCAGCGCGACCAGCGCGCGGTCGAGATCGTGCAGGTCGATCAGCTGGTGGTGCGGATCGTCGGGCCAGCGGGTCAGCATCGGCGGCGGCTGGCGCTTGGCGCTCCCCGCCTTGCGGCCCTCGTCGATCAGGATGCGGCGCATCGTCTGGGCGGCGAGCGCCAGCATGTGGCCGCCGTCGCGGATCGCCATGCGGTCGAGACCGATCAGCCGCAGCGCCGCCTCGTTGGCGAGCTCGGTCGGCTGCAATGCGCGGCGCTGGCTGTCGCCGGCGAGCAACCGCCGGGCGACGCGACGCACGTCGTCATAGACCGCCGCCAGCAGCTCGGGCGCGCGGGTGCCCGTCGCCTTGTCGGCCGACTCGGTGCTCTCTTCGCTCATCGCGAGCGCGATCAAAGGCGATGCTCCCGCCGCTGGCAATTGCGGTCGAAGCTATAGGCGCAAAACGGGACAGGTGCGGGCCACGTTAGGCGGTCGCCGGGCCGAACCACCTCGTCACCCCGGCTTGAGCCGGGGCCCCGCTTCTTCTTGCTTGGGGCAAGGCAGCGGGGCCCCGGGTCGAGCCCGGGGTGACGAAGAAGGAGCGCTACAGAACCTCGAACAGCCCCGCCGCGCCCATGCCGCCGCCGACGCACATCGTGACGACGACGTACTTCGCGCCGCGGCGCTTGCCCTCGATCAGCGCATGGCCGGTGCAGCGCGCGCCGGTCATGCCATAGGGATGGCCGACCGAGATCGAGCCGCCGTTGACGTTGAGCAGCTCGTCGGAAATGCCGAGCTTGTCGCGGCAATACAGCACCTGCACCGCGAACGCCTCGTTCAGCTCCCACAGGCCGATGTCGTCGATCTTGAGGTCGAAGCGCTCCAGCAGCTTGGGGATCGCGAAGACCGGGCCGATGCCCATCTCGTCGGGTTCGGTGCCCGCCACCGCCATGCCGACGTAGCGGCCGAGCGGGGTCAGGCCTTTCGCGGCGGCGACCTTCTCCTCCATCAGCACGCTCGCCGACGCGCCGTCGGACAGCTGCGAGGCGTTGCCGGCGGTGACGATTCCGCCCTCGAGCACGGGCTTGAGGCTCTGCAGCCCTGCCAGCGTCGTGTCGGCGCGATTGCCCTCGTCCCTGGCGAGCGTCACCTCCTTGTGGGTGACCTCCTTGGTCTCCTTGTCGGTGATCGCCATGGTGGCGGTGACGGCAACGATCTCGTCGTCGAACTTGCCCGCCGCCTGCGCCGCGGCGGTGCGCTGCTGCGACTGGAGGCCATAGGCGTCGCATTCCTCGCGACCGATGCCGTAGCGCTTGCCGACCACCTCGGCGGTCTGGAGCATCGGCATGTAGATGTCCTTGTGGATCGCGAGCAGCTCGGGGTCGCCGCCGACGCGCATCTGTGGCGTCTGCACCATCGAGATGCTCTCCACACCGCCGCCGATCGCGACGTCCATCCGATCGATGACGATCTGCTTGGCGGCGGTCGCGATCGCCATCATGCCCGACGAGCATTGCCGGTCGATCGACTGGCCGGCAACGCTGGTCGGCAGCCCTGCGCGCAGCAGCGAGGTGCGCGCGATGTTGCCGCCCTGAACGCCCTGCTGGAGCGCGGCACCCATCACCACGTCCTGCACCTCCGCGCCGTCGATCCCGGCGCGCTCGACGGCGGCCCTGATCGCGTGGCTCGCGAGTGTCGGCGAGGGCAGCGCGTTGAACGCGCCGCGATAGGCGCGACCGATAGGGGTGCGGGCGGTGGAGACGATGACGGCGGAACGCATGGGTTATCCTTCTCGAAAGGTCACACTAAAGTCACACCCTGCACGCGAGGGCACGCCCGGACGGGCGGATCAGACGAAGACCTGGCTGATCCATTCGGCGACCATCGCGGGCTTCGGTGCGCCCTCGATCTCGACGGTGAACTCGTTCGTCTGCTGGAACTGGCCGGGGCGTTTTTCGTCGAACTCGATCAGTTTGAAGCGGCCGCGCACCTTCGATCCCGAGCGCACGGGGGTCAGGAAGCGCACTTTGTTGCCCCCGTAATTGACCCCCATCTTGACGCCTTCGAGGCGCGGCGCATCGGCGACCTTCGACGACAGCAGCGGCATCAGCGAGAGCGTCAGGAAGCCGTGGGCGATGGTGCCGCCGAACGGGGTCAGCGCAGCGCGCTCGGGGTCGACATGGATGAACTGGTGATCGCCGGTCGCGTCGGCGAACTTGTCGATCATGTCCTGCGTCACCTCGACCCAGTCGCCGACGGTCTCATGCCCGACGCGGCCCTTCATCTCCTCGACGGTGATCGTCGTCACGGCATTCCCCTCC
>CAXTSL010000132.1:3795-4932 GCA_964246975.1 uncultured Sphingomonadaceae bacterium
TGGTCACGGACGGTTCCCTCGGCTAATCGCGTTGCCGCCCTCTAGCCACGCGCAATCCAACATCGCAAGCGTAACCGACCGAAGGTTCCAACATGGCCGATACGACTCTCCTCCAGACCATGCGCGCGCTGCACCGCGCGCCCGAACCCGATGTTCTAAAGCCGCTGCTGGAGCGGGCACGACTGTCGCACGACTCACATGAGCGCGTGATGGACACGGCGTCGGAACTGCTTGCCGATCTGCGCGCGGCGCAGGGCAAGGGATGGGTCAACCAGTTCCTGCAGGAGTATCGGCTCAACACGTCCGAAGGCGTCGCGCTGCTGAGCCTGGCCGAGGCGTTTCTGCGCGTGCCGGACCCGGAGACCGCCGACCTGCTGATCGCCGACAAGCTGGGCGAGGCGGACTGGCGCGCGCATCGCGGCAAGTCGACCTCGCTGCTGGTCAACTCGGCGACCTGGGGGCTGGTGGTCGGGCGCGCGATCGTCGGGGAAGGGGGCGGCTCGCTCAAACGGCTGATCGGCCGCGCGGGCGAGCCGTTCGTGCGCCAGGCGGTGGGCGCGGCGATGAAGATGATGGGCGAGATCTTCGTCATGGGCCGCACCATCGACGAGGCGATGAAGCGCATGGCGCGGAGCGAGCACAAGGGCTTCACCGCGAGCTTCGACATGCTGGGCGAGGCGGCGCGGACCCATGCGGATGGCGCGCGGTACTTCAAATCCTATACCGACGCGATCGACGCGGTCGGGCGCAACGGCCCGAAGGAAGTTGGGGCGGGGCATTCGATCTCGGTCAAGCTGTCGGCGCTGCATCCGCGCTACGAGGTCGCGCGGTGGGACGAGTGCGTACCCGCGCTGACCGAAATGCTGGAGGCGCTGGCGGTGCGGGCGGCGGGGCTCGGCATCGCCTTGACGGTCGACGCGGAGGAGAGCGAGCGGCTGGAGATGTCGCTCGACATCATCGGCGCAGTCGCCGGCTTGCCGGCGCTCAGGGGCTGGGACGGGTTCGGGATGGCGGTGCAGGCCTATGGCAAGCGCGCGCGGCCGGTGGTGGCCTGGGCGAACGCGCTGGGGCGGCCGATGAACGTGCGGCTCGTCAAGGGCGCCTATTGGGATTCGGAGATCAAGCGGACGCAGGTCG
>CAXTSL010000133.1:0-4810 GCA_964246975.1 uncultured Sphingomonadaceae bacterium
CATGCTCAAATACGTGAACCAGAACCTGTGATGATCGCTGAAATGAACCCTGCCCGGACTTCCGCCCATCCCAATCCGTTAGTGCTGAGCTTGTCGAAGCACGGGCTTGGGGCTGGACAGTCGCGCGCCTCAGAGCCGCCCTTCGACAAGCTCAGGACTAACGGGTTGGGGGCACGACTGGTTGCAGGATTGGCGATCGTCGCGTTGATGGCCTCCGCCACCGCCCCCGCGCACGCCGGCATCTTCGGCAAGAAGAAGCCGCGCGAGGATTTCTCGGCGGCGCCCCCGCCTCCTCCGCCCGCGCCCGCGCCGGCCACCGGCAGCATCTTCCAGGTCGGCGACGGTTATGCAGCGCTCTACGAGGGAACACGCGCGCGCCGCGTCGGCGATCCGCTGACGATCGTGCTGGTCGAGAACATGCAGGCGAGCAAATCCTCTGCGTCGAAGCTCGATTCGGGCGGCGGGTTCGGGATCGTGCCGCCGACCACCGGCGCGCTGTCGCTGTTCAAGGGCAGCGACGCATCGGTCAGCGGCAGCCGCAATTTCAACGGCAAGGGATCGGCCGACCAGTCGAACTCGCTGTCGGGCGAAGTCTCGGTCACCGTGGTCGAAGTCTATCCCAACGGAACGATGCTGGTGCAGGGGCAGAAGCGCGTGACGCTGAACCGCGGCGACGAGTTCGTCCAGATCAAGGGTATCGTGCGCACCGCCGACGTCAGCGCGGACAATCGCGTGCTGTCGACTCGCGTCGCCGACGCGCGCATCGCCTATACCGGCAAGGGCGACGTCGCCCGCGCCGGCCGCCAGGGCTGGCTCGGCCGCTTCTTCTCGGTGATCAGCCCGTTTTAGGACTCCACCGTCATTGCGAGCGGAGCGAAGCAATCCATTGTTCCACCAGGACGCTGGATTGCCGCGTCGCTTCGCTCCTCGCAATGACGAGAAAGTCAGGCCGGAAGCCATATCCGATGGTTAGCACCGTCTTAACCATCGGCGGCGCATAGCTGGCGGAACACCATGATTGGATCGTACCGCATGCTCCGCCTCCGCCTGTTCCTCGCCACGCTCGCCGCCTGCCTGATCGCCATTCCGGCGCAGGCGGACCGCGTGAAGGATATCGGCACATTCCAGGGCATCCGCTCGAACCAGCTGACCGGCTACGGCATCGTCGTGGGGCTCGCGGGCACGGGCGACGACAATCTCGAATATACCATCCAGTCGATGAAGGCGGTGACCAGCCGCTTTGGGCTGCAGCTGCCCGCGGGGATCAATCCGGGGCTGAAGAACGCCGCGGTCGTCATCATCACCGCCGAGCTGCCGCCCTTCGCCAAGCCGGGGCAGAAGATAGACATCACCGTCGCGTCGATGGGCAAGGCCAAGTCGCTGCGTGGCGGTGCGCTCATCCTGACGCCGCTCGTCGGCGCGGACGGCCAGATCTATGCGATGGCGCAGGGCAACCTCGCGGTGGGCGGCCTCGGCATCGAGGGCAAGGACGGATCGCAGGTCACGGTCAACGTGCCCTCGACCGGACGCATCCCCGAAGGCGCGACCGTCGAACGCGCGGTCGCCACCGGCTTCGACTCCGCGCCCAGCCTGATGTTCAACCTCGCCCGCTCGGACTTCACGACGGCGCAGGCGGTCGCGCTGGCGATCAACAAGAAATTCGGCGGCGGCGTGGCCGAAGCGGTCGACGGCGTGTCGATCCGCATCAACGCGCCCCCGGGTGCCGATATCCGCGCCGCGATGATGAGCGAGATCGAGAACCTGACCGTCACCTCGGCCGAGCCGCCCGCGCGCGTCATCGTCAACGCGCGTACCGGCACCGTGGTGATCAACTCCGCGGTCCGCGTCGGCCCCGCCGCGATCACCCACGGCAAGCTGACCGTGCGGATCGACGAGAAGCAGACCGTGGTCCAGCCGGCACCGTTCAGCCAAGGCCAGACCGCGACCGAGCAGAAATCGGGCGTCGACGTCACCGAGGAGAAGCGCCCGATGTTCGTCTTCGCGCCAGGGCCCAAGCTCGCCGATATCGTGAAAGCGGTGAACGCGATCGGCGCGAGCCCGTCGGACCTCGTCGCGATCCTCGAGGCGCTGAAGGAAGCCGGCGCGCTCAAGGCCGAGTTGATCATCCTGTGAGCGACATTCCTTCCCTGACGGGTGCCCAGGCCCCCGCGCCGACCAGCGGCATTTCGAACGATACCAGCCGGCTGACCTCGCACGCCAATTTGAAAAAGGCCGGCGAGAAGTTCGAAGCGGTGTTCGTCAACATGATGCTGAAGTCGATGCGCAAGACCAAATTGGCCGGCGACGATAGCGGGCTGTTCGACCAGAAGAACATGGAAACGTTCCGCGACATGCAGGACCAGAAGGTGTCCGAGAGCATGGCCGCGCACCAGCCGATCGGAATCGGCAAGGCGATGGTCGAATTCCTCGCGCGCTCGCAGGCCGCGGTCCAGCCGGGTGCTGGCGACACAACAGGTGACGCGCCATGAGCGACATGCTGTCGATCGGTGCGAGCGGATTGCGCGCGTATCAGGTCGCGCTCAACACCGTATCGGAGAATATCGCGAACGCCGGCAGCGCGGGCTATTCGCGCCGCGTCGCCGCGAGCAGCGAAGTCGCTGCCACGGGCCGCAACAATACCGTCAACGGGCTCGGCTCGCTGGTCGGCGGGATCACGCGGATCAGCGACATGTACCGTGCGGCGGAAGTGCGCTCGACCGGCTCGGACCTCGCCAGAACCTCGACCAGCGTGGTGTGGCTCCAGCGAATCGAATCGAGCCTGTCGGGCAGCCAGCTCTCCTCGCGCATCTCGACCTTCTTCAACGCCGCGACGACGCTGGCGGGCGACCCGACCTCGATCGGTGCGCGCTCGTCGATGCTCGAAGCCGCATCGGGCGTCGCCTCCGCGTTTTCGGATACCGGCGACGCGCTCGACCAGATCGCGCTCGATTTGGACGGCACGGGGCGCACCTCGGTCGAGACGCTCAATACGACCGCCGCCGCGCTCGCCAAGGTCAATAGCGGCCTCACCCGCGTCCAGCCGGGCACGTCGGGGCAAGCGGCGTTGCTCGATCAGCGCGACCAGTTGCTCGAACAAATGAGCGCGATCACCGATGTCTCGGTCCAGTTCGACGGTATCGGCCGCGCCACGGTCCATGGCGGCGGCAATAACGGGCCGTTATTGGTCGAAGGCGCGCAGGCCGCGGTCGTGATCTATCAGTCGAGCCCGTCGGGCACGGTCGCGTTCAACGTGATCAACGGCGCGACCTTGACCGCGCTCCAGCCCGCGGGTGGCGTCTTGTCGGGCGTGGTCGATTCGATGCAGCGCGTGGTCGACGCGCGGACGTCACTTTCCACGCTCGCGCAGAATTTCACAACCAGCGTCAATACGGTGCAAGCCGCCGGGCGCGACCTTGACGCCAATCCCGGCGCGGCGATGTTCGCGCTGGTCCCGGGCGGCACCGCGCGGATGACGATGACGCTCGACGACCCGCGCGGCATTGCTGCTGCCGCGGTCGGCGGCGGGCAGCGCGACAATACCAACCTCGCAGCGCTTGCAGCCGCGCGCACTACCGGCAACTTCGAAGGCAAGGTCGTCGATCTGACCACCGCCAACGCCGCGACGCTGGCACAGCGCAAGTCGGTCGCCGATGCGCAAGGCACGATCCACGACAATGCCGTCGCGTCGCGCGATGCCGAATCGGGGGTCGACATGGATTCCGAAGCGGTCGACCTGATGCGCTTCCAGCAAGCCTATTCGGCGACCAGCCGCGTGATCGCGGTGTCGCGCGAAATCCTGCAATCGATCCTCGACATCCGCTGAAGGCTGACGCGATGCGCATTTCGACCAACCAGTTCTACACGTTCAACAAGCAGAACCTGCTGACGCTCGGCGCGAAGGCCGACGCGTTGCAGACGCAGGTGTCGACCGGCAAGCGGATCAACACCGCGTCGGACGATGCGGTGGCGTATCGCCGGCTCGAAACGCTGAAGCAGGGCAAGGCCGACGACGCGGCTTTTTCGGGCAACATCACGCTGACCAGTTCGACCTTGAGCCAGGCGGACGTGACGCTGAAGGCGATCACCGACGCGCTGCAACAGGCGCAGGAAATCGCGATCAAGTCGAACGGCGGAACCTTGTCGGCGGCCAATCGCGGCACGCTGGCTGACCAGCTAGACGCGATCGTCAAGAATCTGGTCGACTATGCCAACGTCAAGGATTCGCGCGGATCGTCGATCTTCGCGAGCGACGATTCGACCGCGGTGACCAAGAACCCCGACGGCAGCTTCACGCTGGCGACCACGTCGCCCGCGGCGATCCCGATCGGCGCGACCACCAGCATCGAGCCCGGCGCATCGGCGGCGAAACTCTACGGAACGAGCGGGGGCAACATCCTCGCTACGATCTCCGCGCTGGCGACAGCATTGCGCGGCACCGCCGACACCTCGGCGATCGCCGGGACGACCGGCGATGCGTTGCAGGTGGCGAACGACCAGGCGGCGAGCATGCAGGCTTCGCTCGGCGCGCGCGCGGCGCGGGTCGATCTCGAAGCCGGGCATCTGAAGGACGTTGCGACCGACCGCGAGGCGACCCGCACCGCGCTCGAAGATGTCGACGTCACCGACACGATCACCGAATTGCAGAAGACGATGACCATTTTACAGGCGACGCAAGCGAGCTTCTCGAAGCTCTCGCAGCTGTCGCTGTTCGACTATTTACGCTGATAGTTATCTAGCCCCTCCCCTTCAGGGGAGGGGTTGGGGTGGGGCGGTGCAACAGGCAATGGTCTCGGTGAGACGGCGAGGCCCC
>CAXTSL010000134.1:0-546 GCA_964246975.1 uncultured Sphingomonadaceae bacterium
CCCGCTCTCGGCGAACAGCGCGAGCACCGCATCGGTGTTGCGCTCGACGCGCGCGTCGAGGCCGTCCCAATCGTCTTTACGGATGACGCGCTCGAACGCGCCGACCTGGAACCAGTCCTCGACGTCGACGGAGAGGCCGTTGATGATCGGCTCAGGCTGCATGTTTTCGTTCGAGCCCCTGATCGAGGCGGGGCGCGGAGGCGTCGCCCTCCACCCAGTCGACGAGCAGCGTCAGCACGCGGCGCAGCGCCTCGTCCTGCTGCTGAAGGCGGATCTCGATGTCGGCGATGCGGGTGTCGATTTCGACCTCACCGAACGCCCGCGCGGGCGGAACCGACCGGGGATGCTCCTCGTCGAGGAGTGTCCCCACGGCGGTAGCCCCCGGTCCCGGCAAATCCGCTTCCATATCCGCCCGCACCACGCGCACGGCCTTGCCGTCGATCAGGTCGTCGCGCGTCACCGCCGCGTGCAGCAGCGCGCGCGCGGCGAGCAGGTTCAGCCGCCGCGGCACACCGCCGGTGGCGTCATAGAACGCAGCGAAGCTGT
>CAXTSL010000134.1:556-4243 GCA_964246975.1 uncultured Sphingomonadaceae bacterium
CGGCCGCCCCTGCCACCCGACCAGCCGCAGGCGATGCGCGAGGTAATCGGCCACCTCGTCCTCTTCCATCGGGTCGAGATGGTGGATGGCGATGACGCGCTGACGGAGCTGTTCGAGCGAACCCTCGCCGTTGAGCCGGTCGCGGAACTCGGGTTGGCCGAGCAGCACGATCTGGGTCAGCGCATGGCCGCCCGCCTGGACGTTGGACAGCATCCGCAGCTCTTCGAGCGCGCCCAACGGCAGCGCCTGCGCCTCGTCGACGACGATCAGCGTCCGCTTGCCCGCCCGCGCGACGGCGTGGAAGCCGCGCTCGATCGCGACCAGCAGCTGCGCCTTCTCCAGACCCGCCGTCTCCACCCCGAGCTGCACCGCGACGATGCGCAGCAGGTCGGCGGGCTCGACCGCGGTCGATACGATCTGGACGACGTGGAGCGGCGTGCGGTCGACGGTGGCGAGCAGGTGCGCCATCAGCGTCGTCTTGCCCGCGCCGATGTCGCCGGTGATGACCACGAAGCCCTCGCGCTGCGCCAGCCCATAGCCGAGATACGCCATCGCCTTGCGGTGCGTCGCCGTCTCGAACCAGAAGCGCGGATCGGGGGTCAGCGCGAACGGGTTGCCGGATAGGCCGAAATGCTGCTCGATCATCGCCGCCTCCCTAGAAGCTGTACCGCGCGCCGAGCAGCGCCTGGCCGCGCAGCGCGGTCTCGACGCCGTCGCCGACCCGGAACGAATAGATACCGACCGACGCGGTAGTGCCGAGCCGACCGAAGTCGTGATAATAACTCGCCGTCGCACCGGTCGACAGCACGTCGTCCGAACCGGGAAAGCCCGGCTCGTAATAGTCGGCAAACGCTTGCAGGTTGATCCCGGACACAGGCGTCAGCGCGCGCGTGAAGAACGCCTGCGCATAATAGCTCTCGTCCTCGATCCCATAGACCGTCACGCCGGGACGATCGGGCGAGAAGAGCTTGCGGTTCGCATAGCCGACGCCGCCGCCATACGTGGTGCGGCCGCGCGTCGCGCTGACCACCGCGTCGATGCCGCGCGCGCGATAGCTGGACGCGGTCACCGACTGGAACACGCCGTCGAGGCAGCCGCCGGGTGCCGCGCCGGCGGTGCCGAGCGTGCAGCCGTTGAACGCCTGCGCGAACTGGTCGCGCGTCGTGATGAAGCTGGTCGGCAGATTGGCGATGCCGGTGCGAAGCTGGCGGCCGAAGGTGGTGACGGTGTCGTACACGCCGACCGCGACGCCGACGGTGGGCGACGCCGCCCAGTTCAGACTGCCGCGATAGCTCATCGTGCCATAGCGGCGGCCGACATGCGCCTCCAGCGCGGTGCGGCGGCTGGGGCGATAGACTACGCCGGCGTCGTAATAGACGCCGTCGGTGCGATAGGTGACGCGGCGCGGCTGCGTCTCGTCGATCACAAAGCGACCGTCGCGGTCGACCACCGGCGCGCCGCCCGCATCGAGCAGGGCTTCGCGCTCGCTGGTCTTGATCCGCTCGTAACCGACGCCCCCGGCGACCGCGAGGTTGGGCGAAACGGGCAGCAGCGCGTCGCCGCGCACATACCAGCTGTCGTAACGGCCGCGCAGCGCACCCGCCATCTCGCGCTCCCACCCGCCGCTGGCGGTGAGGCCGACGGGCAGCAGCGCGCGCGGTGGCAGCACCGCGCTGACATTGGCGATCTGACCGACGGAATCGTCGTAGAAGTTCGCGCGCGGCCCGCCGGCGAGCACGGGCGAGAAGCCCGGCGTCTCCACCTTGGTGTAGCCGATGCGATAGAGCGCCGCGAGCGCGACCGGGCCAACGTAGCGCGAAACGGTCGGGCCGGCATAGATCGAATAGACCTGCGTCACGTTGCGGTCGTCGCCCGCCAGCACGCCGGGTGCCTCGCCGCGAATGTCGTAGCGCGTCCGCGTGGCGAGCGCGCCGCCTTCGAGCTGCACGCCGGGTGTCAGGCGGAACGCGGCGCGGGCCAGACCGGAATGGACGTCGAGATCGCCATCGCCGTCTTCCCAACCGAAGCGATGCTCGTAGCGATAGGACGCCTGCGCGGTCGCGCGCGCGGTGTCGATGCTCGCGTCGATGCCGGCGGCGGCGGACGTATAGGTCACCGCATCGCCACCCTTCAGGTCGACATCCACCGTCTGGCTGAGCTGGATGTACGGCTGGACGACCGTGCGGGCGTTCTGGGCGGCCGCCGGGCTGGCGGCGAGCGCCAGCGTCGCGGCGGCACCGAGCAGGATGAAGCGAGTCATGTGGTCAACTCCTGACCGTAATAGCTGCCGAACCGATGCCGGTCGGGGACGAAGGAAACCGCGTTGAGGATGAGGCCGATATGCTCGCAGCCGTCGAGCACGCCGACCGCGGCCGTGACCTCGCTCTCCGGCGTGCGATCGGCGCGGACGACGAGCAGCACTTGGCCGACCAGCATCGCCAGCACGCCGGCGGGCGACGCGGCGAGCGCGGGCGGCGAGTCGAACACCAATAGGCGGCGCGGGTTGGCCGCGAGCAGCCGGGCGATCACCGCGCGGGTGCGCGCGCTCGCCAGCAGCTCGGTATCGACCGCCGTCTTGGTCCCCGCCGGCAGCACCGCGAAATGCGGCACGTCGGTGCGGATGACGAGCGACTCGACGTCGATACTCGCATCGTAAAGCGCGTCGAGCAGACCCGGCCGCGCTTGCAGCCCGAGCTGTAGTCCCAGGCGGCGGCAGACATCGGGCTTGGCGACGTCGGCGTCGACCAGCAGCACCTCCGTATCGCGCTCGGCGGCGATCGAGAGCGCGAGATTGATCGCGCAGAAGGTCTTGCCGTCACCGGGCCGCGCCGAGCAGATCAGGATAGTGCGCGCCTTGTCAGGTTCGTTGCCGCCCTCCAGCCGAACCTTGGTGACGAACAGCTGGCGCTTGACCAGCCGGAACTCCTCGGCGAGCGGGCCGATCGGCGCGCCGGGCACGATCATGCCGTTTTCGGCCAGCCGCCCGCGATCGATCCGCGCCACGTCGGGGTCGAGCGGAGGCGGGTTGACGTCTTCCTCGTCGCCCCCAATTTCGTCGTCGCGCGCGAGGTATTCGGGCGGGATCGCGGCGAGGGTGGGGAGAACGTCTCTTGCCCCTCCCCTCCCTGCAAGGGAGGGGGTGGCGGTGGGTATCGGCGCGCCAGCGCCGACTTCAGCCGCACCGCTGGACGCGCTAGGCGCGTGACCCACCCCCGACTCCTCCCTTGCAGAGAGGGGAGAGAACAGCGCCGCACGCTCCAGCAGCGACAGCTCACGCCTGGACTTCAGCGGACGGCTCATGTCGTTCACGCCGCCATGCCCCGCTGGAGGAACTCGACGCCGACCAGCAGCGCATAGGCCGCGGCGAGGCCGCCGATACCGCTGGCGAACAGTTTCAGGCGGCGTGCGCGTGCCTCCGCCTGCACCCGCGTCACCATCTCGCCGATGCTGCCCAGCACCGGCATGCCCGCCGCGCGCTCCAGCTTGGGGGCGGTCGCGAAGGTCTGCCGCAGCTGCGCCAGCGCGAAGGCGGCACCGACGCCCGCGGCGAGCCCGGCGAGCAGCACGCCGGTCAGCAGCAGCAGTCGGTTGGGCGCGGCCGGGGTGCGCGGCGTGGTCGGCGGGTCGATGACGGAGAACTTGACCTGATCGGTCTGGCTCTGCGCCTGGCCGCGCAACGCGATCTGC
>CAXTSL010000135.1:0-3995 GCA_964246975.1 uncultured Sphingomonadaceae bacterium
TCCACGCGCCGCAGGGCGACACCTATGCCGACCTGCTGTTCACGATGATCGAGCGCCGCGGCAAGCGCCCTCCGGTCACCTACACCACCTTCCAGGCGCGCGACCTCGGCAAGGACACCGCCGAGCTGTTTCAGACCGCGACGCGCGACGCCTATGCGCGCTTCAAGCCGCAGGCGATGCTGGTCGGCGCGTCATGCACCGCCGAGCTGATCCAGGACGATCCGGCCGGCATGGCGCAGGCGATGGGGCTGCCGATCCCGGTCGTCGCGCTTGAGCTGCCGAGCTATCAGCGCAAGGAGAATTGGGGCGCGGCGGAGACCTTCTACCAGCTGGTCCGCACGCTCGCCGACAAGGACGTGCGGCCCGCCGCCCGCGCCGATGCTGCAGGAGGCCGCCGGCCCCGCGCCAACCTGCTCGGGCCCACGGCGCTCGGCTTCCGCCACCGCGACGACGTCATCGAGATCACGCGACTGATCGCCACACTGGGCGTGGACCTCAACGTCACCGCGCCACTCGGCGCGACCCCGGCCGACCTCGCCCGGCTCGGCGACGCCGACTTCAACATCTGTCTCTATCCAGAGATTGCCGACACGACCTGTCGCTGGCTGGAGAAGACTTTCGGGCAGAAGGCCGTGCGCACGGTACCGATCGGCCACGCCGCGACGCGCGATTTCATCGCCGAAGTGGCGAGCGTCGCGGGCGTTGACGCCCTTGCCGCGCTCGATACGTCCAACCTCCCGTGGTGGAGCCGTTCGGTCGACTCGACCTATCTGACCGGCAAGCGCGTCTTCATCTTCGGCGACGCAACGCACGCGGTCGCGGCGGCGCGGGTGGCCCGCGACGAGCTCGGGTTCGAGGTCGTCGGGCTGGGCTGCTACAATCGCGAGTTCGCGCGCGACGTGCGCGACGCCGCCAAGCTGTACGGTGTCGAGCCGCTGATCACCGACGATTATCTCGATGTCGAGGAGGCGATCCAGAAGCTGCAGCCCGAGCTGGTGCTCGGCACGCAGATGGAGCGCCATATCGCCAAGCGGCTGCGCATTCCGTGCGCGGTGATCTCGGCGCCAGTCCACGTTCAGGATTTCCCCGCCCGCTATTCGCCGCAAATGGGGTTCGAAGGCGCGAACGTGCTGTTCGACACCTGGGTGCATCCGCTGGTGATGGGGCTGGAGGAGCATCTGCTGACGATGTTTCGCGACGATTTCGAGTTCTCCGATGCCGCCGGCGCGAGCCATCTGAGGCATGGTTCGGCACCGGCCGCGCAGCACGCGCCTGCGCCGGTCGAAACGCAGGTCGAAGCCAGCCTGCTCGTCGCCGATGCGCCGGTGGAGACGGGCGGCTGGACCGCAGACGCCGAGCGCGAACTCATGAAAATCCCGTTCTTTGTGCGCGGCAAGGCGCGGCGCAACACCGAGAAATACGCCACCGAACAGGGTCGCGCGACGATCACGCTCGACACCCTCTACGACGCGAAGGCGCATTATGCCCGATAGCGCGATACCCGCCGTCCGCGTGGTCATCATCACGCTCGACAATCACCTGTCGGGGGCGGTCGAGCGCGCGCAGGCGACGCTGGCGGCGACGCAGTCCGGCGTCACGATCGGCTTCCACGCGGCCGCCGACTGGGGGGAAAAGCCTGGCGCGCTGGAGGCGGCGCACGCCGACATCGCGCGTGGCGACGTCATCCTGGTGACGATGCTGTTCCTCGAGGATCACATTCGCGCCGTGCTGCCGCAATTGCAGGCACGCCGCGACGAATGCGATGCGATCGTCTGCCTGATGTCGGCCGGCGACATCGTCAAGCTGACCCGCATGGGTGCCTATCGAATGGACAAGCCCGCCACGGGCCTGCTGTCGATCATCAAGAAGATGCGCGGCGCCAACAAGGCTGGCGCGAGTTCGGGTGCGGGTCAGATGGCGGTGCTGCGCCGACTGCCCAAGCTGCTGAAGTTCGTGCCGGGCACCGCGCAGGACGTGCGCGCCTATTTCCTGACGATGCAATATTGGCTGGCGGCGTCGGACGACAACGTCGTCGACATGGTGCGGGCGCTGGTCGACCGCTATGCCGATGGTCCACGCCGGGCGTTGCGCGGCGCGATGAAGGCGGATCCGCCGCGCGATTATCCCGACGTCGGCGTCTATCACCCCACGTTGCCGCAGCGGATGGCGTGCACCGTTACCGAGCTGCCGCGCCGTCGTGGCGGCACCAAAGAATCTGGCGGCACGGTCGGGCTGCTGATGCTGCGTTCCTACGTTCTCGCCAAGGACACGGGCCATTACGACGGCGTGATCGCGGCGCTCGAAGCGCGCGGGCTCGACGTGATCCCGGCGTTCGCGGGCGGGCTCGATGGGCGTCCCGCCATCGAGGCATTTTTCCTGAAGGATGGCCGCGCGACCGTCGATACGGTCGTCAATCTCACAGGGTTCAGCCTGGTCGGCGGGCCCGCGTACAACGACGCCGCCGCCGCCGAGGACATTCTCGCCCGGCTCGATCGCCCGTATCTGTCGGCGCATCCGGTGGAGTTCCAGACGCTGCAGAGCTGGGGCGCGAACCGGCAAGGGCTGCTCCCGCTCGAATCGACGATGATGATCGCGATCCCCGAGCTCGACGGTGGCACGGTGCCGATGGTGTTCGGCGGTCGCTCGGACGGATCCGACACGCCCTGCACCGGCTGCACGCGCGGCTGCACCTTCCCCGCGAACGGGCAGGTGCGCGCGATGCAGACGTGCGGCGAGCGCGCCGACATGCTTGCCGCGCGCGTGGTGAAGCTGGTCGAGCTGCGCCGCGCCAAGGACGCCGAGAAGCGCGTTGGCATCGTTTTGTTCAATTTCCCGCCCAACGCAGGCGCGGCGGGCACCGCGCAATTCCTCGCCGTGTTCGAATCGCTCCACGCCACGCTCAAGCGGCTCGCGCGCGAAGGCTATGTCGTCGACGTCCCCGCCACCGCCGACGACGTGCGCGAACGCATCCTTGGCGGCAATGCCGCGCGCTACGGCACCGAAGCGAACGTTCATGCGCGCGTCACCGCCGACACGATCGTCGCCCGCGAAACCTACCTCGCCGAGATCGAGGCCGCTTGGGGGCCTGCCCCCGGCAAGCTCCAGTCGGACGGCACCGCGGTACAAATCCTGGGCGCGCAATTCGGCAGCGTCTTCGTCGGTATCCAGCCCGCGCTCGGTTACGAAGGCGATCCGATGCGCCTGCTGTTCGAGGGGCGTTTTGCCCCCACGCACGCTTTCGCGGCCTTCTACCGCTGGCTCCGTGAGGATTTCAAAGCCCACGCGGTCCTGCATTTCGGCACCCACGGCAGCCTCGAATTCATGCCCGGCAAACAGACCGGTCTCACCGCAGAGTGCTGGCCCGACCGGCTGATCGGCGACGTGCCCAACATCTACCTTTACGCTGCCAACAACCCGTCGGAGGGCGTCCTCGCCAAGCGCCGCTCGGGCGCGACACTGGTCAGCTACCTCACCCCCGCACTCACCAATTCGGGCGTGTACAAGGGCTTGGCCAATCTCAAGGCCTCGGTTGATCGCTGGCGCGCCGCCGAACCCGGCACCGACGAAAGCACCGATCTGGCCGAACTGATCGGCGACCAGGCGACCGCGCTCGACCTCGACGGCAGCGACATTCCCACACTCGCCGCGAAGCTCTACGAAATCGAGCGCGAGCTGATCCCGCAAGGGCTGCACATCGCGGGCGAGGCGGCGACGCGCGCCGAGCGGATCGACATGATTGCCGCCTCCGCCAGCGCGCGTGGCGACTTGCTCTCGGTCGATACGATAGAGGCGATCGTCGAAGGCAGTATCAAGCTCGACACCCCGCTGCTCAAGGAAATGTCGGCGCTCAACACCGCGCTGTCGTCTAACGGCGAGATCGACGGCATCGTCCGCGCGCTCCGCGGCCAGTATATCCGCCCCGTCACCGGCGGCGATCTGCTGCGGTCGCCCGAAATCCTGCCGACCGGGCGCAACATCCACGGCTTCGACCCGTT
>CAXTSL010000136.1:0-3937 GCA_964246975.1 uncultured Sphingomonadaceae bacterium
GCATGAGTATCGGAATTCTCGGCGGCGGTGCATGGGGCACGGCGCTCGCCAGCGTCGTCGCGGGCAAGCACGCCAGCGCCAAGCTCTGGGCCCTGGAGAAGGACGTCGTCGAGGCGATCAACGCGGGCGACGGCAACCCGCGCTTCCTGCCCCGCGTCGCGCTGCCGATGGGGATCAGCGCGTCGACCGACCCGCGCCGCCTGTCGGCGTGCGGCATCTGGCTGGTCGCGGTCCCCGCGCAGCATCTGCGCCGCGTCCTCGACGAAGCGCGGCCCGACGGGCGGACCTTGGTGCTGTGCGCCAAGGGCCTCGAAGCGGGGACGCATAAACTGATGACCGAGGTCGCTGCCGAGGTCGCGCCCGACTCGCCGCTCGCAGTGCTGTCCGGGCCGACGTTCGCGGCCGAGGTCGCGGCGGGCAAGCCGACAGCGGTGACGCTCGCCGCCGACGACCCCGAGCTAGGACGTCAGCTCGTCGAACTGCTCGCGACCAAGAGCTTCCGGCCGTACCTCAGCGACGACATGATCGGCGCGGAGATCGGCGGCGCGGTCAAGAACGTGCTGGCGATCGCCTGCGGTGTCGTGATCGGGCGGGGCCTGGGCGAGAACGCGCGCGCCGCGCTGCTCAGCCGGGGCTATGCCGAGATGCAGCGCTTCGCCCTCGCGCGGGGCGCGCGCGCCGAGACGCTCGCGGGGCTGTCGGGCCTCGGCGACCTCGTGCTGACCTGCGGGTCGGCGCAGTCGCGCAACCTCAGCCTCGGTATCGCGATCGGCGAAGGCAGACCGGTGATCGACCTGCTGCTCGACCGCGTCACGGTGGCCGAAGGCGCGTCGACCGCGCCGGTGCTCGTCGAGGCGGCGGCGGCGGCGGGCGTCGAGATGCCGATCGCCGAAACGGTGGCGGCGCTGCTCAACGGCGCGCCTGTCGGCCCGGCGATCGAGGCGCTGCTGACGCGTCCGCTCAAGGCCGAAACCGCTGCCGCAGCGCCAGCCCCGCCGCCCGCCGAGAGCCGCCCGTCGTCGGCGCTCGGTATCGGCTTTTCGATGAAGACCGGCCCGCTGCGGCGCGAAGCACCCGAGGATGACACCAGCGATGCGTGAGGACCCGCGCCGCCGGGCGCTCGCGACCTACCCCTGGAGCATCGAGCTGCCGACGCGTTTCGGCGACATGGACCCCAACCGCCACCTCAACAACGTCGCGATGGCGCGGCTGTACGAAGAGGCGCGGGTGCGCTTCAACTGGGGGGTGCGCGCCGATCACTCGCTGCCGCGCGCGCGCTTCCTCGTCGGGCATGTCGCGATCGATTACCTCGGCGAGGGGGCATACCCCGAGCCTGTGACAGTCGGCTACGGCATCGCGTCGTTCGGCAACACGAGCTTCCGCGCGGCGATGGGGATGTTCCAGGGCGGTGCGTGCATCGGGCTGTGCGACACGGTGATGGTGCATCGCGGCGAGGGCGGCGTCGCGCCGCTGCCTCCCGAGCTGCGCGCGGCGCTTGAGGAATGGGTGCTGCGCCCCTAGATGGCGGCAGCAATCATCCGGAGACGCTCGTGACCGATACCCCCCAGATCCTGACCCTCACCCTCGACGGCGGCGACGTGACGATCAAGCTGCGCCCCGACCTCGCGCCCGGCCATGTCGCGCGTATCGCCGAACTGGCGGGACAGGGCTTCTACGATGGTGTCGTCTTCCATCGCGTCATCCCCGGCTTCATGGCGCAGGGCGGCGACCCGAGCGGCACCGGCAGCGGCGGGTCGAAGCTGCCCAACTTGAAGGCCGAGTTCTCCGACGAGCCGCACGTCCGCGGTACCTGCTCGATGGCGCGCACCGCGAGCCCCGACACCGCCAACTCGCAGTTCTTCATCTGCTTCGGCGATTCGAGCTTCCTCGACGGGAAGTACACGGTGTGGGGCGAGGTGACAGGCGGCATGGAGCATGTCGATGCGCTGCCGAAGGGGGAGCCGCCGCGCGCGCCGGGGAAGATCTTGAAGGCGAGCGTGGCTTAAGCTGCGGCGCTCCTCCTCCGTCGGCTTCGCCGCCACCTCCCCCTGAAGAGGGGGAGGAACGCCCGTTCTGCCCCTCCCCCTCTTCAGGGGGAGCTGGCGCGAAGCGACGGAGGGGGCCTATACCAAGCTCTTCGACGCCATCTCGAACACGTCCTTGGATAGCCCAGGTGCCGCCAAGACGCGCTCCAGCTCGGCGCGCATTAACCCGGCGCGGCCCGCGTCGAAGCGCCGCCAGCGACCCAACGGGCCGACCAGCCGTGCCGCCGTCTGCGGGTTGATGCGATCGACGCCCAGCACCTGATCGGCGAGAAAGCGGTACCCCGCGCCGCCGGCGTCGTGGAAGCGCAGCTGGTTGACTCCGAACGCGCCGACGAGCGCGCGTAGCCGGTTGGGGTTGGCGGCGGCGAAATCGGGATGCGCGGTCAACGCCAGCACCGTCGCCAGCGTGTCGGCGCGGGTCGACAACGCCTGCACCGCAAACCATTTGTCGATCACCGAGGCATCGCTGCGGTAGCGGTCGTAGAAGCTGGCGAGAGCCAGATCGCGTTCGGGCGCATCGGCGTTCGCGAGCGCGCTCAATGCCGCCATGCGGTCGGTCATGTTGTCCGCCGCCTCGAACTGCGCCCAGGCGGCGGCGACGGCATCGGGCGCGCCGGTTGCCATCAGATAGCCGAGCGCGACGTTCCTGAGGCGGCGGCGGCCCTTGGCCTCGGGCGTCGTCTCGTAGCGGTTCGCTGCGTTGCCGCGATAGGCTGCCCACCACGCGTCGTGCAGCCGCCTCGCCGCGAGCACCCGCGCCGCGTCGCGCCGCCGGTGGATCGCGTCGACCTCGACCAGTGCCGCCTGATCGCCGATGAACGCTTCGGAAGGCAGCAGCACGGCCTCGGCAATGAACGCCGCATCGAGGCCCGCCGCCAGCGTCGCGCCGAGCGCGTCGACCAACTCGTCCGCCGGATCGTCACCCGCCAGCACGTCGAGCGCGAGGCGCTGCAACGCCTCGTAGCGCGCGAACGGGTCGTCGTCGTGTGCCGACAGGAAGGCCTGGGTGGCGCGCGACACCGCGCCCTCGACGATTACCGGAGCCGAGAAGCCGCGATTGAGCGAGAGCACGGGGGCTTCGGCTAGACCCGCGAAGGTGACGCTGGCGCTCGCTTCGGTCAGCTCGACCAGCCGCTCGTCGCCGAGCCGCGCGCCGCTCGTGCGTCCGAACAGCGCGACGCGCAGCGGCAGATGGACGGGCAATTTGTCGGGCTGCCCCGCTGTCGGCGGGGTCGATTGCGCGAGGTGCAGCGTCGCGGTGGCGGTCAGCGGGTCGTGGTCGAGCGTCGCCGTCACGCGCGGCGTCCCCGCCTGTTCGTACCAGCGCCGGAAGACGGTCAGGTCGCGCCCCGATGCCGCCTCCATCGCCCCGACGAACGCCTCGCAGGTCACCGCCTGGCCGTCGTACAACTCGAAATAGCGGTCGGTACCGCGCCGGAAGCCCTCGGCACCCAGCAAGGTGTGGAGCATGCCGATAATCTCGGCCCCCTTGTTATAGACCGTCGCGGTATAGAAATTGCCGATCTCGATATAATGATCGGGACGGATCGGGTGCGCCAGCGGCCCGGCGTCCTCCTGGAACTGCACGGCGCGCAACGCTCGTACATCGTCGATGCGGCGCACGGCACGGCTGCCCTGGTCGGCCGAGAACTGCTGGTCGCGGAAGACCGTCAGGCCTTCCTTGAGCGATAACTGAAACCAGTCGCGGCAGGTGATGCGGTTGCCCGTCCAGTTGTGGAAATACTCGTGCGCCACCACCCCCGCCACCGCATCGAAATCGGCGTCGGTCGCAGTCTCGGCGTCGGCGAGAATGTACTTCGAATTGAAGACGTTGAGGCCCTTGTTCTCCATCGCGCCGAAGTTGAAGTCGGCGACCGCGACGATGTTGAACA
>CAXTSL010000137.1:0-3857 GCA_964246975.1 uncultured Sphingomonadaceae bacterium
CTTTGGTCGGCACCGATCCGATGTTCGCCGACTTCGCGATCCAGGGCTATGAGACGCCAACGGGCAGTCACGCGCAGTTCCTCGTGACGCAAGCGCCCCAGCTACACCGCATTCCGCCCGACCTGACGCTGGAGCAGGCGGGGAGCTATATCCTCAACCTCGGCACGGTCTGGCGCTGCCTGTTCACGACGCTGAAGATCGCACCGGGGCGGACCTTGTTCGTCGAGGGCGCGTCGACCGGCACCGGACTCGATGCCTTGCGCAGCGCGATACGGACGGGGCTGCAGGTAACCGGCCTCGTCTCCAGCCCGGCGCGCGCCGAGGCGATTGCACAGCAGGGCGCGGTCGGCGCGCTCGATCGCAAGGATGCGCGCTTCGCCGACCTGTTCACCGTCGTTCCCGAGGATGCCGCGGAAGCGCGCGCATGGGAAGCGGCGGGCGCGCCGCTGGTCGCCGAATATGAGCGGCTGAATGGCGGCAAACGCGCCGATTACGTCGTCAGCCATGCCGGCGAGACCGCCTTCCCGCGCAGTTTCCAGTTGCTGGCCGAGGGCGGCGCGCTCGCCTTTTACGGCGCGTCGTCGGGCTATCATTTCAGCTTCATGGGCAAGCCCGGTACGGCACCGCCCGAGGAGATGCTGGCGCGCGCGAGCTTACGCGGCGGCGAGGCGGTTCTTATCTATTACGGCCCGCGCTCGTCCGAGTTGATCGACGAGACCGGGCTCGAGATGATCGAGGCGGCGCGGCGGCTGAACGCGCGGATCGTCGTCGCCACCACCACCGATGGCCAGCGCGAACTGCTCCAGTCGCTCGGGCTGGAGGACGCAATCGAGGGCGTTGTCAGCCTGGAAAGCATAAAGCGGCGCGAAGGCGCGAACTTTTACTGGCCGGAGACGATGCCGCGCCTGCCCGACGCCAAGACCGACATCGAGGCGTTCAAGGCGGCGGTGCGCGATTATCAGGACCGCGTGATGAAGCCGTTCGGGTCGGCGGTCGGCCGCATCCTGCGCTCGCCCGACAATCCGCGCGGCGCACCCGATCTGATCATCGAGCGCGCAGCGCAGGACATGCTCGGCGTCTCGACCTCGCTGGTCAAACCGTTCACCGGCCGCGTGGTGTTTGCCGAGGACCTGAGCGACTGCCGTTTCACTTTCTACGCGCCGCAGGTGTGGACGCGGCAGCGCCGCATTCTGATGCCGACCGCGTCGATCCTCGGCACGCATTTGTGCAACGCCTCCGAAGTCGCGCGGATGAACGACATGATCGCCGCCGGCCTGCTCGAAGTCACCGAACCCAGCGTCGTTCCGTGGGACGGCCTGCCCGAAGCGCACCAGTCGATGTGGGAAAATCGTCATTCGGGCGCGACCTATGTCGTCAACCATGCACTGCCCGCCCCCGGCTTGCGCAGCCGCGACGAACTGTTGGAAATGTGGGCCGCAAAGGAAGCGTTGGACTTGCGCGATGCCCCTGATTAGCAATGGTTTCTGATCGGCTTTCCTCCCCAGGCGCTGAACGCATCGACCCTTAACACGCACAGCATCGGCCGCCGGCCGGACGGGAGAGTATATGGCCAAGAAGACCCAGACAGCGGCGGTCGCCGTCCAGCCTGGCACCGGGCGCCTCGCCGGCAAGATAGCGGTGGTGACGGGCGCCGCGGGCAATCTGGGCGGTCATATCGTCCGCCACTATCTGGCCGAGGGCGCGACGGTCGTCATGACCGGGCGGTCGGCCGAACGGGTCGAGGCGGCGGCGGAAGCGGCGCGCGAGGCAAGCGGCGCCGACCCCGCACGCGTCGCGACCGTGGTGCTCGACGGCGCCGACGCGCAGTCGGTGCGCGACGGCATCGCTGAGGTCGTCAAGAAATTCGGGCGGATCGACATCCTGGTCAACAATGCGGGGTCGACCGGGCCGAAACAGCCGATCGAGGCGCTGCCGCTCGACAAGGACGAACTCGCCGCGCTGCAGAAGCAGGGCTTTGCCGACAGCGAGACCGTCGGCGATGCCGTCCGCAACCTGTTCGGCGTCGCGTGGAACCTCGCACGCGCCGCCGCCCCGGCAATGCCCGAGGGCGGGTCGATCATCAACGTCTCGACGATTTTCTCGCGCACCTCTTATTACGCCCGCGCCGCCTATGTCGTGCCCAAGGCGGCGATGAATGCCTGGTCGCGCGAGCTGTCGCTCGAACTGGGCCCGCGCGGCATTCGCGTCAATCTGGTGTTCCCCGGCCCGATCGAGAGCGAGCGCATCCGCACCGTCTTCGCGACGATGGACAAAGCGCGCGGCGACGACCCCGGCACCACCGCCAACCAGTTCTTCGAGACGATGTCGCTCGAACGCAGCACCGGCGGCAAGCCGAAGGCCAAGACCTATCCGGTGCCCGAGGACATAGCGAAAACCTGCGTGTTCCTCGGCAGCGACGATTCGGCCGCGTATAACGGCCATGATTTCGAAGCGACGCACGGCATGAGCGTGCGCAAGGAAGCGCGCTCGATCTATCTGTCGCGCCCGTCGATGCGGTCGCTCGATGGCGGCGGTCTCGCCGTGCTGATCGCTGCGGGGGACGGCTGGGAAGAAGCGCTGGAGATCGCGCGCGTTCAGCTGGCGGCGGGTGCGAACGTGCTGCTCGGGCTGCCGCGTCAGGCGGACGTCGCCATCGCCCAGGCGCGGGCAAAGGCGGAGGATATCGGCGACGGGCTGACCATCGTGCGCTTCAACCGTACCGATCCCAAGGGAATGGAAGCGGCGCTTGCCGCGTATAGCGACGATCATCCGCCGATCACCGGCGCGCTGTTCCTGCCGGTGCATGGCGCGGGGGAGATGGCCGGCGCGCTGGTCGACGCCAGCGACGAGGAAATCGAGGCGTTCTTTGACGCCGAACTGGTCGGCGCGATCGCGCTCGCGCGGACGCTGACGCGGTACTGGAAGCATCACGACACGCTGCTACAAAGCCCGCGCTTCGTGTTCCTGTCGAACCCGACCGACGGCAAGGGCGATATCTACGCCAATGTGCTGCGCGCCGCGACCGAGCAGTTGACGCGGATCTGGCGCGACGAATCCGCCGTCGATGTCGCGCATGGCCGGCGGCGACAGGCCGAATGGGGCAACCAGATCGTTCGCTTCAACAATGACGAGCCGGAAAATCTGCGCTTCGCCGCGGGGCATGCCGCACGCGTGCTGATGAAGGAAAGCAAGATCGCCGAAGTGACGCTGTACCTGCCCCGCAGTATCGGCGAGGCGACCGGCGCGCGCAAAGCAATGCCGGGTTTCAGCGAGAACATCACCGGGCTCCATCTCGGCAAGGTCGCGCTGATCACCGGCGGGTCGGCCGGGATCGGTGGCCAGGTCGCGCGGCTGCTGGCGCTGGCCGGGGCCAAGGTGATGATCGTCGCGCGGCGCGAAAGCGAGCTTGCGCTGGCGCGCGCGCGGATCGTCAGCGAGCTCGAGGATATCGGTTTTGCCGGGGTCGAGCGCCGTGTGCAGACGATGGCAGGGCTCGACGTCAGCGATCTCGACTCGCTCAAATCGGCGATCGACGCGACGATAAAGGCGTTCGGGCGGATCGATTATCTGATCAACAATGCCGGCGTCGCGGGGGCCGAGGACATGGTGGTCGATATGTCCCTCGATGCGTGGAACTACACGCTCGATGCCAATCTGATCTCGAACTACGTCCTGATGCACCACGCCGTCCCGCTGATGAAGGCGCAAGGGGCGGGCTACGTGCTCAACGTGTCGTCCTATTTCGGCGGCGAAAAATATCTTGCCGTCGCCTATCCCAACCGCGCCGATTACGCGGTGTCCAAATCGGGCCAGCGCGCGATGGTCGAATCGATGGCGCGCTATCTGGGGCCGGAGGT
>CAXTSL010000138.1:0-3835 GCA_964246975.1 uncultured Sphingomonadaceae bacterium
TGCTGCGCTTCATCACCTGCGGCTCGGTCGACGACGGCAAGTCGACGCTGATCGGGCGGCTGCTCCACGATACAAACGCGATCTTCGCCGACCAGCTCGACGCGTTGGCGAGCGATTCGGCGCGGGTCGGCACACAGGGGGCCAACCTCGATTTCGCGCTGCTGGTCGACGGGCTCGCGGCGGAACGCGAACAGGGCATCACCATCGACGTCGCCTACCGCTATTTCGCGACGCCGCGCCGCACGTTCATCGTCGCCGACACGCCGGGGCACGAGCAATACACGCGCAACATGGCGACCGCCGCGTCGACCGCCGACCTCGCGGTGGTGCTCGTCGACGCGCGCAAGGGCGTGCTGACGCAGACGCGGCGGCACAGCTGGATCGCGCAGCTGCTCGGCGTCCGGCATATCGTGCTGGCGGTCAACAAGATCGACCTCGTCGGCTACGACCGCGCGCGGTTCGAAGAGACCGTCGCGGAATACCGCGTTTTCGCCGCCAGCATCGGCATCGCGGGCGTCACCGCAATCCCCGTCTCGGGCCTCGGCGGCGACAATATCGCGAGCCGCTCGGCGCTGACCCCGTGGTACGCCGGTCCGACGCTCGTCGAGCATCTCGAAAGCCTGCCCGTCGATACCGACGCCGATGCGGCCAAGCGCTTCCGCATGAGCGTCCAATGGGTCAACCGCCCCAATCTCGACTTTCGGGGATTCGCGGGCATGATCGACGCGGGAGTTGTCGCGCCCGGCGACGCGGTGCGTATCCTGCCGTCGGGGCGGACGACGACGGTCGCGCGCATCGTCACGGCGGACGGCGACCGGGACGCAGCGCAGGCGGGCCAATCGGTGACGCTGACGTTCGTCGACGAGGTCGACTGCTCGCGCGGGTCGGTCGTCGCCGCTGCCGCCGACCCGCCGCAGGTCGCCGCGCAGTTCGAGGCGACACTGGTCTGGATGTCGGAAGTCCCCTTGCTGCCGGGCCGCTCGTACCTGCTCAAGCTCGGTGCCCAAAGCGTCGGCGCGACGGTGTCGGCACCGAAATACCGCCTCAATGTCGACAGCGGCGAGCGGTTGGCGGCGAAGACGCTCGAGCTGAACGCCATCGGCGCGGTGACCCTGGCGACCGACCGCGCCCTCGTCTTCGAACCCTACGCCGATAGCCGTTCGCTCGGCGGCTTCATCCTGATCGACCGCGAGACCGATGCGACGCTGGCATGCGGCATGATCCAGTTCGCGCTGCGCCGCGCCGCGAACGTCCACTGGCAGGCCGTCGATGTCGGCCGCGAGCAACACGCACGGCTCAAGAACCAGTCGCCCGCCGTGCTGTGGTTCACCGGCTTCAGTGGCGCGGGCAAGTCGACGATCGCCAATTTGGTGGAAAAGAAACTCCACCGCATGAACCGCCACAGCTTCCTGCTCGACGGCGACAATGTCCGCCACGGGCTGAACCGCGATCTCGGCTTCACCGACGCCGACCGGGTCGAGAATATCCGCCGCGTCGGCGAGGTCGCGCGGCTGATGAGCGATGCCGGGCTGATCGTCATCACCGCCTTCATCTCGCCGTTCCGCGCCGAGCGCGCGATGGTGCGCGCGATGATGGCACCGGGCGAGTTCGTCGAAATCCACGTCGACACGCCGCTCGCCGATGCCGAGGCGCGCGACGTCAAGGGACTTTATGCCAAGGCGCGCGCCGGGCGGTTGAGCAATTTCACCGGCATCGACTCGCCATATGAAGCCCCCGACGACCCCGAATTGCGGATCGACACGCGCGCGTTGTCGCCCGACGCGGCAGCAGACATGGTCGTCGAATACCTGCTGGGGCGGGATTGAACGCTGCGACCGCTCGGCCTATGCTTTGGCCTATGACAAGTGCTTTTCCCATCCCGGCGCGCCCCGTCAAGCTGTTCCGCAACGGCCGTAACCAGTCGGTCCGAATCCCGCGTGACTTCGAACTTCCGGGCACCGACGCGACGATCCGCAAGGATGGCGACCGGCTGATCATCGAGGCCGTCAAGGACCGTCGATCCTTGGCCGACGTGCTTGCCGAACTTGCCGCTTTGCCGCCGCTCGACGACGATTGGCCCGCAATTACCGACGACGATCTGCTGCCGCTCGACGACGTCCGCGTGTGACGCGCTATCTTTTGGACACCAACATCCTGTCGGAACTGGCGACCGTGCCCGGCGGCGAACTGGCCCAGCGTGTTTCGCGCCTGCCCGGCGGCGCGGCCTGCACGAGCATTATCGTCGTCGCCGAGTTGCATTTCGGCCTCGCCAAAAACCCTTCGCCGCAGCGCGCCAACGCTTACGAACAAATCCTGTCGAAGTTGGAGGTTCTTGCCTTCGATGAGCCACAGGACGCGATCTACGGCGAGATTCGCGCCCATCTCGAACGGGCTGGCACGCCGATCGGAGCGAACGACCTCCTGATTGCCGCGCAGGCGGTGGCGCTCGGCCTGACCATCGTCACCGACAACGACGCCGAATTTCGGCGCGTTCCGGGCCTGACAGTGGAGAACTGGCTGCGTGCCGACGTTCGCCGTTGACACACTGCCCCCGTTTGCCTAACACGCCGTCTCCCGCGCGGGCTGCTCCGGTCGCCCGCGCGTATCTGTATCCGAGACCAAGGCTCAAGACATGTTCGCGGTAGTGCGCACGGGCGGCAAGCAATATCGCGTTGCGCCGGAAGATACGATCCTCGTCGAGAAGCTCGACGGCGAGGCGGGGGCGAGCATCGCCCTCGACACGCTGATGTCGGGCGAGGGCGATGCGGTCACTATGGGTGGCGCGGTCACCGCCACTATCGTCGCGCAGACCAAGGGCGACAAGGTCATCATCTTCAAGAAGAAGCGTCGCCACAACTACCGCCGGAAGAACGGGCATCGTCAGCAGTTGACGGTGCTCAAGATCACCAGCGTCGCGTAAGGATACCGCACCATGGCACATAAAAAAGCAGGCGGCTCCTCGCGCAACGGTCGCGACTCGGCGGGCCGTCGCCTCGGCGTCAAGTTGTTCGGCGGGCAGAAGGTCCAGGGCGGTGGCATCATCGTTCGCCAGCGCGGTACGCGGGTCTATCCGGGCCGCAACGTCGGCTGCGGCGTCGACCACACGCTCTATGCCCTCGATGCGGGCGTCGTCGTGTTTCACGACGGCAAGCAGGGTCGCAAATACGTTAGTGTCGACGCAATGCCCGCGCTGTCGGCTGCCGCGCCCGAGGCGATCGCCGCCGAATAGTGGGTGACGCACGGCGGTGACGGCCGCGTGATGCGTCCGACCGTTTACCCCTACGCGTTCCGCCTTGACGCTCCCTGACGCGCGCGCCATCGGTGTGCGCCGACCGAGGAGCGCGTGCAATGTCGATCCCCCGGCTCGCCGACTGGCAGAGCCTCGCCGAGCGTGAGGCGAAGGGGCCGTGGCGCGACTGGCAGACGCCTGAGGGCATCGCGGTCAAACCGCTCTATACGGCAGAGGACACCGCGCTCCTCGATCCCGGCCTGCCCGGCTTGGCACCGTTCACGCGGGGGGTGCGCGCGACGATGTACACCGGCAAGCCGTGGACGATCCGCCAGTACGCGGGGTTCTCGACGGCCGAGGCGTCGAACGCCTTCTACCGGCGCAATCTGGCGGCGGGGCAGAAGGGGTTGAGCGTCGCCTTCGACCTCGCGACGCACCGCGGCTACGACAGCGACCACCCGCGCGTCACCGGCGACGTCGGCAAGGCGGGCGTGGCGATCGACAGCGTCGAGGACATGAAGATCCTCTTCGACGGCATCCCGCTCGGTCAAATGAGCGTCAGCATGACGATGAACGGCGCGGTGATCCCGATCCTCGCCTTCTTCA
>CAXTSL010000139.1:0-3788 GCA_964246975.1 uncultured Sphingomonadaceae bacterium
CCATCTCGACGAGGAGCTGGTTCAAGGTCTGCTCGCGCTCGTCGTTGCCGCCGCCAAGACCTGCGCCACGGCTACGACCGACGGCGTCGATCTCGTCGATGAAGATGATGCACGGTGCCGACTTCTTGGCCTGGTCGAACATGTCGCGGACGCGGCTCGCACCGACGCCGACGAACATCTCGACGAAGTCCGAACCCGAGATGTTGAAGAACGGCACGTTGGCCTCGCCCGCGATGGCGCGCGCCAGCAGCGTCTTGCCGGTACCAGGGGGGCCGACGAGCAGCGCGCCCTTGGGGATCTTGCCCCCCAAGCGATTGAACTTCTGCGGGTCCTTGAGGAACTCGACGATCTCCTGCAGCTCCTCGCGCGCCTCGTCGATGCCAGCCACGTCGTCGAAGGTGACGCGACCTTCCTTTGGTGTGAGCAGCTTGGCGCGCGACTTGCCGAAGCCCATCGCGCCGCCGCGTCCGCCGCCGTTCTGCATCTGGCGCATGACGAAGATCCAGATGCCGATCATCAGCACGAAGGGCAGCATCGACAGCAGCAGCTGCGCGAGGAAGCCGCGCGTCTCCTCGGGCTTGGCGTCGAAGCGCACGCCCTTCTCGCGGAGCTTCTGGATCAGCGTCGGGTCGCCCAAGGGGGGGATGGTGGTGCGGAACGCCTCGTCGGTGGTGGTCTTGCCCTGGATATCGCCGCCGCGGAACTCGATGCCCTTGACCGCGCCCTCGTCGACCTTGGTGAGGAAGTCCGAATACGCCAGCTGCGTGCCGGTGGCAGTGGTCGACGGCCCCTGGATGAGGTTCACGACGACCACGAGCGCGAGCAGGATCGCCGCCCACAGGCCGAGGCTCTTGAGCCACGGGGCGGGCGGGCGCTTGGGGTCGTTCATGCGGACAAGCCTTCACTGGACGGGTACTGCCCCGTCGTCGTAACATAGATAAGCGTCCTGCGCAGCGGCGCAATCGGCGGTATTCGACTTAACGGCCGGAAGTGCGCGGTGCGACGTTGCGGAACGTCCAGCGGTGCTGCCCAAGCGCCTGTACGCCCCCGAGCGTCGCGGTCGCGCCCGCGTCGAGACGGGCGATCGCGCGCGAAAGCGCAGGACCGTCGGGGCCCACGCCGAAGTGGCGCAGCGCGCGCGCGGCGAGGCGGCGGCGCAGTTCGTCGGGCAGGCCGCTCGCGTCGACGACGAGCCCGGCCGCCGCAATGTTTGCGCGGCTGTCCCACGCGAGGCGCGCGGCCCAGTCGAGCGCGTCCTCGGCCTCGGCGAGATGTGCCGCCGACGCCGCTAGCCGCTCGGGCGCGAGCCACGGCGTCGCGGCGAGCAGCGCGCGCGCCTGCGTCCGGTCGTAGGCGGGCGAGTGGTTGGCGGGGTCGTCGACCGGCGTCAGCCCTGCCGCTGCGACGATCGTCGCCAGTTCTGTCCGCCGGGTGCCTAGCAGCGGTCGCAGCAGCGTCACCCCCCGCCCGAGGTCGCGCGAGGCCCGGATACCCGCCAGCCCGCCGCCGCCGCTGCCGCGCGCCAGCCGCAGCAGCAATGTCTCGGCTTGATCGTCGGCATGGTGCGCGGACAGCAGCCACGGAATATCGTGGTCGGCGCACCAATCGCGCATCAGCGCGTAGCGAGCGTCGCGCGCCACCGCTTGCAGGTTGGCGGCGGGCTTGGGGCCGGTCCAGTCGATTGACACATGCGGAATGCAGCGCCCCGCGCAAACCGCCGCGACCATCGCCGCCTCGTCCGCCGACCCGGCCCGCAAACCGTGATCGACCGTCAGCGCGCGCACCCGCGCGCCGTAGGCCGCGTGCGCGAGGAGGAGGAGCGCGAGGCTGTCCGGACCGCCGGAGACGGCGATTGCGAGCTGCTTCTCGTCATCGGGCGCGCTGCCGAAGAGCGCCTCCGTCGCGGCGGCGAAGGCGACCGGACTCACGCTGCGGCCGGGGCAGTCGCACCGCTACGCAAGCGCGTCGCCAGCGCGACCTTGAGCACCACGAACACCACTCCCGCGCCCCCCGCCAGCGCGGCGTGGAGGAGCCAGAAGTCCGTCGTTGCCATCGTCGCGAACAGGCTGCCGACCCAGCCGACTGCGGCGTTGGCGAGGAAGAAGGTCATCGAGAACAGGCCGATGACGGTCGCCTCGATGGGCTTGGGAGCCAACCGCGCGAACAGTGCGAGACCGACCGGTAGGACGTGCGCGAAGGCGATCGAGTTGACGACGTGGAAGGCGAACGGCCAGAACAGCCCGATCTTGCCGCCCGGTGCCTGCGTCGCGGCCGCCATGTAAAGGCACAGCATGCCGCCGACCGCAAACGCCGTGCCGATGACGATCTTGGTCAGCTCGTCGGGCTCGCGCCAGCGCTTGCCGTACCAGCGGTAGAACAGCGCGACGATGGCGAGAAAGCTCACCGATACCACCGCGTCGAGGGTAATCAGCCACGTTGTCGGCAGCTTTTCGCCCATCAACGACAGCGCGAAATCGCGGTCGCCCCACAACAGATAGGCGTTGAAAATCTCCTGGTTGGGCAGCAGCGACACCGCCAGCACCGGAATGATCAGCAGGATGATGCCGAGCATCGTCCAGTCGTCGCGCGTCATCTTCGGGCGCGTCGCGGTGCTGCGAACCTTCGCCTCGAAATGCTCGGGCGGCAGGTAACGCTGGCCCGCGAGGTAGATCGCGATGCCGATCAGCATCCCCACCCCCGCCGCGCCGAACCCCCAGTCCCAGCCGATCTTCTCGCCGAGCGTGCCCGTCACCAGCGGCGAGATGATGACACCGGCGTTGATCGCGAGGTAGTAGATCTGGAAGGCGTCGGCGCGGCGCAGGTCGTCGGGGCGGTAGAGCGCGCCGATCTGGCTGGCGAGGTTGCCCTTGAACAGCCCCGAGCCGAGGACCAGCGCGAGCAGCGCGAACAGGAAGCTGACCTCGAACGCCATCAGGAAATGCCCGAGCGCCATCAGCAGCGCGCCCGCCAGCACCGCGCGCCGCTTGCCGAGCCAACGGTCGGCGATCAGCCCGCCCAGCGTCGGGGTGAAATAAACGAGCGCGGCATAGGTCCCGAAGATCGCCGAGGCGAGCGCCGCGCCGTCGAGGCTGCCGAACAGGCGCCGGAAGCTGGCGAAGAAGGCGATATTCTCGACATGGCCGGGCAGCAGCAGTTGCTTGGCCATGTACAGCACGAGCAGCGACTGCATGCCGTAGTAGGAAAACCGCTCCCACGCCTCCGTGAAGGCGAGATAGCCAAGCCCGCGCGGGTGGCCGAGGAACGCGCGGTCGTGTAGCGGCGCGCCCCCCACCGCCCCGGGCGCTGTCACCGGATCACGCCTTGCACTTCGCAGTGGTGCGCGCCTTCGCCGCCGTCTCCTTGAGCGCGGGCGACAGCTTCTCGCCGTACACCGCATCGAGTTCGTTCAAGGACCGGCACGCCTGTTCGGGCTTCTTGAGGTCGATCAGCGCTTGGCTCAGGCCGAGCAGGCTGTCGGGCGCGCGCGTGCCCTTGGGGTATTTCTGATAGCCGTCGAGATAGGCCTTCGCCGCCTGCGCCGGAGCCTTTTTGGCGGCATAGGTCTTGCCAAGCCAGTATTGCGCGTCGGAGGCGCGCGGCGATTTCGGATGCGCGGCGAGGAAATCGGTCAGCGCGCTCTCGGCATCGTCCCACGCCTTCGACTGGACGAGGGCATAGGCGACCTTCCACTTCGCGTCGGCGCTGGCGGGGGGTGGCGCGGCGACAGTGTCCGGCGCGGGTTTGAGCGTCGTGCGCGGCGGCTTCGCGGCGGGCGATACCGCCACCGG
>CAXTSL010000140.1:0-3713 GCA_964246975.1 uncultured Sphingomonadaceae bacterium
TTGCCTTCGGTGAACGGCGAATTGGCGAACAGCGCGGTCGCCAGCGGCTGCAGCGCCATCGACACGCGGAACTTCATCACCATGTCGGCTTCGGACGCATAGTCGAGGTTGGTCTGGATCGTGCAGGTTCGCAGCATCATGTCGAGGCCGAGCGACCCGACGCGTGGCATGTGCGCGCGCATGATCGCATAGCGCCCCTTGGGCATCACCGGCAGCGCATCGCGACGCTTGTCGGGCCACATGCCGAGGCCGAGGAAACCGATGCCCAGGCGCTCGCCGATCTCGCGGCATTGCCTGAGGTGGCGGTTCGATTCGGCGCAGGTGTCGTGGATGGTCTCGAGCGGCGCGCCCGACAGTTCGAACTGTCCGGCGGGTTCGAGGCTGATCGCGCCGTCGGGGCCCTTGAGCGCGATGACGTTGGTCGTGCCATCGGGGCCGATTTCCTCGACGGGCTCCCAGCCGAAGCCCGTCATTCCCGCCAGCAGGTCGCGGATGCCGCCGGGTTCGGCGTACGACGGCGCGCCGTGGTCGCGCAGCCGATAGACGAACTTCTCGTGCTCGGTGCCGATGCGCCAGTCGGACACGGGTTTGCAGCCCGCCTCGAATGGCGCGATCAGTTGCGCGCGGGTCTCGATCCGGATGTCGTCATCGGCGGCGGCGAGGTGATTGCTCATGGCCGCAGCCTCTAGCGATGCCGGAACGGGGGCGCAATTGAGCGCGGCTCGACCGGCCACGCGGTGCGGTACGCCGATTTGCGCGCGCCGCCGCACAGGCTTAGACCGGCGCCTTCCGACCGTCTTCGAAAGTCCCCCATGCGCATCGAATTTACCGCCGCTCCTCCTGCCGCCGAAGGCGCGCTCGTCGTCGTGCTCGCCAAGGGGGCGGCGCTCGGCGGTCCGGCGGCGGCGCTCGACCAGCGCTATTTCGGGGCGATCGCGCGGACCGTCGCGGCGTCGCGCTTCGACGGCGACGCGGGCAGTTTCGCCGAACTCCTCGGCGGCGAGCGGCGCGTCCTGGTGGCGGGCCTCGGCGACCTCGCCAAGACCGACGCGCGCGCCTTCGAAAAGCTCGGCGCGGGCATCGTCGCGAAACTCCTGACCAGCGGCGAGACGCGCGTCACGATCGACTTCGCCGGGATCGACGCCGCTCAACTGCCGCTCGCCGAAGCCGCCGCGCGCGTCGCGCACGGCGCCGAACTGCGCGGCTACCGTTTCGACAAATACCGCACGACGATGAAGGACAAGCACAAGCCGACGCTCGTCGAGATCGTCATCGCCAACGCGCCCGAGGGTGCCGACGCCGCCTTCGCGCCGCTCGCCGGGATTGCCGCCGGGGTGCGCCTGACGCGCGACCTCGTCAGCGAGCCGGCCAACATCGTCTATCCCGAAAGCTTCGTCGCGCGCGCGCAGGCGATGGCCGAACTCGGCGTCACCATCGAAGTCCTCGGCGAGCCCGAGATGGCGGCGCTCGGGATGGGTGCGCTGCTCGGCGTCAGCCTGGGGAGCGCCCGTCCGCCCCGTTTGCTGGTGATGCGCTGGAACGGCAGCGGCGACCGCGACCGCGTACCGCTGGTACTCGTCGGCAAGGGCGTCACCTTCGACACCGGCGGCATCTCGCTCAAGCCGCCCGCCGGGATGGAAGACATGAAATGGGACATGGGCGGCGCGGGGGCCGTCACGGGTGCTATGCACGCCCTCGCAGCCCGTAACGCCAAGGCGCACGTCATCGGCGTCTGCGGCCTCGTCGAGAACATGCCCGACGGCAAGGCGCAGCGCCCCGGCGATGTCGTCGCCAGCATGTCGGGCCAGACCATCGAGGTCATCAACACCGACGCCGAGGGACGCCTCGTGCTGTGCGACGCGATCACCTGGGCGCAGGAGACACTCAAGCCCGAAGTCATCGTCGACCTCGCGACGCTGACCGGCGCGATGATCATCAGCCTCGGCCATGAATACGGCGGCGTGTTCGCCAACGACGACGCGCTCGCGGCGCAGCTGATGGCGGCGGGCGAGGCGACGGGCGACAAATTGTGGCGAATGCCGCTCGACGAGGCGTACGACAGCCTGATCGACAGCCCGATCGCCGACATGAAGAACGTCGGCCCGCGCGAGGGCGGCTCGATCACCGCCGCGAAGTTCATCCAGCGCTATGTCCGCGCCGGGGTCAAATGGGCGCATCTCGACATCGCCGGGATGGTCTGGGCGGCGAAGGCGGGGACGCTGTGGGACAAGGGCGCGACGGGCTATGGGGTCCGCCTGCTCGACCGCTTCGTCGCGGATAATTTCGAGGACAAGTGACCGAGGTCGGGTTTTATCAGCTGGCATCGAAGCCGGTCGACGCGGTGCTGCCGCGCCTGCTCGACAAGGCGCTCGCGGCGGGGCTGCGCTGCGTCGTGCGGTCGCGCGACGCGGGCGTGCTGGCGCGCCTCGACGCGGCGTTGTGGAGCTATGACGCAGCGTCGTTCCTGCCCCACGCGGTCGACGGCGAAGATGCTGCCGCACAGCCGATCCTGCTGACGGCGGGCGACGACACCCCGAACGGTGCGACGCTGGCGGCGGTGATCGACGGCGCGCTGCCCGGCGACCTCGCGCCTTACGCCCGCGTCCTCTATTTGTTCGACGGCGCGGACGCCGACGCGCTGGCGCTGGCGCGCCGCCACTGGAAGGCGTTGAAGGGCCGCGACGACGTGCGCCCCGTCTATTGGCGCGAGGGGGATGGCGGGGGCTGGGAGAAGGCGGGGTAGGCTGCTTGAGTGCGCGGCGCTGGAGGATTCGTACGGGTTCTGCTACGGTAAGCGCTCGTCGCGAGAAGGAAATTTGTTATGCTGGATGTAAGCGAATTGGTTGGCTCGGTTCGCCGTTTCGGCTTGGTCGGTCCAGCTTATGAGATTGTCGCAGCGGGCGCAGGTTTGCCGGACGGTAATCGTGTCATGCAGGTTCGCCTCGTTGATTCAGGCGAAGAGGTCGACTACACCTTGAATGATATACTCGACGACCCGAAAGAAGAGTGATGTTCGCAATCGGCTTCGACCTACTCGTCCGAGAAACGAAGCTCAACCATCCAAAGGGCATATCTCAAGTCTATGCCGAGATCGGCAGCCTTCTCAATCGTTATGGATTTACGCGCGTACAAGGCAGCGTCTACACTTCGGTGAACGAGGACTTGGCCACCCTAACGAGCGTGATGATTGCGCTGAAGGCGCTGCCATGGTTTCCTGCTTCGGTACGGGATATTCGCGCGTTCCGTGTCGAGCAGTGGAGCGATTTTACCAATTTTGTAAAATCCTGAACGCTTGACCGACGACCGCCTCCAGACCCCCCGTGTCCGCGCCGAGGACATCGACGCGGCGTTGCGCCCGAAGTCGCTCGACGAGTTCGTCGGGCAGGCGGCGCTGCGGGCGAACCTCGGCGTGTTCGTCGCGGCGGCGCGGGCGCGCGGCGAGGCGCTCGATCACGTGCTGCTCCACGGCCCGCCGGGGCTGGGCAAGACGACGCTGGCGCAGATCGTCGCGCGCGAGCTCGGCGTCGGCTTCCGCGCCACCTCCGGCCCGGTGATCGCGCGCGCCGGGGACCTGGCGGCGCTGCTGACCAATCTCGAGCCGCACGACGTGCTGTTCATCGACGAGATCCACCGCCTCGCGCCCGCCGTCGAGGAGATCCTGTATCCGGCGATGGAGGACCGCGCGCTCGACCTGATGATCGGCGAGGGGCCGT
>CAXTSL010000141.1:0-2367 GCA_964246975.1 uncultured Sphingomonadaceae bacterium
GCTGCTGACGCCGGCCGTCAGCCACGCCTGGCCGGGCTACGACGTCGCCTTTCCGGGTCACGTGCGGACGCTGATGCAGCCCTATTACTCGGTCGAGAGCGAGCGGTTCGATGCCGCCGTCCGCGCGGCGCTGCCGCCGGAACGGCTGATGACGGGCATCAAGGTGCTCAACCTGTCGGCGACGACGGTGACGCTGCAATCGGGCGACCGGATCGAGGCGGGGGGCGTGGTGGACGCGCGCGGCGCGGCGGATTTCTCGAAGCTGGAGCTTGGCTGGCAGAAGTTTCTGGGCCGCGACCTGCAGCTGGCGAACCCGCATGGGCGCACGCAGCCGACGGTGATGGACGCGCGCGTGCCGCAGCTCGACGGCTATCGCTTCGTCTATACACTGCCGTTCGGCGCGTCGCGGATGTTCGTGGAGGATACGTATTTCAGCGACACCGCCAAGTTCACCTCGCCGGTGCTGCGCAAGCGCGTCGACGCCTATGCCGCGGCGCAGGGGTGGGAAGTGACCGGGTGCCTGCGCGAGGAAACCGGCGTGCTGCCGATCGCGCTGGGCGGCGATTTCGAGGGCTATTGGCAGGCGAGCGGACGCGCCGTCGCCAAGATCGGGATGCGCGCCGGGCTGTTCCAGCCCGCGACCGGCTATTCGTTGCCCGATGCGGTGCGGCTCGCCGTCTCGATCGCCGCGACGCGCGACCTGTCGGGCGCCGCGCTCTACGAGCTGACCTATGCCCATGCGCGCGCCACGTGGCGCGCCCGACGTTTTTACCGGATGCTCAACGCCATGCTGTTCCGTGCCGCCGACCCGCCCGAGCGCATTCGCGTGATCGAGCGCTTCTATCGCCTCGGCCCCGGCCTCGTCCGCCGTTTCTATTCGGGGCAGTCGACCTTCGCCGACAAGGCGCGGATCCTGATCGGCAAGCCGCCGGTCCCGATCGGGCGCGCGCTCGTGGCCATCCGGAGCGCATCATGAAGACCTCGATCGTGATCGGTGCCGGTTTCGGCGGTCTGGCGCTCGCGCTGCGACTGCAATCGGCGGGCGTGCAAACGACCTTGGTCGAGGGCCGCGACAAGCCGGGCGGGCGTGCGTATTTCTGGGAGAAGGAAGGCTTCGTGTTCGACGCGGGGCCGACCGTCATCACCGATCCCGATTGCCTCAAGGAGCTGTGGGCGCTGTCGGGGCGCGACATCGCGGACGATGTCGAGCTCGTGCCGGTGGCACCCTTCTATCGGCTCAACTGGCCCGACGGGACCAATTTCGATTATTCCAACGACGAAGCGCAGCTGACGCGCGAGATCGCGAAGCTCGACCCGGCGGATGTCGCGGGCTATGCCAAGTTCCTGGAATACTCGGCGGGCGTTTATGAAGAAGGCTATGTGAAGCTCGGCCACGCCGCGTTCCTCGACTTCGCATCGATGCTCAAGGCGGCACCGGCGCTGGCGAAATATCAGGCGTGGCGGTCGGTCTATTCGATCGTGTCGTCCTATGTGAAGAACGAGAAGCTGCGCGAGGCGTTGTCGTTCCACACGCTGCTGGTCGGCGGCAACCCGATGACGACCAGCGCGATCTATGCGCTGATCCACAAGCTGGAGAAGGACGGCGGCGTCTGGTTCGCAATGGGCGGCACCAACAAGCTGATCGCGGGCATGGTCGCGCAGTTCGAGCGGCTGGGCGGCGTCGTCCGGCTGGGCGATCCGGTCACCGCGATCGAGACGATGGGCGAGCGCGCGACGGGCGTGACGACGGCGAGCGGCTGGCAGGGGCAGGCGGACGCGATCGCGTGCAACGGCGATATCGTCCATACCTACAAGGCGCTGCTGCGCGACAGCCGCTCGGCGCAGCGCGCCGCGAGGAAGCTGGAGCGCAAGCGCTATTCGCCGTCGCTGTTCGTGGTCCATTTCGGCGTGACCGGGACGTGGCCGGGCATCCCGCACCACACCATTTTGTTCGGGCCGCGCTACAAGGGGCTGCTCGACGACATCTATACGCATGGCGTGGTGAGCGAGGACTTCTCGCTCTATTTGCATCACCCGACCGTCACCGACCCGTCGATGGCGCCCGAGGGCAGCTCGACCTTCTATGCGCTGGCCCCGGTGCCGCACATGGGCAAGGCCCCGATCGACTGGGACGTGGTCGGGCCGATCCTGGAAAAGCGCATTCTCGACGAGATCGGGCGACGGCTGATTCCCGACATCCACGACCGCATCGTCACGAAGTTCAGCTACGCGCCGCCCGATTTCGCCGCGGATTTGAACGCGCATCTGGGATCGGCCTTCTCGCTGGAGCCGACGCTGCTGCAATCGGCGTATTTCCGGGTCCACAATCGCGACGATGCGATCCCCAACCTCTATTTTGTCGGCGCC
>CAXTSL010000141.1:2377-2704 GCA_964246975.1 uncultured Sphingomonadaceae bacterium
GGCACGCATCCGGGCGCGGGCATCCCGGGCGTGGTGGGGAGTGCCAAGGCGACGGCGAAGCTGATGCTGGCGGCGGCGTGAAGCGGCTTGCCGTGTATTGCGGCTCCGCGACGCCGGCGGACCCGGCCTATGTCGCGCTTGCCCAGGAGGTCGGCCGTATGCTCGCCGAGCGGGGCATCGGCGTCGTTTACGGCGGCGGACGGCTCGGGTTGATGGGGGCGGTGGCGGACGCGGCGCTGGCGGCGGGGGGCGAGGTGATCGGCGTGATCCCGCAGGCGCTGGTAGATGCAGAGGTGGCGCATCGGGGGCTGTCCGAGCTGCACGTCG
>CAXTSL010000141.1:2714-3685 GCA_964246975.1 uncultured Sphingomonadaceae bacterium
AAGCAGGCGTTCACCGACCTGTCGGACGGCTTCGTCACGCTGCCGGGTGGGACCGGGACAATGGACGAGCTGTGGGAGGCGCTGAGCTGGGCGCAGCTGGGCTATCACGCCAAGCCGGTCGGGCTGTTGAATGCGCTCGACTATTATGACGGGCTGATCGCGTTCTGGAGCAAGATGTCGGAAGTCGGGTTCCTGCGACCGCAGCATCTTGAACTCCTGATCGTCGGCAATTCGCTCGACGAGCTGTTGGCGCGGATGGCGGCGTTCGCGCCGTCCAAGTCGATCGTGGCGACCCGCGCCAGCGATCTTTGACCTGCGTTGAGAATACGGTGACGGAGCGGCAGCGCATCGTCGCCCATGCCCGCGCGTCGATCGCGCGGGGGTCGAAGTCGTTCGCGGTCGCCTCGACGCTGTTCGACCCCGTCACTCGCGAGCGGGCGTGGCTGCTCTATGCCTGGTGCCGGCGGTGCGACGACATCGCCGACGGGCAGGATCATGGCCATGGCATGAGCGCGGTCGTCGACGCGCCGGCGCGGGTGCGCGAGATCGCGGCGTTGACCGAGGCGGCGCTGCGCGGCGAGGCGACCGGCGATCCGGCGTTCGACGCGCTGGGGCTGGTCGCGGCCGAGGTGCGGTTGCCCCCCGCCTGGCCGCGCGACATGATCGCGGGTTTCGCGCTCGATGCGGACGAATGGCGGCCGCGCTCGACCGACGATCTTTATCGGTACTGCTACCACGTCGCGGGCGTCGTCGGCTGCATGATGGCGGTGACGATGGGTGTCGCGCCCGACGACGCGGCGACGCTCGACCGGGCCTGCGACCTCGGCATCGCGTTTCAGCTGGCGAACATCGCGCGCGATGTGGCGGAGGATGCGGCGGCGGGGCGCTGTTACCTGCCGCTCGATTGGCTGGCGGAGATGGATGTGCCGCCGGGCGAGCATCTGAAGCCGCCCTATCGCGCGCGCCTCGCG
>CAXTSL010000142.1:0-3643 GCA_964246975.1 uncultured Sphingomonadaceae bacterium
TCTGGATCGGCAACGTCGAGGGCGACCCGATGCGCGCGGTGTCGGGCACCAGCGGGGCCGCGCCCGTGTGGCGCGACGTCATGACCGCGCTCGCCGGCGAACAGGGCGAACCTCCACCACCGCCCGGCGTCGAAGAACGCCGCATTGCCTTCGCCAACGCGGTCGAACAGCCGCGCCGCGAGTGGTTCGTCCGCGGCACCGGCCAGACGCTGATCGCCGCCGCCCCCGCCGAGGCGAGGCGGCCACGCTTCGTCAACCCCGTCGCGGGCAGCGTCTATGCGCTCGACCCCGACATCCCGCGCGATCGCCAGCGCCTCGCGGTCGCGGTGACCGGCGGTGCCGCCGCGCACCGCGTCCAGCTCGACCGCGCCGACATCGGCGCGGCGGACGCGACGCCGCAGATTCTGCCCGCGCGCGGACAGCACAGGTTGCGGCTGGTGGACTTGGGCGGCAGGGTCGTGGATCAGGTGTTGTTTACGGTGCGTTGAAGGCAGTCACGGGCGTAAATCTCGTGACCTCGAAGCCCTGCCGCGCAGGGCCCGCCCGGCCTTGGCCGTCTCTCGACTAGCTGCGCTCGTCGGGTGCGGCCGGCGGCTACGGCTGTCCCTGCCCGCCCCCGCCGGCCCCGGCAGCACCGCCGGTCGACCCGATCGTGCCGATATTGCCGAACAGATCCTCGAAGAACCCGCGCTTCTTGCCCAAGGTCGGCGTCGTCTGGCCGAACATATCGACCGCGGCGACCTGTTGCAGCCCGCCGCGGCGGATGCCCGTTACCGTACCGGCCTGGTCGAACTGGATCTGCAGCGTGATCTGCGTCGAGGGGCGCGGCTTGCGGAAGGCCAGGTTCTGCGTGTCGCGCGCGACATAATACCAGTCGCCGCCGTTGAACTGGCTGGTGAACGTCGGCCGGCCCAGCGTCTGTGCAACGGAGGTGCGGTTGTCGACGCCGACCTGCACCGAATTCACAAGGTCGGAATCGATCAGATAGCCCTGGTGCTGGCGGATCGGCGTGCAGCCGCCGGCCAGGACCGGCGTCAGTGCGACGGCGGCGAGCAGCGCCAAGAGGCGGGTGGGGGTGGACATGGGATACTCCAACGCTTGCCGACGGTGTGCGGGGATGGCAACGCACCAACCGTAAGCGTGCCCGACTAGTGGAGGGTGACGCGACGGGCAAGATCGTTAGGATTGGGTAAGACGCATTTGACCTGGTTGGGCAAGCTGTTCGGAGGGCACGACGAGGCGTCGCTGCCGCTGTACCAGGCGGTCGTCGCCCGCGCGCGCGCACCGCACTGGTATCTCGACGGCGCGGTGCCGGACACGGTCGACGGCCGCTTCGACATGGTCGCCGCCGTGCTCGCGACCGTGCTGTTGCGGCTCGAAACCGACCCCGCCGCCGCCGGACCCTCGGCGCGGCTGGCGGAGCGGTTCGTCGACGACATGGACGGGCAATTGCGCGAGATCGGCATCGGCGACGTCGTCGTCGGCAAGCATATCGGGCGGATGATGGCGATGCTGGGCGGGCGGCTCGGCGCGTATCGCGACGGCTGGGCGGCGGGCGACCTGCGCCCGGCGCTGATCCGCAACCTCTATCGCGGCGCGACACCTGGCCCGGCGGCACTCGATCACGTCGCCGGCGAACTCGGCACCCTGCGCGCCACCCTCGCCGCGACGCCGCTCGATCGGGTGCTGGTGGGCGAGCTGGCGTGAGCGCGGAGTTCAGCCGGCCCGAGCGCGTCGATCAGATCGGCGTGGTCGAGCGCATCGTCGAGCTGACCGCCGACGCGCCCGAACGCACAGCACTCGCGCGCCGCTTCGACCTGCTCGCGGTCGATCGGCTCCAGGCGAGCTTCACCGTTCGCCGTGACGACGCCGGCATCCTCGCCACCGGTCGCGTTGCCGCCGCGGTGACGCAGGCCTGCGTCGCGACCGGCGTGCCGCTGCCCGCGACCGTCGACGAAACGGTCGCGCTGCGCTTCGTCGAGCAGCTGGCGGCGGCCGACGAGGAAGATCTCCCCGCCGACGCGCTCGACGTGCTGCCGATCGAGGACGGCGCGATCGATCTGGGCGAGGCGGCGGCGGCGACGATGGCGCTCGCGCTCGATCCCTTCCCGCGCAGCCCCGACGCCGACGCCGCGCTCGCGGCGGCCGGCGTGAAGGAAGAGGGCGAGGAAGACGGGGCCGGCCCGTTCGCCGCGCTCGCCGGCCTCAAGCGTACCCTGCAGGGAGAATAACGTGGCGCTCGCCCATACCTATACCGCCAACCCGCACTGGCTGCCCCGCCTGCGCAGCCGCGCGCTCGACGCGCTGCCGGGCGACGATGGCCTGCCATTCATCGGCAACACGCTGAAGATGCTGCGCAATCCCAAGGCGTTCGGCGACGCGATGGTCGCCAAACATGGCCGCGTCTATCGCAACAACACGTTCGGCGAGCGCTCGGTGGCGCTGCTCGGCGCGGAGGCGAACGAGTTCGTGCTGATGGACCGCGACCGGCTGTTCTCGTCCGAGCAGGGGTGGGGGCCGCTGCTCAACCTGCTGTTTCCGCGCGGACTGATGCTGATGGACTTCGATCATCATCGCGGCCAACGCAAGGTGCTGGGCGTCGCGTTCAAGCCCGAGCCGATGCGCCACTATGCTTACCGTCTCGATCAGGGGATCGCGCGCGCGGTGGCGGCTTGGGCAAGCCAGAGCGTCGGGGCCGGCGAGTTCCGCTTCTACGACGCGATCAAGCAGCTCAGCCTCGATCTCGCCGCCGACTGCTTCCTCGGCATGGAGCTGGGCGAGGAGGCGGCGAAGATCAACAAGGCGTTCGTCGACGAGGTCCAGGCCTCGGTCGCGCCGATCCGCCGCCCCTGGCCCGGCACGCTGATGAAGAAGGGCGTCGATAGCCGCCGCTATCTGGTCGAGCTGTTCGAGCGCGAGGTGCCGCGGCGGCGCGAAGCGGGCGGGCAGGACTTCTTCTCGCATTTCTGCCGCGCCCAGGACGAGGATGGCCGGCCGCTGTCGGCCGCCGCGATCGCCGACCACATGAACTTCCTGATGATGGCCGCGCACGACACGATCACCTCGTCGGCGACGTCGCTGGTCATGCTGCTCGGGCGCAACCCGGCCTGGCAGGACCGGCTCGCCGCCGAGATCGCGCCGCTCGACGGCGATTACGCCGGGCAGCTCGACAAGCTCGTCGAGACCGAATGGGCGTTCAGGGAGGCGCTCAGGATCGTGCCGCCGGTCCCGTCGGTGCCGCGCCGGGCGCTGCGCGACTTCGAATGGGGCGGGTACAAGATACCGGCCGGGTCGCAGGTCGGCATCGGCGTCGGCTGGACGCATCATTCGGCCGATTATTGGGAGGACCCCGAACGGTTCGACCCGCTGCGCTTCACGCCCGACGCCTCGCGCGGCCGTCACCGCTTCGCCTGGGTGCCGTTCGGTGGCGGCGCGCACATGTGCATCGGCCTGCACTTCGCGACGATGCAGGTCCGCCTGCTGGTCGCGCACCTGCTCAAGGGCCATCGCATCGAGTTGAAGCCGGGCGCGGGCACCGAGTGGCAGTATTTCCCGATCCCGAGGCCGAAGGATGCGTTGCCGCTGCGGTTGGTCCCGGCTTAATTCCTCCCCGGCACGGGGAGGGGGACCGCCGCGCGCAGCG
>CAXTSL010000143.1:0-3533 GCA_964246975.1 uncultured Sphingomonadaceae bacterium
CGGTCGCGGTGGTTGGGGTCCATGTTCGCCTGCACCTTGAACACGAAGCCGGTGACGTCGGCGCGGTCGGGCGTGACGGGCGCGGGTTCGGCCGGCTGCGGGCGCGGCCCCGGCGCATGGCGGCCGAGCGCGTCGATCAACTCGGCCACCCCGAAGTCCTTGAGCGCAGAGCCGAAATAGACCGGCGTCTGGTCGCCGGCGCGATAGGCCGCGACGTCGAACCCGCCATAGCCGCCAAGCGCCAGTTCGGCTTCCTCGCGCAACGTCTTGAGACCGGCCGGAGTCAGCGTCGCGGCGAGCGTCGGGTCGTCCATGCCGCCAAAGCTGGTCGCACGCCCCATGAACGCGCGGCTCGGCCCCTCGGGCTGGCTGAGGCGGTTGGCATGCAGATCGTAGATCCCCTCGAAATCCGCGCCCATGCCGACCGGCCAGCTCATCGGCGTGACGTCGAGCTGGAGCAGCTCGGCCACTTCGTCGAGCAGGTCGAACGGCGGGCGGCCTTCGCGGTCGACCTTGTTGATGAAGGTGATGATCGGCACCGAACGCAGCCGGCACACCTCGAACAGCTTGCGCGTCTGCGCCTCGATCCCGCGCGCCGCGTCGATCACCATTACCGCCGAATCGACCGCGGTCAGCGTGCGATAGGTGTCCTCGCTGAAATCCTCGTGCCCCGGCGTGTCGAGCAGGTTGAAGGTCAAGCCGTCCCGCTCGAACGTCATCACCGAGGACGTGACCGAAATGCCGCGTTGCTGCTCGATCTTCATCCAGTCCGACCGCGCCCGCCGGTTCTGGCCGCGCGCCTTCACTTCGCCGGCAAGATGGATCGCGCCGCCGAAATAGAGCAGTTTTTCGGTCAGCGTGGTCTTGCCGGCATCGGGATGCGAGATGATCGCGAAGGTACGGCGGTCGGAGCTGTGGTTCGTGCGCGGTTCGTTCATTGGGGGCGAATAGCGGCTCGCGGCGCTTGCGTCACCCGCGCAAGCTCGCCCCCAGCTTCGCCGCCGCCGCGACGACCTGGTCGGCGATCGCCTTCAGTTCCGCATCGGTGAAGCTCTTGTCGCCCGGTTGCAGCTTCACCTCGACGGCGAGGCTCTTGTGGCCCGGCTCGACGCCCGCGCCGGTGAACACGTCGAACAGCCGTGCCGCCACGATGCTCGCCTTGTCCGCCCCCTTCACCGCGCGCACCAGCGCGTCGGCCGACAGCGCGTCGGGCACCAGGAAGGCGAAGTCGCGGCGCACCGCCTGCAACGCGGGCGGGGCGTATGGCGCGCGGGCGAAGCTGGCGGTGCGCTTTGCCGGCAGCGCGTCGAGATACAGCTCGACCGCCGCGACCGGGCCGTCGAGATCGAACGCGCGGAGCGTCAGCGGGTGCACCATGCCGAACGCCGCCAGCACCGTCTTCGGCCCCAGCCGCAACGTCCCCGACTGGCCCGGATGCCACGCGTCTCCCGCCTCTCCCATCACTTGCAGATTGTCGACCGGCGCACCGGCGGCGGCGAGCAGCGCCAGCGCCTCCGCCTTGGCATCGAACGCGTCGAAACTCGACGCCTTGCCGCCTTGCCAGCCGCGCGCGCGCTTCTCGCCCGCCAGCACCGCGCCCAGCGTCAGGTGCTCGCCGTCCGCAAGATAGCGCCGGCCGATCTCGAACAGCCGCACCCCCGTGCCCCCGCGCTTCATGTTGCGCTCGGCGGCGGTGAACAGGCCGGGCAGCAACGAGGGGCGCATGACCTTCAATTCCTCGCTGATCGGGTTGGCGAGCGTCCAGGCCGCGCCGCCGCCGGAGCCCGCTATTGCCTCGGCTTGCGCCTCGGACAGGAAGCTCCAGGTGATCGCCTCGTTCAGCCCGCGCGCGGCGGCGGCGCGGCGGACGCGGCTTTCCAGCCGCTGCGCGGCCGTCGCGGTCGGCCTGGCCACGCCGGGCGTGCGGGGAAGCGGGGTCGCGGGCACGCGGTCGATGCCCTCGATGCGGATCACTTCCTCGACCAGATCGGCCGGGCCGTCGATATCGCGGCGCCAGGTCGGGACGGTGACGGTCCAGTCGTCCGCCACCGCCCCGTCGTCCGCGACCGCGAAGCCGAGCGCTTCGAGAATCTGCCGCTGCCGCGCCGGTGTGACGGCGAGCCCCCCGAGCGTCTCGGCCAGCGCCGGATCGTAGGCGAGCGCGCGCGGCGCGGCCGGCGGCTGTCCCGCACGCGTGATCGCGCTCGGCCGGCCGCCGCAATGCCCGGTCACCAGCCGCGTCGCGATGGCGAGCCCGGTATCGAGGAACGCCGGGTCGACCCCGCGCTCGAACCGCTGGCGCGCGTCGCTGGTCAGCGCGAGCTTCTGTCCGGTCTTGGCAATGCGGTCCGGGTCGAAGAACGCGCATTCGATCAGCACGTCGGTGGTCGCGTCCGACACGCTCGACTGCTCGCCGCCCATGATGCCGGCGATGTCGTGGACGCCCACGTCGTCGGCGATCACCGTCATCGACGGGTCCAGCGCGTAGCTCCTGCCGTTCAGCGCCAGCACCGTCTCGCCCGCCACCGCGCGGCGGGCGACGAGCGGACCGACGAGCCTGGCGCGGTCGTAGACGTGCAGCGGACGGCCGAGATCGACCGAGACGAAATTGGTGATGTCGACCAGCACCGAAATCGGCTTCTGGCCGATCGCCTTGAGGAAACCGCTCATCCAGGCGGGGGCGGGGCCGTTGGTCACGCCGGATACGGTCTGCGCGAAGAAGGCGGGGCACCCTTTGGGGTCGTCGGTGCGGACGTCCGGCGCCGGCTCCCCGCCCGCGACGGGCGCCAGCGAAGCCATGCGGTACGCCTCGGCCAGCGGCTTGAGCGTGCCCAGCCCGGCGACCGCGAGATCGCGCGCGATGCCGCGCACGCCCATGCAATCCGGCCGGTTGGGCAGCACGTTGATGTCGATGACGGGGTCGTTCAACCCGGCATAATCCGGGTAGGGCATGCCGACCGGCGCATCGCCGGGCAAGTCGATGATGCCGTCATGGTCGTCGCCCAGCTCCAGTTCGCGCGTCGAGCACATCATGCCGTGCGACTCGACCCCGCGGATCGCGGCGACCTTGAGGGTGATGCCGATGCCGGGCACATGCGCGCCCGGCGCGCCGAACACCCCGAGCATGCCGGCGCGCGCGTTGAGCGCGCCGCACACGACCTGGCGGGGCCCGTCCCCGGCATCGACCGACAGCACCTGCAACTTGTCCGCCTGCGGATGCGGCACGGCGCTGAGCACGCGCGCGACCTTGAACGCGGCTAGCGCCGCGCCGGGATTCTCGACGCCCTCGACCTCGAGGCCGATGCGCGTCAGCGTCTCGACGATGATGTCGAGCGACGCATCGGTATCGAGATGCTGCTTCAGCCAACCTAGCGTGGTCTTCATGCGCCCACTCCCCGCGACAGCGTCGGCACGTCGAGCGCGGAGAAGCCGTAATGCCTCAGCCAGCGTGCATCGCCCTCGAAGAACGGGCGCAGGTCGTCCATGCCGTATTTCAGCATCGCCAGCCGGTCGACGCCGACGCCGAACGCGAA
>CAXTSL010000144.1:0-3532 GCA_964246975.1 uncultured Sphingomonadaceae bacterium
ATGCTGATCGGGCGCGAACTGATCGGCGCGGTCGGGGTGGTGGCGCAGTGACCCTCTCCGGCGCACGCCTGACATATCGGTCTCGTTGATGCACAGTCTGCCCCACCGCCCGCTCGCCACGCTTTCCCTAACCGTGGATTTCGCGGCCGTCGTGGCGATCGGGGCGACGCGGGCGGGGCATCGAGGCATCGCGCCGGTGACGGGCGGGCGGTGCGAGGGGGAGCGGTTGAAGGCGAGCGTGCGGCCGGGGCATGACTGGTTCGTCGGCCGCGCCGACGGGCTGGCGATCGACGTGCGGCTGACGCTCGACAGCGACGATGGCGCGACGCTGTATCTGACCTACACGGGCGCGATGCGCGCCGCGCCCGACGCGATGGCGCGGTTCCGGCGGGGCGAGCTGCTTGCAGCAGCGGAATACGACTTGCAGGTCGTCGCCCGCTTCGAATGCGGCGATCCGCGCTACGCCTGGCTCAACGACGCGCTGGTGGTCGGGATCGGCGAACAGACGCCGGGCGGGCCGGTGTATCATCTGTTCGAGATCGGCACGCGATGAGCGAGATCGGACGGACGCCGATCGGCCGCCCGCCGGGCGGGGCGTAGCGGTTGCGCTGCGCGGCCGTGCTGCTGCTGCTGCTCGTCGCCGGCTGTCACGGCACCAGCCAGCCGCCCGCGCCCGCGGGGTTCGGTTTCGACGGCGGCGGTGCGACATCGGCCGTCGACCGCCTCGCGCATGGCAAGCGCCTGGCGCGCGTGCTCGGCTGCCTGAGCTGTCACGGCGACGACCTGCAGGGTCGCAACGCGACTGCGGCGGACCCCGAGTTCGGCGACATGAACGCGCCCAATGTGACGCTGATGCTGGCGGCGTATAGCGATGCCGCGCTCGACCGGCTGATCCGGCATGGCGAGCCGCGCGACCGGCAACCCTTCTGGTTCATGTCGTCGGAGGGCTTTCAGTTCCTCGCCGACCGCGACCTCGCCGACCTTATCCTCTATCTGCGCGGCTTTCGCCCTGCGGGCCGGCCGATGCCGCCGCTTCGCTTCGGGCCCGGCTTCCGCCGCGCGCAACAGACCGGCGAGGTAACGACGGCGCAGCAGCTCGTCGCGCGCTTCGCCAGGGAGGCACCCGTCGACCTAGGCGTTCAACACGCGCGCGGCCGTTGGCTCGCGCGGACGATCTGCGCCGAATGCCACAATGCGTCGCTGCAAGGCTATGTCGACTACACGCCCAATCTCGATATCGCCGGGGCGTACAGCGCGGCGCAGCTGGAGCAGCTGCTCGTCACCGGCGTTGGCCTGGGCGGTCGCGACCTCGGCGACATGTCGGCGACCGCGCGCGCCCGTTTGCGCGCGCTCACGCCGGGCGAGCGCCGCGCGCTGATCGGGTATCTGCTCGCCCGCGCGCGCGCCGACACGCGGTAAGGCGACGGCTCAGTGGCGCGGGACCAGCAGCAGCTTGCCGTCGAGCACGCGGTACTCGAACCAGAACCACTTCTTCGTCGGTGAGTCGGTCTCCTTCTTGAACGCGACGATCAGGCGTTCGCCGTCGGTCTTGAGATAGATCGCGCCGTCGACCGAGACGTTGGAGCGCGCCAGCGTCTCGATCGCCGCGTCGATGCGCTTGGCGCGCGCCCCGCCCACATCTTCGTCCTCGGCGGCCAGCTGGGCGGCGATGTCGCGGCGCAGCGTCGCCACCAGCCGCGCGTCCTCGCGCGCCCGCGTCGAGCGCTGCAGCTCGGTCGACAGCAGCACCGGCGAGGTGCCGCGCCCCTTCTTGCCGAGCCGGCCGAGCAGGTCGGGGCGGGGGTGGACGTGCCCCTCCTCGTCGCCCGAGGAGATCACGAACGCCGCCGGCTCGACCGCCTCCAGGAACTCGTCGGTGACATCGGACGAGCCGTGATGGCAGACCTTCATCACCTCGCAGCGGAAGCGCGGGCGCGCCGCGGCCAGCATCGCCTCGCGTCCGGCGGCGGTCGTCGGCCACGCATCGATGCCGGCATGTTGCTTGAGCAGATGCTGCTCGGCCGGCCGGTTCAGGTCGCCGCCGAACAGCACGCGGAAGTTGGCGAAGCTCAGCCGCAGGATCACCGAATGGCCGTTCTTGGTGACACCATAATCGCCGAGCCGCCGCAGCCGGGCCCCGCGCGGGCCCGTCTCCACCACCGGCCCCAGCACCTCGATTTGATAGTCGCGCGCGTCCGACGGCGCGAAGCCCGGCATCCAGCGGCGTCCGGCCTCCGCCTGCCCGTGTTCGGTCGAGAGCATCGCGAAGTCGGCGACCGCATTGTTGTCGATCGCCGCCTGGATCGTCTGTGCATAGCGACGTCCGCTGGGGGACCCGGTGAAGAGGGCGCGCATCTGCCGGTCGGTCTCGACCAGCGCCTCGACGAAGGATGTGCCCGGCACCTCGCCCTCGACCGTGCCGCCCAGCCCGGCAAAGCCCTCGCCGGTCGGCCGTTCGGCCAGCCCGGAATGATAGACATGGTCGAACTTGACCTTGCCGCTGGCGAAGATCGACCGGAAGCCGAGATAATGATCGGCGTCGGGGTGTGTGATGACCGCGGCGTGGAAGCGGAAGCCGTCGCGATAGGCGCGGAACCGCTGGTCGAGGAACGCGCCCATCTCCTCGCCCTCGCCGGCGTCGATCACGATCACCCGCTCGCGGCCGTCGCGTTCGGGCGAGATCAGCACCGCGCCGTCGCCCTGGCCGACATCGACGAAGACGATCTCCAGCGGCCGGTCGTCACTGGTGCGCGCGCGCGCTATGCGGAGCGCGCGCCGGTTGGCCGGTTCGTTGGGGCTCCACACGACGTGCCGCCAGTCGGGGTCGTCATCGGGCCGGGTGTCGTCGATCCACAGCCAGTCGCCCCACAGCACCTCGCGGACGGCAACGCCGGCATCGTCGACGAGCATGGTCGGACGATACCTCTCGGGCAACGCGACGAACGTGTGTTCCATGACTCCCCCCGGATCACGAGCTACGTGGGAACCATAGTTCAGAAGCAATGCGCGCGCCACCGCCGCGAGGCTTCACGAACGCCACGCGCGGGGCTACCGAGTGCGCGATGAGCGCCCCGACACTCGACACCAAGCTGTCCCCCGACGACGCCGCGTTCCACGCCAATGCCGCGCACAATCGCGCGCTGGTCGAGCGGTTGCGCGCCGATGTCGCGCGCGCCGCGCTCGGCGGCAACGAGAAGAGTCGCGAGCGGCACACGGCGCGCGGCAAGCTCCTGCCCCGCGAGCGCGTCGAGCGGCTGCTCGATCCCGGGTCGCCGCTGCTGGAGATCGGCCAGCTCGCCGCCGATGGCCTCTACGACGATGAGGTGCCCGGTGCCGGCCTGATCGCGGGCATCGGCCGCGTCTCGGGCCGCCAGTGCATGATCGTGTGCAACGACGCGACGGTGAAGGGCGGCACCTATTACCCGCTCACCGTCAAGAAGCACCTGCGCGCACAGGAAATCGCGCTCGAAAACCGCCTGCCGTGCATCTACCTCGTCGACAGCGGCGGCGCGAACCTGCCGCATCAGGCCGA
>CAXTSL010000145.1:0-3401 GCA_964246975.1 uncultured Sphingomonadaceae bacterium
CGAGCGCCGCCAGCCCCCACGCCGGCGGCGGTGAGGTGACGAGGAGGTCGGCAATGCCGCCGCGCGCGAAGGCCTCGGCCTCGCCCACCGTCTGGCAGCACAACCCAACCGCCCCGCCTGCGACCTGCAACGCCCCGAGCGTCGGACATTTGTGCATCTTGCCGTGCGCCCTGAGCGCCACCCCTGCGCCGTCGCACGCGCCCTGCATCGCCGCGAGATTGGCCAGCAGCGCGCTGCGCCGCACGACGAGCAGCGGCGTCACGGGCGGACGCACGCGCGACAGGAAGGCGGTCAGGTCATCGTCCAAGGCTTGCTCCCGCGCGCGCCGCCGCCTAAACCGGCGGCGCGACAGGTTCCCAGCAATGGGATCAAAAGGGAACCCGGAAGTGGCCTTGGCCATAATCCGGGGCTGTCCCCGCAACTGTGACCGGCGAGCGGTCGCCCCATCATGCCACTGTGCCTCCGGGCGCGGGAAGGCGGGGCGGTCCGCGCTGACCCGGGAGCCAGGAGACCTGCCTGTCGCGGTCGGTCCTTCGCGCGGACGGGGTGTTCAGCGCGTTCGAGGAGGTTCCTCGCGTGACCAACGCAAGGGGGCGAGCAGCCGCCGGCGATGGTCGCCGGTGGCCGAGCCCGCCCCTTGGTCGACGCGAGGGGACTATTCGATGCGCACTCACATCATCCTGCTAACCGTCGTTGCCGTGCCGTACGCGGCACAGGCAGCCGACACGCCCGACACCATCGTCGTCACCGCCAACCGCGCCGAGCAGCCGCTGTCGCGCGTCGGCAATCAGGTGACTTTGCTCGACACGCCCGCCATCGTGGCGCGCCAGACGCAGTTCACGACCGACCTGCTGCGCACCACGCCGGGCGTGCAGGTGACGCGCAACGGCGGTCCCGGCGGCATCGCGGCGGTGTTCATCCGTGGCGCGGAAAGCGACCAGACGGTCGCGCTGATCGACGGCGTCAAGCTCAACAACCCCGCGTCGCCGGGCGGCGGCTTCGACTTCGGCAATCTGCTGACGGGCAATATCGCACGCATCGAGGTGCTGCGCGGGCCGAGCACGGTGCTGTGGGGCAGTCAGGCGATTGGCGGCGTCGTCAACATCGTCACCACGCTTCCAACCGATGCACTCACCGCCAACGCGCGCGCCGAGGGCGGCAGCTTCGGCACGGCGCAGGCGGTGGGCAATGTATCGGGCAAGGCAGGCCCGGTGTCGGCCAGCCTCGGCGCGGGCTATTTCCGCAGCGACGGCATCTCGGCGTTTGCGGCGAAGCGCGGCGGGCGCGAGGCCGACGGCTACCGCAACGCGGGGGCCAATGCGCGGCTCGGCATCGCGCTGACCGACACCGTGGCACTCGACCTGCGCGGCTACTACTCCGACGCGCGCGCCGACATCGACGGCTTCGCCCCCCCGACCTATGCCTTCGGCGACACGCGCGAATACAGCAAGGTCAAGGACCTCGTCGGCTATGCCGGCGTCAACGCCGCGCTGTTCGACGGGAAGCTTAAGAACCGTGTCGGCTTCGCCTACACCAACATCCGCCGCCGCAACTTCGATCCGCAAGGCTTTACCTTCGAGACCTTCGCGAGCCGGGGCACCAACGAGCGCCTCGAATATCAGGGCGTCGCGACCCCAATCGACGCGGTGCAGGCGACCTTCGGTGTCGAGCGCGAAACCTCGCGCTACCGCTCGGCAAGCTTCGGTGGACCGACCGCGACGGCGCGCGCGCGGCTCGACAGCATCTACGGACAGGTTGCGGTGACGCCGCTGCCGGGACTGACCGGCACGGCGGGCGTCCGCCACGACGACCACGATCGCTTCGGCGGCGCGACGACCTTCGGCGCGAGCGGGGTGTGGACGCCGGGACAGGGGAGTACGACGCTCCGCGCCAGCTATAGCGAAGGCTTCAAGGCCCCGACGCTGTACCAGTTGCAGGGCGACTACGGCAATCAGCGCCTTCAGCCCGAACGTGCGCGCGGCTGGGACGCCGGGGTCGCGCAGCGCCTCGCCGACGGCCGCATCGAGGCGGGCGCGACCTTCTACCATCGCACGTCGCGCGACCTGATCGACTTCGTCTCGTGCTTCCCGTCGACCACGGGCATCTGCACCGGGCGGCCCTTCGGCACCTACGACAATGTCGCGCGGACGCGCGCGCAGGGGGTCGAGCTGGCGGTCGCGGTGCGGCCTGTCGAGGCACTGACGGTGCAGGCGAACTACACCTACCTCGATGCGGAGAACCGCGCGACCGCCAGCGCCAATTTCGGCAAGCGCCTGCCGCGCCGCGCGCGCGACACGGTCAATGTCGTCGCCGATTATCGCTGGCCGTTCGGGCTGGCGACCGGCGCGACACTGAGCCACGTCGGCGCGACCTTCGACGACGCCGCGAACCGCAACCGCGTCGCCGGGTACGTCACCGCCGACCTGCGCGCGTCGTTTGCCGTCGGCGCGCACATCGAGGTCTATGGCCGCGTCGAGAACGTCCTCGATGCGCGCTACGAAACGCTGTTCCGCTACGGCACGCCGGGGCGCGCGGGTTATGCGGGTGTCAGGCTGCGCTATTGATCGGCGCGGCGCTCCTCGCGGCGGCGATCCTCGCCCGTCCAGAACCGAGAATCGTGTCGATCAACCCATGCATCGACGCGGTGCTGGTGCGCGTCGCCGACCCGGCGCAGATCGCGGGCATCAGCAGCTATTCGCGCGATCCGGCGGCGAGTTCGATCCCGCAGGCCGTGGCGCGCCGCTACCTTGCGACCTCGGGGACCGCCGAGGAGGTCGTCGCGCTCGCGCCCGACATCGTCATCGCGGGGGGCCATGTCGCGCCGTCGACACAGGCGGCGCTCGAACGCCTGCAGGTGCGGGTCGTCAGCTTCCCCGTGCCCGTGACGATCGCGCAAAGCAACGCGCAGACGCGCGCCATCGCGGCGCTGGCGGGGCACCCGGCGCGCGGCGCGGCACTCGTCGCGGACATCGAGCGCGCCGCGACCGCCGCGCGCCCGCGCGACGGGACGCCTGTCCCCGCGCTGATCTGGCAGGGCGGCGGGCTGGTGCCGGGGGCGGGGACGCTCGCCGACGACCTGCTGCGGACGGCGGGCTTCACCAACCTCAGCGCCAGCTATGGGTTGCAGCAATGGGACGTGCTGCCGCTCGAATATCTGGTGGCGCGCCCGCCGCGCGTGCTGTTCGCGCGCGCCGGGGTTGGCGGGCCGCGCGACCGGCTGCTCGGGCATCCCGCCCTGCGCGCGCTCGGCGGCACCACGCAGTTGCGCGATTTCCCGTCGCGGCTGCTCTATTGCGGCGGGCCGGGGATGATCGAGGCGCTGAGGGTGCTGGCGGCGGCGCGGGCCGATCTTCTTCCCCCTCCCCTCCCGGTGAGCCGCTTGGCGAACCTAGAGAGGGGAG
>CAXTSL010000146.1:0-3369 GCA_964246975.1 uncultured Sphingomonadaceae bacterium
TGCTCGTCGTCGAGGACGATCCCGGCCTCCAGCGCCAGTTGCGCTGGGCGCATGACGGCTATGAGGTCGTCGTCGCGGGCGACCGCGCGGCGGCGCTCGACGCGATGCGCGATCACTCGCCGGCGGTGGTGACTCTAGATCTGGGGCTGCCGCCCGACCCCGACGGGGTCAGCGAAGGTTTCGCGACGATGGCCGCCATCCTCGCTGCGCGGCCCGATACCAAGATCATCGTCGCCTCAGGCCACGGCGCGCGGGAGAGCGCGTTGAAGGCGATCGCGGACGGGGCCTGGGACTTTTACGCCAAGCCGATCGACATCGATCAGCTCGGCCTGATCGTCGCGCGCGCCTTTCATGTCCATGCGCTGGAGGCGGAGAACCGGCGGCTGGCGGACCAGGCCGCGCCGGGGGGATTCGGCGGGCTGGTCTATGCCTCGGCGGAGATGGCGGCGGTGACGCGGACGCTGGAGCGGGTCGCGCCCGCCGACGTCTCGGTCATGCTGCTCGGTGCCAGCGGGACGGGCAAGGAATTGCTCGCGCGCGGCCTTCATGACGCCTCGCGGCGGCGGGGCAAACCGTTCGTCGCGATCAACTGCGCCGCAATCCCCGAACCGCTGCTGGAAAGCGAATTGTTCGGGCATGAAAAGGGCGCGTTCACCGGGGCCGTCCGCACCGTCGAGGGCAAGATCGAGCAGGCGCAGGGGGGCACGCTGTTCCTCGACGAGATCGGCGACGTGCCGCCGGCGTTGCAGGTCAAGCTGCTCCGCTTCATCCAGGAACGCGTCATCGAAAGGGTCGGCGGGCGCAAGCCGATCGCGGTCGATTGTCGCATCGTCTCGGCAACGCACCAGGACGTCGATGCGATGGTCGCCGATGGGCGGTTCCGCGAGGATCTGTATTATCGGCTCGCCGAGATCGTCGTTCGAATCCCGACACTGGCCGAGCGGACCGGCGATGCGGCGTTGCTCGCCCGGCATTTCGTCGGGCGTTACGCACCCAAGCTCAACCCGCAGGTGACGGGCCTCGCGCCCGATGCACGGGCGGCGTGCGAGGCGTGGCGCTGGCCGGGCAACGTCCGCGAGCTGGAAAACCGCATCAAGCGCGCGGTCATCATGGCGGAGGGCAAGCGCGTCACCGCCGCCGACCTCGATCTGGGCGACAAGGGGGAGGGCGAGCCGATCGACCTGCGCCAGGTCCGCGAAAACGCCGACCGCAAGGCGATTGCGCGCGCCCTGGCCGGGTCGGACGGCAATATCTCCGGCGCGTCGCGGCTGCTGGGGATCAGCCGGCCGACGTTGTACGACCTGATGAAGAACTACGGGCTTCAGGGCTGAACGGGGAAGGTATCGACTTCGCCCGGTGGTGGCGGGATAGAGCGCGCGTGACCGACGCTCTCGACCGTATCGCCGCCGCGCTGGAGCGGCTCGCGCCGCCCCCGCCGCCCGCCGCCGACCCGCTGGCGCAGCCGGCCTATGCCTGGCGCGGTGACCGGCTCGTGCCGATCTCGCTGGCGGCGCTGCCGCTCGACCGGTTGCATGGCGTCGATCGGCAGCGGGATGCGCTGCTCGGCAATCTGCGGCGGCTGGCGCAGGACCATGCCGCGCATGACGTGCTGCTGTGGGGCGCGCGTGGGACGGGCAAGTCGGCGCTGGCCAAGAGCGCGGTGGCGGCAGTGCAGGCGGAGCGGCCGGCGCTGGGGCTGGTGGTGGCGGCCGATCTGGCCGGGCTGCCGACGCTGTTCGCGGCGCTGGGCGCGGTGGCGCGGCCGTTCGCGGTGTTCATCGACGATGTCGGGGTCGACGTGCCCGGCGACGCGCGCGCGCTGCGGTCGCTGCTGGAGGGCGGGGCGGCGCCGCGGCCGGACAATGCCCGGCTGATCGTGACCGCCAACCGCCGGCACCTGCTGCCGCGCGACATGGCGGAGCAGGCGAGCGCGATCAACGGGCGCGACGCCGCCGACGACCAGCTGGCGCTCGCCGATCGCTTCGGGCTGAGCCTCGGCTTCCACGCGCTTGACCAGGACGGGTATCTGACGATCGTCGCGGGCTATGCGGTGGCGCATGGACTGACGTTCGAGGCCGGCGATGCGCTGGAATGGGCGCAGCGGCGGGGTAGCCGGTCGGGGCGCGTGGCGTGGCAATATGTCGTCGAGCTGGCGGGACGGGCGGGGCGGGCACTGTCCTGAAAGTTGTCGAAGTTGCCGCCCGGCGCGATAATCGGGGGCGGGGCGAGCCTCGGAAGTTGAGGCTAAGTTGAGGCTCGTGACGTAGTGCGTCACCCCGGGCTTGACTCGGGGTCCCGCTTCTTCCCGCAGGCCAGGCAGCGGGACCCCGGGTCAAGCCCGGGGTGACGACGGGTGCAGGTTCAGCGATGTCAAACAGCTGCGCCGTTCTACCGCAACGCTCCGCCTGTAGGACAGGGGATTATCCCAGCGCCTCGACCTGCTCCGCCAGCTCCAGCCAGCGCAGTTCCGCCGCATCCTTGTCGGCCCGCGCCTTGTCGATCGCGGCGCTCAGGCGGGCGAAGGCGGCATGGTCGCGGGTGTAGAGATCGGGGTCGGCCATCGCGGCTTCGTTGCGGGCGATGGCGGCGTCGAACGCCTCGATCTGCTGGGGCAGCAGGTCGTAGTCGCGCTGATCCTTGTAGGTCAGCTTGCGCGCCGGCGCGGCGGCCGGCGTCGCTGCGGCCGGTGCCGCTTTCCGCGCCTTCGCTGCGGGCGCGCGCTTCCGCGCCCAATCCTCATAGCCGCCGGCGACGACATCGACCTTGCCCGACCCGTCCAGCCCCAATGTCACGGTGACGGTGCGGTCGAGGAAGTCGCGGTCGTGGCTGACGATCAGGACGGTGCCGTCGTAATCGCCGATCACCTCCTGCAACAGGTCGAGCGTTTCGAGGTCGAGGTCGTTGGTCGGCTCGTCGAGCACCAGCAGGTTGGACGGTCGGGCGAACTCGCGCGCGAGCAGCAGGCGCGAGCGCTCGCCGCCCGACAGCGTGCCGACCTTCGCGTCGATCAGGTTGGGATCGAACAGGAATTCCTTGAGATAGCCGTGGACGTGCTTGCGGCTGCCGAGCACGTCGATCCACTCGCCGCCGTCCGCCAGCACGGCGCGGACGGTCTTCTCGGGGGCCATCAACGAGCGTTGCTGGTCGATGACGATGCCGTCGAGCGTCTTGGCGAGGCGCACGGTGCCGCTGTCGGGGGCGATCTCGCCGGTCAGCAGCTTGAGCAGGGTCGACTTGCCCGCGCCGTTCGCGCCGACGATCCCGATCCGGTCGCCGCGCGTGACCCGCAAGTTGAGGTTGCGGATGATCGGGCGCTCGCCGAAGGCCTTGTCGACATGCTTGGCGTCGATCACGACCTTCGTCTTGACG
>CAXTSL010000147.1:0-3253 GCA_964246975.1 uncultured Sphingomonadaceae bacterium
GCGTCGAGCAGCTGGCGGCAGCCGGCGATCAGCGCGGGCAGATGCTCCTCCAGCCGCCAGACCTCGCCATCGGGGCCGCGGCCGAACTTGGGCGGATCGAGCAGGATGGCATCATAGCGGCGGCCGCGCCGGCCCTCGCGCGCGACGAACTTTGTCGCGTCGTCGACCAGCCAGCGGATCGGGGCCGCCTCCAGGCCGGAGAGTCGGGCGTTGGCGCGGGCGGCCTCGACCGACTTCTTCGACGCATCGACATGCGTGACGCGCGCGCCTGCATTGGCGAGCGCGAGGCTGCCGACGCCGGTATAGCCGAACAGGTTGAGGAACTCGGGCGCGTCCGCGCCCTCCACCCGCTCGCGCAGCCAGGTCCAGACCGGGGCCATGTCGGGGAAGAAGCCGAGATGGCGGAAGGGGGTGGTCTGCGCGGTGAAGCGGACATCGTTCCAGGCGAGCGGCCAGCCATCGGGGGGGACGGGCTGATCGAAGCGCCACTTGCCGCCGCCGTCCTCGTCCGCGCCGGGAACGAACTCGGCGTCCGCCCGCCAATCGGGCGTGGCGGGGGACCAGAGCGCCTGTGGCTCGGGGCGGACGAAGCGGTAGCGGCCATAGCGCTCCAGCTTGCGGCCGTCGCCGGAGTCGATGAGGCCGTAGTCGGGCCATGACTCGCCGACGAGGGTGTGGAGTTGGGCGTCAACGTGCATACCGGACGTTCCAAAGTTCACGAAGTGCGCGGTACGTCTTGGCGGGATTCCGTAGTGCCGGCGTCGAAACGCTCATGCCTCCCCGGCGAAAGCCGGGGCCCAGGTGCCGTGCGCTGAGTAACGGCGCGCGCCGCTTCCCGACATGGTCCGTCACAACTGGGCCCCGGCTTTCGCCGGGGTGGAAGGAAATGGTCATGCCTCGTTGTTGCAGATCGACTGCCTTGTAGGACAGCCTAATCAGCGCGCCGCGTGCTCGGCGATGTAGCCGGTGATTGCGGCGAAGGTCGCGGGCAGCGTCGCGTAGCGTTCGGGGCGCTCGAACAGGTCGCCGACGCGGCCCGGCAGCGGCGGGCGGACGCCAGTGGCGCGTTCGACGGTGTCGCGGAACTTGGCGGGGTGCGCGGTGGCGAGCGTGACCACTGGCACGTCCAGCCCGGCGCGGCGGGCGGCGGCGAGCGCGATGCCGGTATGCGGGTCGATCACCTGTCCGGCCGCCTCATGCGCCCAGCGCATCGCCGTCATCATGTCGTCGGCGTCGACGCGGTCGCCGACGAACAGCGCGGCGGCACCGGCGTGCTGACGGTCGGTGAGGCGCATCGCGTGGGACTGTTCGAACCCCGCCATCTGCGCCGCCGTCGCCGCGCCGTCGCGACCGCCGAGATCGAAGAGCAGGCGCTCGAAATTGGACGAGACCTGGATGTCCATCGACGGGGTCGCGGTCTGCTGGACGGTGCCGCGCGAGTAGTCGGCCTGCCCCAGCGCCCGGTGGAGGATGTCGTTGACGTTGGTGGCGACGATCAGCCGCGCGACCGGCAGGCCCATCCGCGCCGCCACATAGCCCGCGAACACATCGCCGAAATTGCCCGTCGGCACGCTGAACGCGATCTGTCGGCCGGGCGCGCCGAGGCGGACGGCGGCGTAGAAATAATAGACCACCTGCGCCGCCAGTCGCGCCCAGTTGATCGAGTTGACCGCCGACAGCCGGAATCGCGCGGCGAAGTCGCGGTCGTTGAACATCGCCTTCACCAGCGCCTGCGCGTCGTCGAAATCGCCCTCGACCGCGATGTTGTGGATGTTGGGCGCGGTCACCGTCGTCATCTGGCGGCGCTGGACGTCGGTGACGCGGCCGAGCGGGTGGAGCATGAACACCTCGACGCCGGCGCGGCCCGCGAGCGCGTTGATCGCGGCGGAGCCGGTGTCGCCGCTGGTCGCGCCGATCACGGTCAACGGGCGGTTCGATTGCGTGAGGAAGCGCTCGAACAACAGGCCGAGCAGCTGCAGCGCGACGTCCTTGAAGGCGAGCGTGGGGCCGTGGAACAGCTCCAGCAGCCACTGGTCGTGGTCGAGCTGCACCAGCGGCGTGACCGCCGCGTGCGCGAAGCGTCCGTATGCCTGTTCGCACAGGTCGAGCAGGTCGGCGGCGGGGATCGCGCCCGCCACGAACGGGGTCAGCACGCGAGCGGCGGTTTCGGCGTAGCTCAGCCCGGCGAGCGCGGCGATCTCGTCCGCCGACCAGCGCGGCCAGGCGTCGGGCAGGTACAGCCCGCCGTCGCTCGCCAGCCCCGCAAGCGTGACAGCCTCGAAGTCGAGGGCGGGGGCCGAGCCGCGGGTGCTGACATAGCGCATCGTGCGCGGCGGGTAGCCGCGCCGCCGCCGACCGGCAAGGTCAGGCGCGGTCGACGCGGGCGAGGTAGCAGCCGTGCCGGGCGGCGTGGAGGTGGAGATAGGCGGTTCCCGGGTCGGCGAGCATCGTTTCGATCAGCGGCGCGAGCGCGCGGCCGTCGGTGACGTCGGCGGTGCGCATCGCCCCCGCTTCGTCGAAGGCGCGGACCGACAGGAGCCGGCGGCCGAGCATCTCGGGGATCGCGTCGCGGCAGGGGCGGGCCTGTTCCGCCGTTTCGCGGACATAGATGGCGTGGCTGGCGCGGTATGGCGTGTCGGCGGGCTGATGCGCGTGGTTGACGAGCAGCAGCGTCTCGCCCGAGACCGCGTCGGTCAGGCTGACGCGGCAGGGCTCGCCGTTGCCGACCGCGGTCGTGCGGCGGGCGGATGCGGGGAGCGCGTGCTCGGGCAGCGCGAACAGCGGGGCGAACGGCGCGGCGGGCAACGCGGCGATCTGAAAGGGCATGGACGGTCTCCTCTGCGCCGCCTCTTGCCCGTTCATCGGCGTGCGCGCGTCCCGGCGCTTGCGGTCAAACCCGCCGGCGCACCGCCAGTACGTAGATCACGCTCGCGACGGCGGCGAAGAAGAACCACTGGCCGGCATAGGCAAGGTGGTTGTTGGGGACTGCCGCGATGTCGGGCGGGGTGTTGCGGGCGAGACCGGACGGGGGTGAGTCTGCGATCAGCATCAACCCGCGCGGGGTGTGGTCCCACAGGCCGGCGAGCAGCGGGCGGGCGTCGGGCGCGTGGCTGATGTAGCCGGCGACCGCGCCGCCGGGCCAGGCGACGCGCGTGGTGGGGGTCCGCGTGGTGCCGAGCGCGACGATCATGCCGTTCTCGCAATCCACCAGCGCGCGAAAGCCCGCCGCGCCCGCGCCGGCGAGGCGGACGGG
>CAXTSL010000148.1:0-3218 GCA_964246975.1 uncultured Sphingomonadaceae bacterium
ATGGCGGATTCCGGGGCGCGGCGAGTATCTCTATGCCAAGCCCCTGCGCCCCGAGACGCGCGCCGACCTCGAAGCCTTCGCGCCGACGCTGATCCATCTGTCGGCCCCCGACTCGCTGGGGTTCAGCGTCAAGAAATGGGCGCGCGCGGCTGGGCTGCCGGTGGTCGCGTCGTTCCACACGCGCTTCGATACTTATTTCGGCTTCTATGGGCTGGGCTGGCTGCGGCGCTGGGCCGAAAATCATCTGCGCAAATTCTACCGCGATCTCGACGAGATTTACGCGACTTCGGAAGGCTTTGCCGACGTCTTGCGCGCGCAGGGCATGTCCGACCGCATCCGCGTCTGGAGCAGGGGGATCGACAAGGCGCGTTTCTCGCCGCTGCGCCGCGATCTTGGCTGGCGCGCCGGGCTCGGCATCGGCGACGACGAGCCGACGATCGCGTTTGTCGGGCGGCTGGTGCTCGAGAAGGGCCTCGACGTCGTCGCGGCGACGATGGCCGAGCTGACGCGCCGCGGCGTGCCGCACCGCCTGCTCGTCGTCGGCGATGGTCCGGCGCGGCGGCGCTTCCAGGAGCAGGTACCCGAGGCGGTGCTGACGGGCTTTCTCGGCGGGCTGGCGCTGCCGCGCGCCTATGCCAGCGCCGACCTGATGTTCAACCCGTCGACGACCGAGACCTTCGGCAACGTCACCCTCGAAGCGATGGCGAGCGGGCTGCCGGTGGTCGCGGCGGACGCGACGGGCAACGCCTGCCTCGTCGACGACGGCGTCTCGGGGGCGCTGATCGAGCCCGGCAATGCGGCGCGCTTCGCCGACGCGATTCAGGCGCTGATCGCCGACCCGCAGGCGCGCGCGGCGGCGGGACAGGCCGGGCTGGCGCGTGCGGCCGCCTATGACTGGGATGCGATCAACGGCGCATTGCTCGGCCATTACCGCGGGCTGGTTGCAAAATACGCGGATGGTCCTATGTTGGCGGCGTCGGCTTAGCGGCCGACTACGGCGATAAACGGTGTCGTGAAATAGACGTTCGGACCCGGGGGCGGTACCCGGCGGCTCCACCAAATCCCCTGTTGTCGGGGGCGTGCGGGGCCGAAACAGGATCGACGTGCGTTCAAAGACGAAGTCCTTCGCCCGGCCTGAATGAGCCGTTAAACCGTTCAAAATCCTAAATGCCAACGACAACGAGGCATTCGCAATCGCAGCGTAACCCGGTCCTTCACGGACTGAGTTAAACTGGCCGAAAGCGCGGGTCGGACCGCCCCGGGCAACAGAAGCGGAAACCGGCGGTACGGGGAGCACCGAGCAACAGAAGCTCCCCACTTTATTTTCTGCTCCCTCCCCTCCCCGCGGCACGCGGAGAGAGGGGAGGGTCGGGGTGGGGTGTCTCAGGGCGCGACGCGGACTTTGCGGCGAGGCACCCCACCCCGACCCTCCCCTCTCTCGGTTCGCGAAGACGCTCACCGGGAGGGGAGGGGGCAGAAAGCTCAGGTGACGCGCGCGCCTGCTTCCCCTACACTCCCCCAGACCCCGGAGCCCGAGTCGTGAACGACACCACCGCCGACAGCCTGATCCCCTATGACGAGATCGTGCAGGACGCGCTGCGTTCGGTCGTGCGGCGCGTGCTCGACCGCATCGATGCCGAGGGGGGGCTGCCCGGCAGCCACCATTTCTATATCGCCTTCCGGACGCGCTATCCGGGCGTCGAGATGCCGCGCCACCTCCTCGAGCGCTATCCCGAGGAGATGACCATTGTCGTCCAGCACCGTTATTGGGACCTGACCATCGACGACCGCAAGTTCGGCATCGGGCTGAGCTTCAATCAGGTGCCTGCCAAGCTGGTCATTCCGTTCGATGCAGTCACGGGGTTCGTCGACCCGGCGGTCAATTTCGCGCTCCAGTTCCAGCCCAAGGAGGGCGAGGGCGCCACCGTCGCCGCAGCGCCCGTGCTGGCGGCGGTCGAGGACGGGTCGAACGTCGTGACGCTCGACCGCTTTCGGAAGAAGTGATCCGCCGCTAAAGCCCGTCATGCTGGCGCACGCCAGCATCCACCTATCCGCGCGCGGGCAGTTGGTTGCTGGCGTTCGCCAGCATGACGGAGGAAGATTGCGAATGACCTTCACCGAGACCCGCGTCGAAACCGACAGCTTCGGTCCCATCGACGTCGCCGCGACGGCGTACTGGGGCGCGCAGACGCAGCGCAGCATCGGCAACTTCCCGATCGGCGGGGAGCGCATGCCGCTGCCACTGGTCCACGCGCTCGGCCTGATCAAGCTGGCGGCCGCGCGGATCAACGCGCGCGACGGACGGCTGGCGGCGGACCTTGCGGGCGCGATGGAGACGGCAGCGCGCGAGGTCGCCGACGGCGCGCACGCCGACCAGTTCCCGCTCGTCGTCTGGCAGACGGGCAGCGGCACGCAGACCAACATGAACGCCAACGAAGTCATCGCGGGCCGTGCCAACGAGCTGCTGGGGGTACCACGCGGCGGTAAGACGCCAGTGCATCCCAACGACCATGTCAACATGGGCCAGTCGTCGAACGACACCTTTCCGACCGCGATGCACGTCGCCGCCGCGCGCGAAGTCGCCGACCGGCTGATCCCCGCGCTGGCGCACCTCCACGCGGCGCTGGCGGCAAAGGTCGAGGCGTGGGGCGACATCGTCAAGATCGGGCGGACGCACCTTCAGGATGCGACGCCGCTCACCTTGGGCCAGGAAATGTCGGGCTATGCCCAGCAGGTGTCCGACGGCATCGACCGCGTCCGCGCCGTGCTGCCGCGCCTGCACCGGCTGGCGCAGGGCGGCACGGCGGTCGGCACGGGCCTCAATGCCCCTGCCGGGTGGGGCGAAGCGATCGCCGCCGAACTGGCCGAACTGACTGGCGTCGCCTTCGAGACCGCGCCGAACAAGTTCGAGGCGCTGGCCTCCAATGATACGATGGTCGAGCTGTCGGGTGCGCTTAACGTGCTCGCGGTCAGCCTGACCAAGACCGCCAACGACCTGCGGCTGCTCGGCAGCGGCCCGCGTTCGGGGCTGGGCGAACTCAGCCTGCCCGAGAACGAGCCCGGCAGCTCGATCATGCCCGGCAAGGTCAACCCGACGCAGTGCGAGGCGCTGACGATGGTCGCGGCACAGGTGATGGGCAACCACACGACGGTGACGGTGGCAGGCGCGCAGGGCCACCTCGAGCTGAACGTCTTCAAGCCGGTGATCGCGTACAACG
>CAXTSL010000149.1:0-3205 GCA_964246975.1 uncultured Sphingomonadaceae bacterium
CCTGCTCGCCCAGCGCCTCCAGCCCGATTACCTTGACGCCCGGCACCGGCGGCGGCGGCCCGCCGCCATAGACGCCGCGTAAAGCCGGATCGCCGTAGAACTGGCTCACCATCGTCACGTCGTGCCCGCCCGCGACGAGCTGGCGCAGCAGGTTGAGCGCGTAGATCGACATGCCCGAGATCGCCGGGAAGAAGCGGCGCGAGACGAAGCAGATTCTCAACCGCCTCCCCTCCCTGTAAGGGAGGGGTCGGGGGTGGGTCGCGAGCGGAGCGAGCCCAGCGATGCGGTTGAAGTCGACGCTGAAGCGTCGACACCCACCCCCAACCCCTCCCTTGCAGGGAGGGGAGCAAGCTCGCGCAGATACGCGATCGCCTCCGGGATCGCCTGGTGCGCGCGCGGGCTCTCCCGGCTCAGCTCGACGCAGACGAGCCGCGCGAAGCCGATCTCGTCGAGCGCCGCCAGCACGCCCGCCACGTCCATGTCGCCTTGCCCGAACGGCAGATGAATATGGTCGCCGCGCCGCATGTCCTCGATCGCGACGGTGCCGAGCCGGTCGGCGTAGCGTCGCACCGCGTCCGCCGGGTCGATGTCCTGCGTCACGAGGCAATGCCCGGTGTCGAGCGCCAGCTTCAGCGTCGGATGCCGCGCCGCCAGCCGCTCGTAGTCCGCGACGGTTTCGACCAGCATACCCGGCTCGGGCTCGAAGCTGGCGTCGACCCCCTTGTCCGCCGCGTGCGCGAGCACCTGTTCCAGCCCCTCGTCGAGCCAGCGCCACGCCTGCTCGGCGTCCACGCCCGGCTTGGGCACACCCGCCCAGAAGCTTGCCGTCTCGCTGCCCAGGATGCCCGCCACGTCGATCGCGCGGTTGAGGAACGCGACCCGCCGCTCGCGCCCGGTGGCGCTGACCCCGGCACTCACCAACGTCGGCTCGTGCTTGTCGGCCGGATCGAGCAGATAGCGCGCACCCGTCTCGATCACGCTCGCCAGCCCGAGCTGGTCGAGCAACCCGCCGACCCGATCCGCCTCGCGCCACCATTCGTCCGCGAACGGGTCGAGGTGATGATGGTCGAGCGTCAGCGCGACGCCGTCATAGCCGGCATCCGCAATCAGCCGCAGCGCGTCGTCGAGCCGGTGATTGGCCGCGCCATTGGTGTTGTAGGCGAAGCGCAGCGTCATGCGTCCTCCGGATGCCCGGCGACGTGATGCGCCTCCGGCTCGCGATAGAGCGGGTAGAGCGGCCCGACGATCGCGTCCGCGGCGGCGGTGTCGAACCAGGGCTGGCCGCCGAGCCGCGCCACCGCCGCCTCGGTCAGCCGGATCGCGCGCCGCGCGCCTTCTGCCCCCACATCGCTAGCGCCGAACCCGACCAGCGGGCTGTCCCGCGCGATCAGCTTGGCCGCGTTGCGTTCGCCGATGCGGTAATAGCTCATCGTCTCCACCTCCATGCCCGGCACGATCACCTTGACCACGGCGAGCGCGCGGCCGGCCGGCGACATGTCGACGTAGAGGATGTCGAACCCCGCCGCCGCGACCGCCACCCGCGCCAGCGCGCCGCGCGTGCGGCCGTCGGGGACATCGGCCTGGGGCAGGGTAGCGAAATCGTGGCGCGAGCGCTCCGACAGCATGTTGGGTGCAAGCCACGCGCGCAGGGTGGCCGCATTCGTCCGCGTCCAGCGCTGCATCTCGGTGAAGGCGCGGCTGTCGGTCGACTTCGCCGCATCGCCCGCCCGTGCGAGGAAGCGCGGGACATAGCCCTCCGGCGCGAGTCGCTCGACCAGCGCCCGCGGCCCATGCGCGAACGCCTTGCGCGCGCGGCTGGCGGCGTATTCGGCGATGCACTTGGCAAGCGCCTGGCCGCGATCCGGGTGCGCCGCCTCGCCGCACGCGGTGGCCATGATCGGCACCGCCGGCGCGCCGTGTTCGTCGACGCCGACGCAATAGACGTTGGCGAGGCCGAACTCGTCGGTCGCGAACTTCGGGATCACCCGCACCCCCGCCGCGTCGAACCGCGCGATCAGCCCGGCCGCTTCCGCCGGCGGCTCGGCCAGGTCGAGCACGACACCCCGGTCGAGCGCGCGGAACAGCAGGCCGTTGCCGTCGCGCTGAAGGATTTCGCACAACCCATGCCCGATCGCCCAGTCCAGGTCCGGCCCCGCGCCCATGCCGTTGGAGATGATCGTCGTGAACGGCGTGTAGCCGGGCGTCAGCTCCTTGGCGGAGTAGGCGGCGAGGTCGATCGGCACCAGCACGGTCGACCCGTCCGCCCAGCGCCGTGCCTCGACCCAGTCGAGCACCGTGTCGCGTCCGACCGGCGAGCCGGCAGGCAGGCACAAGGTCAGCGGGTCGGCGATCGCCCGGTCGCCGAGCGCTCGCACAAGGTCTGAATAGCTGCCAGTGGTCTTCGCCCGCGCGGACAGCGTGAGCGTGGGCCACACCATCTCCGCGATCTCGCCCAGCGCGCCCAGGATCGCCGCCTCGTCGGTCGCGCCATAGCCGACGCCATAGGGCATGATCCCGGCGAGGGCGGACGTCTCGGGAAACAGCGCCACGACCCAGACGGGGATGCCGACGCGGTCGATCGGGTGGATCGGAAACGCGACGACGTCGCCCGCGGGGAAGGCATCCAGATACGCCTGCGCGGCAGGGCCGAGAGTGGCGGGGAGGCCGGTTCTCATAGACGGGGAAGCGGCAACCGCCGCACCTCGGGCCGCCGCGCCAGCGCCTCGTCCAGCACCCGCAACGCCACCGCGCGTCCCACTTCCGGCGCATATTCGAACGGCGTCAGCACCGCGTCGAAGTCGAGCGGCGCGATCACCTCGCGGTAACGGCGCAGCTCGCCGTGGGTCAGCGGAATGTCCTTGTGAAACGCCTTGTGGCTGGAGATCGCGGTCGAGCGCCCGGTCGCGTCCTGATCGATCTTGAACATGTCGCCGCAGAACAGCCGCCGCGCTCGCGCATCGTACAGGCACGCCTGCCCCTCATAGTGGCCGCCGACGTGATGGAGCGTGTAATCGGGCGCGAGCGCGAGCACATCGTCATACGGCGCGTTGACGCGGAACGCCTTGGTCATGCGCAGATCGTCCTTGTGGATCGCCAGCAGCTCGGGGTCGAACGCGCGCTGCAGCTGGAACAGCGCGCCGTACCCATGACAATGGCTCGCGGCCAGGAAGCGGACGCCGCCCAGCGCCGCGACCTGCGCCAGCAT
>CAXTSL010000150.1:0-3174 GCA_964246975.1 uncultured Sphingomonadaceae bacterium
GCGCCCGAATTGCACCGCGCCAATCTGCCGGGCGGCTGGGCGTCGCCGGCGTTCGATGTTCTCCAGCTCGAGGATTACGAGTGGGTGACGGGCGGCGACTTCGCCGGGCAGGCGCGGACGCGTGCGATCGCGACGACGCTCGGTTATCCGGCGGCGCGGCAGCATTATCTGAGCGGCTTCGCGACCACCCCCGCCGACTGGCAGCGCATCGCCGACGCGGCGCGCGCGGCGCTGGCGCGCGGTGTCGCCGAGACTTTCGTCTGGGCATGGCCGCAAGTGGCGCGCGACGGCTTCGTCGCCTTCGACATTCAGGGAGACGAGACGATGCCGGCCTTTCACGACGTGCGCTTTCCGCTCGACCTCGGCTATGGCGCGACCGGCGGACCGCAGTTCTCGACGCAGGTGGTGACCACCGGCTCGGGCTATGAGCAGCGCAACAGCAGCTGGAGCGATGCGCGGTTGCACTATGATGCGGGCGTCGGGGTGCGCTCGGAGGCCGACCTGTCGACGCTGATCGCCTTCTTCCGCGCGCGGCGCGGGCAGGCGCACGGCTTCCGCTTCGTCGATCCGCTCGATCACGATGCGACGAACGAGGCGCTGGGCACGGCCGACGGGGTGCGGACGCGCTTCGATCTGGTCAAGACCTATGGCGGCGGCGAGGATGCCCAAGTGCGGCGGATCACGCGGCCGGTCGTCGGCAGTGTGACGGTGAAGGTCGGCGGGGTTGCGGCGACCGGCTGGACGCTCGGCGCGCTCGGCGGCATCGACTTCGCCGCCGCGCCCGCTGTCGGTGCGGCGATCAGCGCGTCGTTCGCCTTCGACGTGCCGGTACGCTTTGCCGAGGACCGTATCGATGTCGGGCTGGCAAGCTGGCGCGCGGGCGATCTGCCGTCGGTGCCGCTCGTCGAGGTGCGCGAGGCATGAGCGACTTCGATTTGAGTCTCGCGGGTGAGACGACGACTCTCGCGATCTGCTGGCGCGTCGCGCGCGGCGACGGGGTGACGCTCGGCTTCACGACGCACGACCGCGCGCTCGATTTTGGGGGGCTGACCTATGCCAGCGCGCCGGGAATGGTGCCGTCGGCGATCAGCACCGGCGACGGTCTCGAGGTCGATACGATGGAGGTCGCGGGCGCGCTGTCGGCGGACGCGATCACCCCAGGTGATCTCGCGGCGGGGCGCTACGACGGCGCGCGCGTGCGCGTGTTCATGGTCGATTGGGCGAACCTCGCGGCGGGCAGCCTGCCACTGGCAAGCGGCACGCTCGGCGAGGTGACGCAGGCGATGAATGGCGCGGGGTCGGGCGCGGGCGGCAGCTTCACCGCCGAGCTGCGCGGCCCGACGGCGGCGCTCGACCGGACGGCGGTCGAGGTCTGCTCGCCCGAGTGCCGCGCCGAACTGGGCGACGCACGCTGTCGCGTCGATCTCGCGCCGCTGACGGTGCTGGCGACGGTGGGCGATGGCGTGGGCGGGGGGATGGACGGGCAGGTCAATGTCGCGGGGGCGAGCGATCTCGCGCGTTTCGTCGACGGGCGGCTGCGCGCGCTCGCAGGCCCGAACGCCGGGATCGACGCGCGCGTCGCGGCGGCGGGAGCGAACTGGCTCGAACCCTTCGAGCCGCTGCCCTTCGCGCTCGCGCCCGGCACGCGTGTCGAACTGCGCGAAGGTTGCGACAAGCGCTTCGCCACCTGCCGCGACCGCTTCGCCAACGCCCTCAATTTCAGGGGCGAGCCGCATGTGCCGGGCGGCGACCTGCTGACACGCTTTCCCGGGGTGTGAGATTGCCGCCATAAACCTGACTCAGTCGGGCCGTAATGGACTGCTGCGCGGATCCTCGCGGGGTCCGTGGCGTTGACACCGTCGTTATATCCCGCCCATATCTCCGGCCATGAACGGAACGCAGATGAACAGCCAGTTCGGCAGGAAGCGGCGCTCGGGCGCTGAGCTGGCCTTATCGGGTGCTTCGACACTGACGTTCGATCAGCGGATGCGCTGGTCGCGCGCCAGAGTTGGCGGTTCGGTCGCCGACGACTGGTCTGCCGTGGGACAGGATATCAGGAACTTGCTTGCCGACGTGAAGCGTGAGTTCAAGGCCTCCTAGCGAACATCAGAACGGTCGACGCGAGGTGGCTGTCCTCGAAGAGGAAGCGACCCGCAGGGCACTCGACGAGTTGCGGCCGCTGCTCAAACCCGACAAGGCGCAGGAAGCCGACCGAGTGCTGACGCGCATCATGACGCGAGTCGTAAGCAAAACCCATATCGGTCCCATACCGTCTGCCGCGGAGCTTGAGCACCTCGATCGCGTCCAGCCCGGATTTGCCAATCGCTGCGTTGAGATGGCCGAGCGTGAGCAATGCATCGGCACGGTATTGAGGATGGCATCATCAGATACGAAGGCTCGCTGAGGCAGCGCGGACAGATTTTTGCCTTGGTGGCGCTTGTCGTGTTGCTGGCGGCCGTTGCTTGGCTGGCCTATCTCGGATTCGGCCAGTCCGCAGCGGCGCTGGGAACGGCGACGATCGTCGGCGTGGTTGGCGTATTTGCAACCGGCCGTTATTTCGATGCTGCGGAAAGTCGGTTGGGCGCGCCGCGCTCCAGTGACAAAGCACGCACGAGCGGCGCACCGCAGCGCCGCAAGCGATAGCCAATTTGACGTCGCCGCTGTAAGGCCACGTCTTCCAGGAAACTTCATGCACCCCGCCGCCCCCGCCATCGTTGCGGCGGCGCGGGGGTGCGTGGGCACTCGCTTTCGGGCGCAGGGGCGTGGCGTCGGGATCGGGCTCGACTGTCTTGGCGTCGCGCTGACGGCGGCGGCGGCGGCGGGCGTCCAGTTTCGCGTGCCGCGCTATGCGCTCGGCGGCGACCACGAGGCACGCCTCGACGACGGGTTGGCGGCGCAAGATTGTCGCGCCGTGCAGGCTCCCGAACCCGGCGACCTGATTGTCGTCGCGCCCGCGCCCGGGCGGCGTCACCTCGGCATCGTCACGTCCTCCGGCGTCGTCCATGCCCACGCGGGCCTCGGGCGCGTCGTCGAGGGACCGCTCGATCCGGCGTGGATCGTCGTCGGGGCGTGGCGCTTTCCCGACACCGTGACAACCCCGGAGGGCTGAGACATGGCGACTTTGGTGCTCGGCGCGCTCGGACGCGCCGTCGGGGGACCTGTGGGCGGCATCGT
>CAXTSL010000151.1:0-3172 GCA_964246975.1 uncultured Sphingomonadaceae bacterium
CCGAGAGCGTGTCGTGGCTCGAAAAGCACCTGCAGGACTATGCCGGCATGGTCATTCTCGTCACCCACGACCGCTATTTCCTCGACAACGTCGTCAAGTGGGTGCTCGAACTCGACCGCGGGCGCGGCATTCCCTTCGAGGGCAATTACTCGGCATGGCTCGAAGCCAAGGCCAAGCGGATGAGCCAGGAAAGCCGCGAGGACGAGAGCCGCGAGCGCGCCATCCGCGACGAGCTGCAGTGGATCCGCTCCAGCCCCAAGGCGCGCCAGACCAAGTCGAAGGCGCGCATCCAGGCGTTCGACGATCTCGTCGAGAAGCAGGCCAACCGGCGGCTCGGCACCGCGCAGATCCTCATCCAGATCCCCGAGCGCCTCGGCAACACCGTCATCGAGACCAAGCATCTGACCAAGGGCTTCGGCGACCGCATTCTGATCGACGACCTCGAATTCAGCCTGCCGCCGGGCGGCATCGTCGGCGTCATCGGCCCCAACGGCGCGGGCAAATCGACGCTGTTCCGCATGATCACCAAGCAGGACGAGCCCGACAGCGGCACGATCCGCATCGGCGACACCGTCAAGCTCGGCTATGTCGACCAATCGCGCGACGACCTCGACCCCAACAAGAACGTCTGGGAGGAGATCAGCGGCGGCAACGAGAAATTCTACTTCGGCAAGAATGAGGTGCTGACCCGCGCCTATGTCGGGGCGTTCAACTTCAAGGGGGCTGACCAGCAGAAGAAGGTCGGCCAGCTCTCGGGCGGCGAGCGCAACCGCGTCCACATGGCCAAGATGCTCGTGCAGGGCGGCAACGTCCTGCTCCTCGACGAACCGACCAACGACCTCGACGTCGAGACGCTGCGCGCGCTCGAGGAGGCATTGGAGTCGTTTGCCGGCTGCGCGGTGGTGATCAGCCACGACCGCTTCTTTCTCGACCGCCTCGCGACGCACATCCTCGCCTTCGAAGGCGACAGCCACGTCGAATGGTTCGAGGGCAATTTCCAGGCCTATGAGGACGACAAGCGCCGCCGCATGGGCGACGCCGCCGACCGCCCGACCAAGCTGACCTACAAGCGGCTGACGCGCTGACGCGCGTTCCCCCGCGTCAGGCGGCGACGGGGGCGTTGCCGAGGACGAGGCCGCGATGCAGGATTCGATCGCCGATCACGTCGGCATGGTCGGCGCGGTGCATCGTGGCGCGATTGTCCCAGAGCACGATGTCGCCCGGCTCCCAGGCATGGCAATAGAGACCGGCTGCCCGCCGGCTGCGATCGTAGAGCAGCCTGACGATTCGCGCCGAGGTAAAGGCATCGACTCCGCTGAGCGCCGAGCAACGCTCTGGCGTCGACAGGAACAGGGCGACCGCGCCGGTCGCCGGATGCAACGTCAGCACCGGATGCCGGGCGGCGCGGCGGGTTCCGTCGCTGCCGTCGATCGCGTGGAGCAATGTTTGACCCCGAAGCCAGTGCGCGATCGCGCCCGGCAACGCCGCCGCCGCGCCGACCTGATCGCTGAACAGTGTGCTGCCGCCCGCCGTAGGTAGCACAATGGCGCGCAGCGCGCCGATCGCAGGCGGACGCGGGACATAGCTCGTGTCGGTATGGAAGACGCTGCGCGGCGGCACGCGGCGGCCGACGTTGCTGACGATATTGAGGTCGGGCGCGCCCGCCACCGGCACTTCGGCCTCGGTGAAGGTCAGCGGGCCGAGCCGTTTGAGGAACAGGACGAAAGCCTCGTCGTCGCCAGTCTGATGCTTGAGCACGACGACGCGGTGCGCCGCCAGCCGGGACCGCACCGCGTCGGCGTCGCGCGTGTCGGCGGAGGCGATCTGCAGCCCCTCGACCGCCACGCCGAATGGCGACAGCCGCCGCCACGTTCCCGTCATGCGTCGAGCATCGCCAGCACCCGTGCGTCGATGCCGTCGCCTGCGGCAAGGCTGGGCACGACCAGATCGGCCTGCCAGAAGTCCTGTTCCGCCGTCAGCGCGCCCGGTGTCGCGACGACAGCGATGCCGGCGCGCTTCGCCGACATGACGCTCGCAGCGGTGTCCTCGATCGCCAGTGCAGCCGCAGCCTCGATACCCAGCGCGGTCAGCGCGGCAAGATAGGCGTCTGGCGCGGGCTTGCCACGCGCGACCGTGTCGCGCGATGCGATATGATCGAAGTCTTCGGGCGACAGCGCACCGCGCGCCGCTTCGAAAATTGCATCGATATTAGGGCGGTAAGTGGTCGTGACGAACGCGAGCTTGAGGCCGCGCGCTTTGGCAATTTCGATCAGCGCCGCGACACCGGGGCGCAGCACCGCGCCCTGCGCGATCAGCGCGCGGCCGGCGAGTTCGGTCTTGCGGGCATGGATGCGTTCGATCGTCTCGGCGGAGAGCTCGGATCCGGTGGCGTTGGCAAGATGCGCCAGCCGCTCCTTGCCGCCGGTCTGCAGCAGCAGGTCGGCATAGGTCTCGCGGTCCCACGTCCACGGCAGGCCGGCCTCGCGCATCGCCTCGTTGTACGCCTGCCGCTGGATGTCCGAAGACTCGACGAGCGTTCCGATCGAGCCAAACATCAGAGCAGTTTTTGGCATCATCGCAGTCCTTGGGGCAGGGGTTTGGTCGAGGTAAGCGTGGCCGCTGCAACGCGGCAACGGCGAGGCCGGGCCTTGTCATCGTTGTCGCACCCCGGTCGCCTTGGGCGCGGTCGCCGCCTCGGGTATGGCAGCCGGATGAATCCGCCCGACGACCCGATTGCCGCGCTTGTCCGCACCGCCGACCGCGACCGCTGGCTGGCGACGCTCTACGCGCCGACCGCCCTGCGTCCGGCGCTGCTCGCGGTCCACGCGGTCGACCTCGAACTAGAGAAGATCGCGGCGACGACCAGCGAGCCGATGCTCGGCGAGATCCGCCTCGCATGGTGGCGCGAGCGTCTGCAAGCGCTCGACCGCGAGGTGCCCGCGCAGCCGGTGCTGCAGGGCCTTGCGGCGGACGTTCTGCCACGCGGCGTGACAGGCGCGCAGCTGGCGGAGTTCGAGGACGCGTGGCTCGGGATGCTGGCGGGTCCGCCCGATGCAGCGGCGCTGGCGCGGCACGTTAGCGCGCGCGGGAGGGCGGTGTTCGGCGCGCTCGCGGACCTGCTGGGCGGCGCGCACGAAGCAGCCGCCGCGCTCGGCGCGAATTGGGCGGCGGG
>CAXTSL010000152.1:0-1239 GCA_964246975.1 uncultured Sphingomonadaceae bacterium
GCGCGGCATACTCAGTCTGAGTTGGATGCCGGCTCAAGCCTGTCCTGAGCGACGCCGCAGGCGGCGCCGAAGGGGCCGGCATGACGTAGAAGCGTCAGGCCGCCCGGCGTTGCGCCCCTGCCAGCCACGCCCGCGCCGCCGCCTGCGCGATCGCAATCTCCCGCGTGGTCATCTCGTCGGCGACCTCGGAGCGGCAATATTGTGCTTCCTCGGACCCCGATACCGCCGCCAGATTGAACCATTTGTGCGCTTCGACGAGATCGATCTCCACCCCCGCGGTCCCGGTCGAATAGCAGACACCGAGATCGTACAGCGCATCAGCATCACCGCGCGCGGCGTCCGCCAGCCGACTCTCGATCAGAAATTGCGCGCTCTTGATGCTATTGCCCATGTCCACCCCCGGAATTGTCGGGACATGTCTGGGGCGATTCGTCTCACCAAATGGTTAACGCAAGGGATACCCCTTCAAGCCGCCAGATTGTCGATCAGCCGGGTCGTCCCCAGCCGGGCGGCGGCGAGCAGGCGGCGCGGGCGGTCTGCAACGGGCGTCTCCAGCGTCTCCGCATCCGCCAGATCGAGATAATCCACCTCGAACCCCGCGCCGGCGAGTGACGCGCGCGCGCGAGCCAGCACCTCGTCGACCGGATCGCCCTGCCCGATCGCCCGCGCCGCCTCCCCCAGCGCGCGCGGCAGCGCCACCGCGCGGGCGCGCTCGTCCGCGTCGAGATAGATGTTGCGCGACGACAGCGCGAGGCCGTCGTCGTCGCGTTCGGTCGGCACGCCGATCACCTCGACGCTCATGTCCAGGTCGAGCGCCATCCGCTTGACGACCTGCAATTGCTGCCAGTCCTTTTCGCCGAAGAACGCCATGTCGGGGCGGACCTGATTGAACAATTTGGCCACCACTGTCGCGACGCCGTCGAAATGCCCCGGCCGCGCCGCGCCGTCGAACGGCGCGCTGACGCCCGCCACGCCGACGTTGGTCGCGAAGCCCTCGGGGTACATCGTCTCGGTGCCGGGCAGCCACAGCAGGTCGCACCCTGCCTCTGCCAGCATCGCCGCATCCGCCGATTCGCGCCGGGGATAGCGGCCCAGATCCTCGTTCACCGCAAACTGCTTGGGGTTGACGAAGATCGACGCCACCACCCGCGCCCCTGCCCGGCGCGCGGCGGCGACCAAGGCCATGTGCCCAGCGTGCAGCGCCCCCATCGTGGGCACGATCGCGATCTGCTCGCCCTC
>CAXTSL010000152.1:1249-3142 GCA_964246975.1 uncultured Sphingomonadaceae bacterium
CTCCGCCCGCAACTCGGCGACCGCGGTGCGCAGCTCGACCAACTCCCTGACAGCCTGCACGCACAACCCCCACAAAACCGGCTCGCACCATCGCGCCGCGCCCCCTATGGAGGCGCGCAGATTAACGCAACCAGGGAGCGGAGTTTGCCCAGCGGGCCCGACAACACGCACGTCATCGTCTTCGCCAACGAAAAGGGCGGCACCGGCAAGTCGACGACCGCGGTCCATGTCGCGATCGCGCTGGCGGCGAAGGGCGCGCGCGTCGCGTGCCTCGACCTCGATCACCGCCAGCGCACGGTCGGCCGTTACCTCGACAATCGCGCGGCGACGATCAAGCGCACCGGCGCGGACCTGCCGATGCCGGTCCACGCCACGCACGACGGGCACACGCCCGAATTGTTCGAGGAACTCTACAAGACGCTGATCGACGGCGCGGACTATCTCGTCATCGACACGCCGGGCCGCGACGATCCGTTCGCGCGCGATGCCGCGACGCGCGCCGACACGCTCGTCACGCCGATGAACGACAGTTTCGTCGACTTCGACCTGATCGGCCAGGTCGATCCGGAGACCTACAAGGTTACGCGCCCGTCCTTCTACGCCGAGCTTATCTGGGATGCGCGCAAGGCCCGCGCGCGCGCGGATGGCGCGACGATCGACTGGGTCGTCCTTCGCAATCGCCTCCAACACATCGAGGCGCGCAACATGCGCCGGGTGCAGGATGCGCTCGGCCAGCTCGCCAAGCGCGTCGGCTTCCGCCTGATCCCCGGCCTCGGCGAGCGCGTCATCTATCGCGAACTCTTTCCCGCTGGGTTGACGATGATCGACCACAAGTCGTTCGGCCAGATGGGACTGGGCCATGTCGCCGCGCGGCAGGAACTGCGCGAGATGATGGCCGCGCTGGCGCTGCCGGAACGGCAGATGCCTCTTTTCGCGGCATGAGGGGGGTCGCCGCGTGAAGTTCGTCCTACTGATCGCTGCGCTGGCGGCCTTGTGGTTCTGGCTGCGGCGCAAGGCCGTGCCGCCCGCCGACCGCGCACTGATCGACGCGCGCGCGGTGCTGGGGATCGGCCTGCGCGCCGACGCCGACGCGATCCGCGCGGCGCACCGCCGGCTGGTAACGGACGCGCACCCCGACCGGGGCGGCTCGGCGGAACTGACGCGACGGTTGAACGAAGCGCGTGATCTGTTGTTGAGACAGCCAGCGAACAAATGATTCCAGGGACTTTCACTGCCATGCCAATGCACAATTTCGACCCCAGCATCCTGCGCGAATATGATGTGCGCGGCATCGTCGGCCGTACGCTCGGCCCGGACGATGCGCGCGCACTCGGGCGCGGGTTCGCGACCCGCGTGCGCCGCGCCGGCGGGACGCGGGTGGCGGTCGGCTATGACGGGCGCGTCTCGTCGCCGGAAATGGCGGCGGCGCTGGTCGAGGGGCTGACCGCGTCTGGCGTCGATGTTGTCCGCATCGGCCTGGGGCCGACGCCGATGCTCTATTACGCCGAGGCGACGCTGGAGGTCGATGCCGGCGTTCAAGTGACGGGCAGCCACAATCCCTCCGATTACAATGGCTTCAAGATGGTGCTCCAGCACAACAGCTTTTTCGGCGAGGATATTCAGGATCTCGCCAAACTCGCGTCCGAGGGCGACTGGGAAGAGGGCGCGGGCGAGGTCAGCGATTTCGACATCATGGATGCATATGTGTCGCGCCTGTTCGCCGGCTATGCGGGCGGCAGCTATCGGATAGGCTGGGATTGCGGCAACGGCGCGTCCGGGCCGGTCGTCGAGCGGCTGGTCGCGCAACTGCCGGGCGAGCACCATCTGCTGTTCGCCGAGGTCGACGGCAGTTTCCCCAATCATCATCCCGACCCCACCGTCGAGGCGAACCTC
>CAXTSL010000153.1:0-3140 GCA_964246975.1 uncultured Sphingomonadaceae bacterium
ATTACTGATTACTGATTACTGATTACTGATCACTGATTACCGCTCCCCGGCTCCGATCGAAAGATAAATGAACACGTTGGCGACGACGAGATACGGGTCGGGCGCATCGCGGCAGACGACATCGGCGGGCGGCAGGACATTGCCGGCGGCATCGAGGTTGTCGGTCACCGACAGCAGCGCGCGGATGTAGATGCGATACGCCTCGGTCCCCTCCGCGAGCCACGCGTCGCGGTTGGCGGGATTGGGCAGCTGCTTGGGATAGAAGCCACCCTTCGATCCGGTCGGCACGATGACGGTGTTCTTGACCTTCTGCGCCTTGACGAGGCCCAGCACCTCGGTGCGGAAATCGTCGCGACGGTCGGACCAGCGCAGGCCGCCGCGGGCAATCGGCCCGGCGCGCAGGTGGATGCCCTCGACGCGGCTGCTGAACACCCAGATTTCGCGGTAGGGTACCGGCGGCGGCAGGTCTGGAACCTTGCGGCTGTTGAGCTTGAAGGCCAGCGCCTCCGGACCGCGCGGCACGAAGGCGTTGGTGCGCAGCGTCGCCACGATGACGCTGCGATAGAGCCGCAGGATACGGTCGTCGTCGATCGCGCCGACGGCGGCGAGACCATCCTCGATGCGCGCGGCGACATCGTGCTCGGCAAGATCGCGGTCGACGGGGTCGGCACCCGGCGCGACCGGCGCGAAGCGCGCGCGGAACAACGCGACGAGGTCGCGGGTCAGCGCCGGATAGCGCCGCAGCGCATCGACGACTGTCTGTTGGCCATACGCGACGCCGGTCTGGCGCAGATAGCGGAAATAGGCGCGCAGCCACCCGACGGTCTCGGTATCGAGCCCCGCGCCGAGCACCAGCGCGTTGAACGGATCGTTCTCCTGCGCGCCGACGAGCACCTCGCGCAACGCGGGTTCGACGCGACGCTGCAGGTCGTCGAGGTCGATCACCGCCCCGGCGGGTGCCTCGAGCAGGAAGTCGTGAATCCACCCGAGCTTGCCGCCCGCGAGATCGAAGGGGAACTCCTCGATCACCCGCAGCCCGAAATTCTCGAGCACCGGCACCGCATCGCTGAGCGCGATGATCTGGCCGAGCCGATAGATCTTGAGGCGCAGCTGGTTCGGCGCGTCGCCGCCGCGGCGGTAGAGATCGACCGCACGCTGGTCTTCGTTGTCCAGCGCCGACAACAGGATGACGTCGGCGGCGGCTTCTGCGGGGGTATATTGCGCGCGGTAGCTCGCCGAGAAGGTCCGTCCATAGGTCAGCGACAACCGCGCCGCGCGCGTGCCGCCGGCCGCCTCGACGAGCGCGGTCTCGAGCGCCTCGTCCCAGCCGCGCACCAGCGCGTTGAGGCGCGCGTCGAGGTCGGCCTCGTCGAAGGCGCAGTCGCTGCCTGCCACGTCGCCAGAAACGTCTATCGTGTAGTGCACCCGCGCCAGCCCCTCGGCGCGCAATTCGACATCGTAGCGCGCAAGGCTGCCGCCGAGCGCCTTGACGAGCATCCCGCCGACGGCCTCGCGAATGCCGCTGTTGTACGCGTCGCGCGGCACATAGACGAGCACCGAGACGAAGCGCCCGAACGGATCGGCGCGCGCGAACAGCTTGGGACGCGGGCGGTCGAGCAGCGACAGCAACCCCAGCGCCATCGTCCGCAGGCGTTCGGGGCTGGCCTCGAACAGCTCCTCGCGCGGGAAGGCTTCGAGGACGTGGATCAGCGCCTTGCCGGTGTGGCCGCCCTTGGCAAAGCCGAGCGCCTCGATGACCTCGCCGACCTTGCGGCGGAGCAGCGGCACGAGGCGCGGCGAGGTCTGCAGCGCGGCGCTGGTGAACAGCCCGACGAAACGCGTCTCGGCGACGACGCGGCCCGCGTGGTCGAAGCCCTTGACCGCGATGAGGTCGGCGTTGACCGGACGATGAACCGTCGAGACCGCCCCCGCCTTGGTGATCAGCAGCGGCTCGGGCGCGGCGAGCAGCGCGCGCGCCGCCGCCGGAGCCTCGGCGGTCACGCCGTCCCACAGAGGATAGGCGGGATCGCGCAATAGTCCGAGGCCCGGCTCGGCGACAGGATCGAACGCCGCGTCGTCGAGGTCGCCGGTCAGCGCATAGCGCCGCGCGCCGAGCAGCGTGAAATTATCCTGCGCCAGCCAGTCGAGAAAGGCGCTCGCCTCGGCGGCGACGTGCGGCGCGACCGGCGGCGGATTGTCGGCGAGTTCGCGCGTCACGCCGCGCAACAGCGTCAGCATCGCGGGCCAGTCCGCGACCGCCGCGCGAACATCGGCGAGCACGCCCTGCAGCCGGTCGAGCAGTTCGCCGCGCGCCTTCGCCGCGACGCGTTCGAGTTCGATGTAGATCACCGATTCGCGCGTCGTCGCACCCCCCGCCGGGCCGTGCGCGAGACCCGCGATCGCCAGCAGCCGGCCATCCCCATCGCGGCGCACGTCGACGATCGGGTGCAGCAGCCGGTCGATGGCAAGCCCCGATGCGGTGATCGCCGCCGACACCGAGTCGACGAGGAAGGGCATGTCGTCGTTGACGATCGCCAACGCCAGACGGCGGCGCGTCGCGGTGCCGCCGGCGGGCGCGGTATCGAGGCGCAAGGCCGGCGTTCCCGTCGCGCGCCGTACCGCCGCTGCTGCAACGAAGGCGACGATCCCGGCGCGCGCGGTGGCGTCGATGCCGTCGGCTTCGCCGGGCAGCGCGCTGTCGAACAGCGCCGCGCCGAGCGCCGCGGCGACCGTCGCGTCGGGCGCAGCATCGGCCGCTGCATCGCCGCTCGCCCGCGCCGCCGCTGTCACCGTCGCCATCAACCCACTCCGCCAGCCTCGTGCGCGCGCCTTATGCGGCGGCGGCGTTACAGCGGCAAGGCGAGCAGCGCGCGCGGAGCCGGACCCCGCGACAGATGCGGCGCGAACGCCTCGGCGGGCCGCGACCGCCGCGCGCGCGCCATCGCCTGCAGCAGCTCGGCGCGCAGCCGTGCCGTGGCATCGGCGTCAAGCACCTGCTTCCAGCTCAGCACCGCTTCGGCGCGCGCCCCGCGCCCCAGCGGCAGCAGCACGCCGCGCAGCATCACGCACGCCGCGTGCGGCGTCGCGACGACACCCTCGAAGGGCAGCGGCGCGCGGCGGACGCGCAGCACGGTGCACGC
>CAXTSL010000154.1:0-2998 GCA_964246975.1 uncultured Sphingomonadaceae bacterium
CCACGCCTGCGGCCACCAGGTGATGCGCTTCATGAACGGATAGGCGGCGACCAGCCCGAGGCTCGCCAGCGCTACCAGCTGCGCCTGCCAGCGGAGCTGAAGCAGCACGACGAGGCCGAGCAGCGCCAGCGCCACCAGCCAGACCCACGCCGCGCGTTTCGACACGCGCCCGCTGGCGAGCGGCCGGTCCCTCGTGCGCGCGACGCGCGCGTCGAGGTCGCGGTCGACGATGTCGTTGTAGACGCACCCCGCGCCGCGCATCGCCACGGCCCCCACGCTGAACCAGCCGAGCAGTTCCCAATCCGTCCGCAGTCCGCCTGCGAGCGCCAGCCCCCACGCGCACGGCCAGAACAACAGCCACGACCCGATGGGACGGTCGAAACGCGCCAGCCGGGCGTAGTCGCGCGCGGCAGGGGGCAGGCGGTCGACCCAGCTCGCGATTTCCGCGTCGGGGGTGGCGATGCTAGGCATGGTCGCCATGAGCGAAGACGCCCCCGACGAGTCAAGCGCCGCCGCCGGGTTCGGCGCGAGCACGCCGCGCCTGTTCGTCGAGACCCCGCTGTCCGAGGCGGCGCGCATCGTCCTGCCCGCGCCCGCCAGCCACTATCTCGGGCAGGTGATGCGGCGGGGCGACGGCGACGCGGTGCGGCTGTTCGACGACCGCAGTGGCGAGTGGCTGGGGCGCATCGACGGCGGCGGGCGCAAGGCGCTCGGCGTGCGGATCGAGCGGCGGCTGAGCGTGCGTGAGGCGGTCCCCGACCTGTGGCTGTGTGTTGCACCGCTCAAGCGCGGACGTATCGACTGGCTCGCCGAAAAGGCGTGCGAGTTGGGCGTCGCGCGCCTCGTGCCCGTGCTGACGCGGCGCACCGTGGTCGACAAACTCAACCTCGACCGGCTGCGCGCGCACATGGTCGAGGCGGCCGAGCAATGCGGGCGGACCGCCCTGCCCGAACTCGCCGAGCCGGTGACGCTGACGGCGCTGCTTGCCGGGTGGCCCGCCGAACGCGCGCTGCTCTTCGCCGACGAGACGGGTGGCGCGCCCCTCCTCGACGTAGCGCGCGCCAACCCCGCGCCGTGCGCCATCCTGATCGGCCCCGAGGGCGGCTTCACACCCGACGAGCGCGCCGCGATCCGCGCGCTCGCGCAGGCCCGTGCCATATCTCTCGGGCCGCGCATCTTGCGCGCCGACACGGCAGCGGCGGTGGCGGTGGGGGTCTGGCAGGCGGTGGCGGGGGATGCCTGACCCTTCCGACTACCCTCGCCCTCCCCTCCCCGCGTAGCGGAGAGAGGGGAGGGTCGGGGTGGGGTGCTTCGCCCAGAACTCTGCGTCTCGCGGTGAAAACACCCCACCCCCAACCATCCCCTCTCTCGGTTCGCCGAGAGGCTCACCGGGAGGGGAGGGAGAAGAAGTCAGCCTTGACGCCGCCGCCCCCCGCGACCATATGCCCCCGCGTCGCTGGCACTCGCGCTGCGTGAGTGCCAGCGGCCCGATTTCCACCCCAGAAACAGGTGCAGACCCCATGAAATTCACGCCGCTCCACGACCGCGTGCTCGTTCGCCGCGTCGAAGCCGAAGAGAAGACCGCCGGCGGGATCATCATCCCCGATACCGCCAAGGAAAAGCCGCAGGAGGGCGAAGTCGTCGCCGTCGGCACCGGCGGGCGTCGCGACGACGGCGGCATCACGCCGATGGACGTCAAGGCGGGCGACAAGATCCTGTTCGGCAAATGGTCGGGCACCGAGGTCAAGGTCGATGGCGAAGACCTGCTCATCATGAAGGAAAGCGACATCCTCGGCATCATCGCCTGAGTCGATTTCGCGCCAACCCCAACTAAATCAAGGAAAACATCATGGCAGCCAAAGACGTCAAGTTCAGCCGCGACGCGCGTGAGCGCATTCTGCGCGGCGTCGACATCCTCGCCGACGCGGTCAAGGTGACGCTCGGTCCCAAGGGCCGCAACGTCGTCATCGAGAAGTCGTTCGGCGCACCGCGCATCACCAAGGACGGCGTCACCGTCGCCAAGGAAATCGAACTCAAGGACAAGTTCGAGAACCTCGGCGCGCAGATGGTCCGCGAAGTCGCCTCGAAGACCAACGACATTGCCGGTGACGGCACCACCACCGCGACCGTGCTGGCGCAGGCCATCGTCCGCGAGGGCATGAAGTCGGTCGCCGCCGGCATGAACCCGATGGACCTCAAGCGCGGCATCGACATGGCGGTCACCGCCGTCGTCGCCGACCTCAAGGCGCGCTCGAAGCCCGTCGCCGGCACCGCCGAGATCGCCCAGGTCGGCAGCATCGCGTCGAACGGCGACACCATCGTCGGCACCAAGATCGCCGAGGCGATGGAGAAGGTCGGCAAGGAAGGCGTTATCACCGTCGAGGAAGCCAAGGGTCTCGATTTCGAGCTCGAGGTCGTCGAGGGTATGCAGTTCGACCGCGGCTACTTGAGCCCATACTTCATCACCAACCCCGAGAAGATGTCGGTCGAACTCGAGAACCCTTACATCCTGATCAACGAGAAGAAGCTGTCGAACCTGCAGGCGCTGCTCCCGGTTCTCGAAGCGGTCGTGCAGTCGGCGCGCCCGCTGCTGATCATTGCCGAGGACGTCGAGGGCGAGGCGCTCGCGACGCTCGTCGTGAACAAGCTGCGCGGCGGCCTAAAGGTCGCGGCGGTCAAGGCCCCCGGCTTCGGCGATCGCCGCAAGGCGATGCTCGAGGATATCGCCACGCTGACCAAGGGCGAGACGATCTCCGAGGATCTCGGCATCAAGCTCGAGAACGTCACGCTGGCGATGCTCGGTTCGGCCAAGCGCGTGACGATCGACAAGGACAACACGACGATTATCGACGGTGCCGGTGACGCCGACGCGATCAAGGGCCGGGTCGAGCAGATCCGCGCGCAGATCGAGACGACGACGAGCGACTACGACAAGGAGAAGCTGCAGGAGCGTCTCGCCAAGCTGGCGGGCGGCGTTGCGGTCATCAAGGTCGGCGGC
>CAXTSL010000155.1:0-711 GCA_964246975.1 uncultured Sphingomonadaceae bacterium
CATCGGTGTCTCGTCGCGCTCGCCCTCGCCGATCACCACCGTACCGTCCATGTAGAGCTCGTTGAGCGCGGCGCGCATCGCCTCGACCGCGGCCGCGTCCGCCGCTTTTTCGTCGCCGCGCCCGACCAGCGTCGACGCCGCGATCGCCGCCGCCTCCGTCACGCGCACCATCTCCAGCACGAGGACGCGGTCGAGGGTCTGGCTGGCACCAGTGAGCATCGGGGCAGTCATGAGTGCTTTTCCTGAAATGAGCGCGCGGAGCGATAGGCAGCAGCCGGGGGGTTGTCGAGGGCGGCGCGACGCCACCGTCTTGACCTGACGCTCGCGGACAGGTGGTACATGGACGCTGAACAGGTTCGGCATGACGGCGGGGTTGCGGGTGGGCGACAATATCGAGCAGCGCGGCGCGCCCTGGGGTTTGATTTTGCCGCTGCTCCTGATCGTCTTGGCGACGGTCGCCGGCTTCCTCTGGACCCGCCCCGGCCAGCGGGAGCGCCACGTCCAGCTTCGCGCCTTCGCGGCTCCCGGCGGTCCGTATGAAGCGCGCCTCCGCGCCGCCCTCGCCCACGCCGGCGTCCGGCTCGTCACCGGCGGCCGCGATCTCGCCGTCAGCGGCAGCGTCCGCGCGTCGGGCGCGACGCTGCGGCTCGACACGCGGTTCGAGGATGCGCGCGAGGGGCGGGTCGTGTGGCGGCGCGTCGAAACGGTTCC
>CAXTSL010000155.1:721-2973 GCA_964246975.1 uncultured Sphingomonadaceae bacterium
GGCGACGCCATCGCGCTCGATGCCGCCGCCGGTCGCACGGCCCGCATCGTCGCCTGCGGCCTCGCCGCCTTCGACGCCCGCCGGCAGCCGCGTCCGCCCGCGACGATCCCGCCGCTGTTCCGCCACTGCGAAGCCGCTGCTAGTCGCGCAGCAGCTCAACAATAGTTACTAGGTGTCGTGCCGCAAGTACATGGAACGAGTTCACGTGTCCCAAGTAATCCAGTGCGACCGATCGTTCAGGCGAACGCTGAAGCCAGCCCCGAGACATCCCTCGAGCGTGCTCAGGGCGGTTGCCGCAAAGGCCTCCGCCGCGCCCCAGCCGCCAGTAGCGAAGGCGGCGATCAGCGCGGCAACGGCACCTGCGGCGAGCGACGTGTCGATGCAGCGACGGATCTGCCCCTCGTCGGGGCCTTCGATGATCAAGGTCAATTCATGGCGTAGCTTCTTCATCTCGACGTGCGGCAGCGGTATGAAGCCGCCGTCCCAATGGATGGTGCCCGTCGGTTGAAAGCTGTCGTCATAGATCGCGACTGCTTGTTCGACGATCGCGTTGGCGTGGACGCCAACCGCATACCGACCCACCGTCGCTACCTTGCCGCCGGCGAAAGCGTTGACGACGATGTCGTTGCCGGCAGCGTGGACCCTGACCCCTCTGATCCATCCCGGACCATCTCCCTCGTAGGCTGCGGCGATCGGCAGCTGTACCTGCGCGGCCAAGCCGCTCGGCTCGGATGCAAAGAAATCGAAGTCCCAGATGCCGTCGGCTGGCGGCGTTATGTAGAAGCGCGGCGCAAGGCAAGGAGCGCTCCAGCCCGAGCTTGAAACATGACCATGCGCGCCGACAAAGATGCGTTTACGAACCATATAGTCGACCTGAAACGCTACCGCGTGATCGACCTGTGCTATCAACTTCATCTCTGCCCCCCTTTACCAGTTCGACGCTCGACTCGCCTCGCCCCTCCACACCGGGGCGAAACCAAGCTGCGCCGGAGCGGCCAAACCGGCCAATGCAATCAGGTCCAATTTGGAGGTAAAAGCCTAGTCGCGCAGCAGCTCGTTGATGCTGGTCTTGGAGCGGGTCCGCGCGTCGACGCGCTTGACGATCACCGCGCAGTAGAGGCCGGGGTTGCCGCCGGTGGAGCCCGGTACGACCACCGCATAGGGTGGCACCTCGCCGCGGAACACCTCGCCGGTCGCGCGGTCGATGATCTTGGTCGACGCGCCGAGGTACACGCCCATCGACAGCACCGCGCCCTCGCCGACGCGCACGCCCTCCGCCACCTCCGACCGCGCGCCCACGAACGCGCCGTCGCCGATGATGACCGGGTTGGCCTGTAGCGGCTCCAGCACGCCGCCGATGCCGGCACCGCCAGAAATGTGGACGTTGCGCCCGATCTGCGCGCAGCTGCCCACCGTCGCCCAGGTGTCGACCATCGTGCCCTCGCCGACATAGGCACCGATGTTGACAAAACTGGGCATCAGCACCGCGCCCGGTGCCACATACGCGCCGCGCCGCACGATCGCGCCCGGCACCGCGCGGAAGCCGGCGGCGCGGAACTCGGCCTCGCCCCAGTCGGCGAACTTGAGCGGCACCTTGTCCCAATGGCCGCCCGGCATCACGGCATTGTCGTTGAGGCGGAAACTGAGCAGCACTGCCTTTTTGAGCCACTGGTTGACGCGCCAGCCGCCTCCCGAACCCGAGGCGCCGTCCGGCTCGGCGACGCGCGCGGCACCCGCGTCGAGCATCGCCAGCGCGGTCTCGACGGCGAGCCGCACCGGCCCGCCGGTGTCGAGCCCCAGCGTCGCGCGCGCTTCCCATGCCGCGTCGATCGTCGCGGCCAGTTCCTCGCTCATGCGTCCTCCAGCACCCGTTCGAGCCACGGCGTCAGGTCCGCGACCGTAAAGTCGATGAAATCGCCCGCCGCTTCCGGGCCCTGCTCCGAACCGTTGTCGATCCACACCGTCGTCATGCCGATCGCCTTGGCGGGCGCGAGGTTGCGCGCCATGTCGTCGGCGAACAGCGCGCGTGCCGGGTCGATCCCGTGCACGTCGCACAGCCCGCGATAGGCGGCGAGGGCGGGCTTGGGCAGCAGGCCCATCGCGAGAATGTCGTGGACCGCCTCGAAGCTTTCGCCCAAACCGAGCCGGTCGAGCACGCGCCCGGCATAGCGCGCGTCGCCGTTGGTGAAGACCAGCTTGCGCCCCGGCAGCTTGGCGATCGCGGCGGCAAGCGGTGCGTCATGCTCAAGCAC
>CAXTSL010000156.1:0-2839 GCA_964246975.1 uncultured Sphingomonadaceae bacterium
GTGGTGTTGGAGAACTCGAGCGTCACATGCCCCTCCCAGCCGGGTTCGAGCGGGGTGACGTTGACGATGATCCCGCAGCGCGCATAGGTCGACTTGCCGAGGCAGATCACCAACACGTCGCGGGGCACGCGGAAATACTCGACCGTCCGCGCCAGCGCGAAGCTGTTGGGCGGGATGATGCAGCAGTCGGTCTTGCGGTCGACGAAGCTCGCGGGGTGGAAATCCTTGGGGTCGACGGTGACCGAATCGACGTTGGTGAAGATCTTGAACTCGTCGGCGACCCGCGCATCATAGCCGTAGGAACTGAGCCCATAGCTGATCACACCGTCGCGCCGCTGGCTCTCGACGAACGGCTCGATCATGCCGTGGCCAAGCGCCTGCGCGCGGATCCAGCGGTCGGATTGGACGGTCATGCGTGGCGGCTCCGCTTGGATAAGTCTATATCGGCGTGGCATACACCGTGTCGCCGCTTGTCGGCAGGCTAGATCGCCCGCCCCGCCGCGACGCCGCTCGCCCACGCCCACTGGAAATTATAGCCGCCGAGCCAACCGGTCACGTCGACCGCCTCGCCAATCGCGTACAGCCCCGGCAAATGTCGCGCCGCCATCGTTTGCGACGACAGTCCGGTGGTGGCGATGCCGCCGACGGTGACCTCGGCCTTGGCGAGGCCCTCGCTGCCGTTCGGCAGGAAACGCCAGTCGCGCAGCGCGCGCTCGGCATCGCCGAGGCGGCGGTCGGTCAGATTGCCGAGCTCGCCCGCGAGGTCGAGGCGCGCCGCCAGCGCCTCGGCGAGGCGGTCGGGAAGCTGCGCCGCCAGCACGCCGCGCAACGCGCCGCGCGGTCGCGCGCGTTTCGCCGCCAGCGCCCAGCCCGCTTCGGCACCGGGCAGGAAGTCGATCCCGACCGTCTCGCCGTGCCGCCAATAGCTCGACACCTGCAGGATCGCCGGGCCCGACAGGCCGCGATGCGTGAACAGCGCGGCTTCGGCGAAACTAGCCTTGCCGCAGCGCGCGACGACCGGCGTCGCCACCCCCGACAGGTCGCGGAACAGCGCCTCGTCGGCCGCCAGCGTCAGCGGCACCAGCGCCGGGCGCGGCTCGACGACCTTCAGCCCGAAGCGCCGCGCCAGATCATAGGCGAAGCCCGTCGCGCCGAGCTTGGGGATCGACGGCCCGCCCGTCGCGATCACCAGCGCGGGCGCGCGCGCCACCCGGTCGCCGAAGGTCACGGTGAAGCGACCGTCGGCGTGCGCGACATCGGCGACGGGGTGCCCCAGCGCGATCTCGACGCCGCCGCCTGAGCATTCGTCGAGCAGCAGCTGGACGATCTGCGTCGCGCGGCGATCGCAGAACAACTGTCCCAGCGTCTTCTCGTGCCACGCAATGCCGTGTCGTTCGACCAGCGCGACGAAATCGGCCGCTGTATAGCCCGCCAGCGCCGACCTCGCGAAATGCGGGTTCGCCGACAGAAAGCGCTCGGGCGCGGTACCGAGGTTGGTGAAGTTACACCGCCCGCCGCCCGAGATCAGGATTTTCCGCCCCGGCTCGGGCGCGTGGTCGACGACCAGCACGCGCCGCCCGCGCTGCCCGGCGACGGCGGCGCACATCAATCCCGCACCCCCGGCCCCGAGGACGATCGCGTCGTAGAGGTCGGGGGTCGGCATCGCGACCCCTGTCGCACACCCGCGGTGTCCCGCAAAATCGGTACGTGGCGCGCTTGAATCTTGCCTCCGCAGCGCTTTTCGGGCAGGGCCGCGTCACGGACTCGCTGTGCGCCCGGGAGACAACCCGAGCCGCTGGACCTGTTATCCATCCCAGCCGGAGCCCGTCGATGTCGCAAGTCCCCTTGAACTGGCGTGCCGCGAAAAGCGCGTCCTTCCTGACCATCTGGCAGAAGGTCTTGACGCTGCTGCCCTCGGGTACGGCGGGCAACACGCAGGCGCTGTTCATGTGCGTGGCGTACGAGGAGACGCGATTTACCAACATGGTGCAGCAAGGCTGGGGTCCGCTTGCGGCGCGCTACGACAGCGGCGCGACGCTGAGCAAGCACGACACCAGCAACCTGCCCAAGGTCGCGGTCGGCTTTACGCAGGTGCAGATCAAACAGAGCGACAAGGCCGACGTCATCTCCGACATGGGCCTTGATCCGGAGACGCTGTTGTTCTCCGACGTTACCGACGACATGGACCTGAACATCCAGCTCGGCCTGCGCTACCTTTACCTGCGCGGCATCGGGGGCCAGGTCGGCGGGCATCCGCAGCGCGCGACCTTCCTCAAGGAATGGCCCAAGTCCGCCGCCGCGCTGCGCGCCGGGCTCAAGGCGGGGTCGCTGATCGACGTGCAGAACGCGCTCAATTCGGCGATCACGATCAAGACCAACCGCACCCCGCTGACCTTCACGACGTATTGGGATTTCATGTTTCCCGAGGACGAGCAGGAGCTGCTGTTTTCCGACGCGATGTGCGCGATGGCATGACTGTCGCGGGCGTGCGCAATCGTCTAGCGGTCGCCGAGCCACAGGAGCCCTGCCCCGATGAAAACCCGCGCCGCCGTCGCCTTCGAGCCCAACACGCGCCTCGAGATCGTCGAGGTCGACCTCGAAGGTCCCAAGGCGGGCGAGGTGCTCGTCGAGATCATGGCGACAGGCATCTGCCACACCGACGCCTACACGCTCGAAGGCAAGGACTCGGAAGGGTTGTTTCCATCGATCCTCGGCCACGAGGGCGCGGGCATCGTCCGCGAGGTCGGACCGGGCGTCACGTCGGTCGCGGTCGGCGACCATGTCATCCCGCTCTACACCCCCGAATGCCGCCAGTGTAAATCGTGCCTCAGCGGCAAGA
>CAXTSL010000157.1:0-2791 GCA_964246975.1 uncultured Sphingomonadaceae bacterium
CCATCTTTCGCGTCGCGGCGATCCGCGACGCGGAACGGCTCGACCTGTCGGTCGAGCGGCCGGCCGGGTTCGACCTGGCATCGGCGTGGCGCGACCTGACCGCGGCGTTCGAGCGCAACCTGTCGCGCGGTGAGGCGCGCGTCCGCATCGCGGCGAGCGCCACCGACCGGCTGGACCGGCTGGGCGTAGCCGCCGTCGCGCGCTTCCACGCGGCAGTGCCAGCACCGGACGGATACCGGACCGTGACGATCCCGATGGAGAGCGTCGGCCACAGCGCCGGGCTGTTGCTGGGCTTCGCCGACGAGATCGAGGTTCTGGAACCGCCAGCGCTGCGTGAGGAGCTGCGTCGCCGGGCCATGCGCGTGCAAGCCTTGTACGGCTGACACGAAACCCTGTCCTACACGGCCTGCCCTCGCTAAGCGCGCGCGGATGCCGACGCTTTCGACTTATCGCCCCGCTCTGGTTCGTCGGTCCCAACGAGTTCGCGTTACGTTTGTAACTCTTCGCGATCCCCGCTGATGTCCGTCTACACCCACGTCTCCGCCGAGTCGCTCACCCAGTTTCTCGCCCGTTACGATCTGGGCGAACTCACCTCGGCCAAGGGCATCGCGGAAGGGGTGGAGAACTCCAATTACCTCGTCGACACCACGAAGGGTCGCTACTTTCTGACGCTCTACGAAAAGCGGGTGGACGCCGGCGACCTGCCCTTCTTTCTCGCGCTGCTCGACCATCTCGGCGCGCGCGGGCTGCCCGTGCCGCCGGCGATCAAGGACCGGGCCGGCGTCGCGGTTCAGGAGCTGGAGGGTCGACCCGCCTGTCTGATCCGGTTCCTGCCCGGCGTGTCGGTATCGCGGCCGACTCAGGCGCAGGCGCGCAGTGTCGGGCGGGCGATGAGCGGGATGCATCGCGCCGTCGTCGGATTCCCGCTCATCCGCGAGAACAGCATGGGCGTCGACAGCTGGCGGCCGCTGTTCGAGCGCTGCGGGCTCAGCCTCGACCGGATCGCGCCCGGCCTTCACGCCGGGATCGGCCGCGCGCTCGACGCGGTGCTGCGCGACTGGCCGAGCGATTATGGCCAGCGTACGACGATCCATGCCGACCTTTTCCCCGATAATGTGCTGATGCGCGGCGACGCGGTGACGGGATTGATCGACTTCTATTTCGCGTGCACCGATCTGCGCGCCTACGACCTTGCGGTCGCGCATACCGCCTGGAGCTTCGACGTGACCGGCGCGCGCTACGACGGCGGCGTCGGCGACGCGCTGCTCGCCGGCTATGGTGAGGAGTCGGCGCTGAGCGGCCACGAGCGCAAGGCGTTCGCGACGCTGGCGGCGGGCGCGTGCCTGCGCTTCACGCTGTCACGCGCCTGGGACTGGCTCAACACGCCCGCCGACGCGCTCGTGACGCGCAAGGACCCGCTCGCCTATTGGCGTCGCCTCGCCGTCTATGCACCGGAGCTGGTTTCGTGACCGAGGAACTGTCGCCCGAACTGCCTGTGGTCGAGATCGCCACCGATGGCGCGTGCAAGGGCAATCCCGGCCCCGGCGGCTGGGGCGCGCTGATCCGGTCGGGCGCGCGCGAGAAGGAGCTGTCGGGGGGCGCGCGCGACACCACCAACAATCGCATGGAGCTGACCGCCGCGATCGAGGCGCTCAACGCGCTCAAGAAGCCGTGCCGCGTCAAGCTGTCGACCGACAGCCGCTATGTGATGGACGGGCTGACGCGCTGGATCCACGGCTGGCGCAAGAATGGCTGGCGGACGGCGGATCGCAAGCCGGTCAAGAATGCCGAGCTGTGGCAGGCGCTGCTCGCGGCGAGCGAGCGCCACCGCGTCGAATGGACGTGGGTGAAGGGCCATGCCGGCCACCCCGACAATGAGCGCGTCGACCGGCTCGCCAGCGATGCGGCGAAGGCGGCGGCGAGAACGCCCGCCTGAGCTGCTCGTGAACAGGCCGGATCAGCCAAGCCCCTCCCCTTCAGGGGAGGGGTTGGGGTGGGGCGTATCGGTCTCACCGAGCCCATCGCCGGTGGAGAGGCCCCACCCCCATCCCCTCCCCTGAAGGGGAGGGGCGAGCCAAGTTTGCTCGCAAACGGCTCTAGTTGTCGGTGTCGTCGATCTCGGCACCCGGTCCGTTCTTCAGCACCGAGGCGATCGCGTTGCGCGCGCTCGCCTTGGACGAATAGCCTTCGGTCCAGAAGATCGTCTCGCTGTTGTGGACGAAGCGGGCGACATATTCGCCGGCCTTGTTCTTCTTGATCGTGAACTTGTGCGCCACGTCGCTGCTCCTTCTCCGATTAACCTGGATTAGCAGCAAAGCGGTCGGGCGCATAGCGGCCCGGGTCGACGCCGGCCGGCATCTCGCCGCGCCCCAGCAACAACGCGGCGGCCAGCTGCGCCGCCGCCGGGGCGGTCTGGATGCCGAAGCCACCCTGGCCCGCCGCCCAGAAAAACGACGGAACGTCGGCGTCGAAGCCATAGACGGGCAGCCGGTCGGGCGCGAACGAGCGTAGCCCCGCCCAGCGCCGCTCGACCGCCGCGACGCGCCAATCGACGACCCGCTCGAACCGATCGATCGCGATCGCGACGTCGATCTCCTCGGGCGCGGCGTCGCACGGATCGCTGGCGATCTCGTCATGTGGGCTGAGCCACAGTTTTCCCCCCGCCTCAGGCTTGAAGTAGAAATTGCCCGAAAGGTCGGCGACATGCGGCATCGCCGGAGGCGGCGCGGGATCGGTGCGGAGCTGCGCCAGCGTCCGGCGAAAGGCCTGGATGCCGAGCGGCGCGACCCCC
>CAXTSL010000158.1:0-2752 GCA_964246975.1 uncultured Sphingomonadaceae bacterium
CCGCGCCGCCTCGTCCAGCGTCCTGCCCGCCTCGTCCCGATAGACGCTGGCGGACGAGATCGCGACGAGGTGGCCGACATCGCCCTCAAGCGCGACGAGCTGCGCCGCGTCGGCGGCGTCGAAGGCGATCGTGTCGACCAGCAGGTCGGCACCTGCGCCCAAACCAACCGCAAGCGCGCCGGGAATGTGGCGGTCGATCCGTTGCGCCGTGCATCCCGGCACCGTCGCGCCCGACCGGCTCGCGACCGCGACCGTCCAACCGCGCTCCAGCAGTGCGGCGGCGATGGCCTGGGCGATCTGACCAGCGCCGACGATGAAGGCGCGGCCGCTCAGCGGAGCTTGTCCAGCCAGTCGAGCGTGAGCGTCGCCAACGCGATGCGGTGATCCGACCAGCCGTGATCGGTCGCGACATGCCGCGCATCGACGCGCGTGTTCCCCGCCCGCCGGACCGCCGCCACCAGCGCGTCGGTGCCGGGCGCGAGACCGTCGTCGCTGCTCAGCACCAGGAGCGACGTGCGGGCGAGACCGGGCGCGGCGGCCGCAAGGGCATTGCCCGCGGCGTTGGCGATCAATTCGTCCGCCATCGCCTCGGGCGTCGTCGCCAGCGTCTCCGCATTGTCGGCCATGCCGGCGACTACCTGCGCGCGCGGAGACTTCGCGAAGCGGCCCATATCGGCCGCCGAGATCGCGACGATACCGAGCAGGCGAGAGTCGTGCGCCGCGGTCTTCAGCGCCGCCCAGCCGCCCATCGAGTGCCCGGCGACCGCGATCCGCGCCGGGTCCGCGCCGAGCGTCGCCGCGACCGCCGGCTGGCGCAGATAGGCGAGCGTCGCGCCTACGTCCTCCAGCACCTGCGCGAAGCCGAAGCGGCCGGGGCTGCCCCATGAGCCGCGATAGTTGACCGTCACCGCCACCCAGCCGTCGCGCCGCGCGGCGTGCGCGAGGTCGAGGTTCTTCTCGTTGCCGGGCAGGCCGTGCAGGATCAGCAGGATCGGGTGCGGCCCCGCGCCCGACGGCGTGTAGGCGACCCCGTTCACCGCGACGCCGCCGGTCGGGATATGCAGCACCGTCATACCCGCCGGATGGGCGCGGTCGGTGGGTGGATCGGCACTGATCGCGGCGCGTTGCGCCGGGGCGGCGCCGGCGAGCAGCAGGCAGAGCAGGGCGGCGGCTAGGGCAGGTCGCATGGCGTCACTCTACGCCGCCACGCGCCGCTCGCAACCGTCGCAGGAAAACTGCAAATGTGATGTTGTAACTTGCCGCGCACCGCAGCATATATCGGCGCGTGAGCGTCGCGATTCGCCTGCCCTGGAAACTTGCCCCGCAGCAGGGGTCGCTCGGTCGTTTAGGGCTCGATCGGCTCGCGATCGGGCTGTCCGGGCTGTGCCTGGTGCATTGCATCGCCACCTCGGTCGCGCTGGCGCTGATGTCGGCCGCCGGGGGAATGCTGCTCGATCCCGTCTTTCACGAGGTCGGGCTGACGCTCGCGATCCTGCTCGGCGCGGTCGCGCTCGGGCGCGGCGTGCTTCAGCATGGCTATATGCTGCCGGCCGCGGTGGGCGCGTTCGGGCTGGGCATGATGGCCGGCGCGCTGGGGCTGCCGCACGACCATTCGCTCGGCGGGCTGGGCGGCGGCGAGGCGCTGTGGACGGTGCTGGGCGTCGGCGTGCTCGCCTTCGGGCACGACCTCAACTACCGCGCGACCCACTAGCGCGCTCCCTTGCCGGTGGGCCTGCGCGGGCCTACCTTTCGTCCATGGCCGCACACGCGCATCATCATCACGAGCCCGAGGGCGCCGACCTCACCCATGCCGCGCAGGCGACGCTGGAAAAAGCGGGCGAGCAGTGGACGACGATGCGCGCCAGCGTGTTCGAGGCGCTGGCCGGGTTCGACAAGCCCGCGTCGGCCTATGACATCGCCGACGCGGTGTCGAAGCGCGAGGGCCGGCGTGTCGCCGCCAACACCGTGTACCGCATCCTCGACCTGTTCGTCGGCTCCAACCTCGCGCGTCGGGTCGAGAGCGCCAACGCCTATGTCGCCAACGCGCACCCGGACTGTCTGCACGACTGCATCTTCCTGGTCTGCGACAGTTGCGGGCAGACCACGCATCTCGACGACGACCGCATCACCAAGGGCGTGCGCAGCGCCGCGTCGGCGAGCGGATTCACGCCGGTCAGACCGGTGATCGAAGTGCGCGGCCGCTGCGGCGACTGCGAGGCGGCCTAGAGCGTCTTCGTCATGATCGCGCCCGGCACGGCGACGCCGTCCGCCGCCATCCGGTCGACCCGCTCGATCACCTCATAGCCGCACGCCGCGTAGAGCGGCTCGCCCGCCCGCGTCGCCATCATCGTCGCGCGGCCGAAGCCGGCGTCGCGCGCCGCCGCCTCGCACAGCGCCAGCACCAGCTTGCCGACGCCGCGCCGCGTGAAATCCGGGTCGGTGTACATCGCACGAATGCGGGCGGGGTCGCGCGCGGGATCGAGCAGCCCCGGATCACGCAGTGCTGCGGCATGATCGCCACCATACAGCGTCGCCCGCCGGCTCCATCCCCCGCACCCCGCCAGCTTGTCGCCCGCGAAGACCAGGAAATAGCTGCGGTCCGCGATCAGCTGCGTATCCAGCCCCATGCTGCGCCGGCTGGCGGCGACCTGCGCGGGCGACAGGAACGGCCGTTGCAGCGCCTCGATCGCCCGATCCATCAGTGCGGCGATCGCGGGCAACGCGCTGGTCCCGCAATCCGCAGTGAGCACGA
>CAXTSL010000159.1:0-2677 GCA_964246975.1 uncultured Sphingomonadaceae bacterium
TCCCGGGAGCGCCATCGAACGCGAGATCGACCTCGGCTTCGTCGGCGAGCCCGCCTCGGTCGACCGCACGCTGATCGACACGCTGATCGCGGCGGGGATCACCCCGGTGATCGCCCCCGTCGCGGCGGGCGACGACGGCCACACCTACAATATCAATGCCGACACCATGGCCGGCGCGGTGGCGAGCGCGATCGGCGCGACGCGGTTCTTCCTGCTCACCGACGTACCCGGCGTGCTGAGCCGCGACGGCGCGGTGCTGACGGATCTCGATCCGCTGAAGATCGCGGCGCTGGTCGCCGACGAAACCATCTCGGGCGGCATGATCCCCAAGATCGAGACGTGCGTCGCGGCGGTGACGGCGGGCGTCGACGCGGCGGTGATCCTCGACGGACGCGTGCCGCACGCGATGCTGCTCGAAATCTTCACGCGGCGCGGCGTCGGCACGCTCGTCCACGCCTGAGGCCCTGCCCGTGTCTGCCCGCGCCCGCGACCTCGATCCGGCGCTGCTGCGCGCCTTCGTGACGATCGCCGAGCTGCGCAGCTTCACGCGCGCGGGGCATCGGCTGGGGCGGACGCAGTCGGCGATCAGCCTGCAGGTCAAGCGGCTCGAGGACCGGCTCGGCGTGCAACTGCTCGACCGCGATCCGCGCCAGGTGCGACTGACCGCCGACGGCGAGGCGTTGCTCGGCGCGGCGCGGCGCATCGTGCGCCTCAACGACGAGCTTGCGGCGCAGGCGGGGACGGGCGGCCTCGACGGCGAGGTGCGTCTCGGCGCGCCCGAGGATTTCGCCACCGTGCACCTGCCCGGCGTGCTTGGGCGCTTCGCCACCGCGCACCCGCGCGTCGCGCTCAACGTCACCTGCGACCTGACGCTGCACCTGCTCGACGCGCTGGCGGCGGGCGACCTCGCACTCGTCAAGCGCGAGCCGCTCGGCCCCGATCTCGGCGTGCGGGTGTGGCGCGAGCCGCTCGTCTGGGTCGCCGCCGATGCCGATATCGTCGCGGCGCACGATGTCCTGCCGCTCGTCGTCGCGCCCGCACCGTGCGTCTATCGGCGACGCGCCATCGCGGCGGTGCAGGACGCGGGGCTCAGGCACCGCGTCGCCTATACGAGCCCGTCGCTCGCCGGCCAGCACGCGGCGTTGCGCGCCGGCCTCGGCGTGACCGTGCTGCCGCGCGAGATGGTTCCCGCCGACCTGCACGTCATCGCGCCCGGCGGCGTGCTGCCCGGCCTTGCCGACACCGAGATCGCCCTGCTTCACGCCGCCGGCCCGGTGTCGCTGGCGGCGGCGCGGCTGGCGGAAACGATCCTCCACGCGCTCAACCCTGCCGCCTAGGCCAGCCACCTAGGCCAGCCGCTGGGCCATCCACAAATAGAGCGGGATGCCGACGACGATGTTGAAGGGGAAGGTGATGCCGATCGACAGCGGCAGCGACACCCCCGCGTCGGCGTCGGGGAGCGCGAGGCGCATCGCGGCGGGAACGGCGATGTACGACGCGCTGGCCGCCAGCGTCGCGAGCAGCGCGCGGTTCTCGGGCGGGACGCCGACGAGCGCGCACAGGCCGAGCGCGATCAGCATCGACGCCAGCGGCATGGCGATGCCGAACCCCGCCAGCGGCCACGTCAGCCGGTTCGCCTCGGTCAGCCGCCGCGCCGCGACCAGCCCCATTTCGAGCAGGAACAGGCAGAGCACGCCCTGGAACAGCGGGTTGACGAACAGGTCGATCTTCTTGAGCCCGCGCTCGCCGGTGAGCGCGCCGATGACGAACGCCCCGAGCAGCAGCACGACGGTCCCGTTGAGTAGCACCTCGCGGACGAGTTCGCCCGTGTGTTTCGGCCCTGTCTCGCCGCCGCTCCGGCGCCCCGCCAGCAGCAGCCCCGAGACGATCGCCGGGGTCTCCATCAGCGCGACGACGGCGGCCATATAGCCCGCAAACGCGACGCCCTGCCCGTGCAGATACTCCGAAGCCGCAGCGAAGGTCACCGCCGATACCGAGCCGTAGTGCGCGGCGGTCGCGGCGCGCGTCGGCCGGTCGAGGCGGTACAGGCGCAGCGCCGCGAAGGCGAGCAGCGGCAGCCCGAAGCTGAGCACCAGCGCGACGACCGCCGTCAGGCCGAAGCCGCTGCTCAACCCCGCCTTCGCGGCCTCGACGCCGCCGCGAAAGCCGATGCACAGCATGAGATAGAGCGCCATCGTCTTGACGACGCCCTCGGGCACCGCCAGGTCCGACCGCGCGAACCCCGCGCCGAATCCCAGGACGAAGAACAAGACCGCCGGTTGCAGCAGGTTCGCCGCCGCGAGATGCATTACGTCCATGTGTTTCCCCCTTTGGTTGCGGGGGTCGTAGCGCGCGCAGTGCCAGCAGCTAAATCAATTCCGCCTCGACTAGTGATGAGGATCGGTAATGGTGCGCTGGCGGTATGTGGCCTCCCGCTGTACAGCATAGGGGTAGACGCAGTCAGGCCCCCGCCGGTGATCCTACACCCTCGGGAGCTTTGCGGTCGGTCCGTCCGCCCTTCGGTCTCCCCTCCCCGGCGCTAATCTCGGGCAGGAACCTCGAACACGGATGCGGCAAACATGAACGTCGGCATGGGCGGGACGCCGTCGGACGGGCGTCGGGGTACGCGAATACTGGTGCCGCACGGCCGCTTCCCAAGCTGTCACCGTACGACCTT
>CAXTSL010000160.1:0-2304 GCA_964246975.1 uncultured Sphingomonadaceae bacterium
GCCCTGTTCGATCCACAGCTGCCAGTCGAGGCCGGCCTCGCGGAAGGCGTACTGATCGCAGGTCGCCGCGCCGCACTTCGCCGTGCCGACCTTGTACCCCGACTTCGGCCATGCCGCCGGACGTGCCGCGTCGCCCCAGCGGAACAGCTGGTGCAGCGGCAGGTCGATGCCGTAGTCGACCGATGCGCGCTCGAGCAGCGTGCCCAGCGTCCCGCTCAGCGGCACGTCGGTGTAATAGCCGGTGTCGGGCGCCGAGACGGTCAGCTTGAGGCCGTCATAGAAGAGTTGGCGGACACGCGAGCCGGTCGAGATCTCGGCGTACATGCGGTCGGGCAGCGCGACCGAATAATGCAGTTGCGCGCCGTATTCGAGCGTCTGACCGTCGGGCGTGACCTGGTCGCCGGTGCCGTCGGCCGTGACCTCGAAGCTCTTGAGCGTGCGCAGATACGCCCCCATCGCGGTCAGCGCCGACCTTGCCTCGACGGTGAGCACCTGCGCGGGGGCCGCCTTCGTCGCTTGGGCAGTGGCGGTCTTGGCCGTGACCGGCAGGGCGGCAGCGAGCGCCAGAACCAGCGCGCCTCCCGCCAGTCGCCGCAGTTGTCCTGCCTCCGCGCCAATGCGTCGAGTCGCTTGATCGGTCATGATATCTCCCCCGCTTCTAGGCGAGTCGTAGGCCCGACCAGGCTTCGCAAAAGTCTGAAATTGTGCAGTCGCGCCGACGAATGCGATGATTCCGCTAGTCGACCTTGGAAGCGCCGGTCGCGAGTGCCGCTGCCGACCGCTCGAAATCGGCGACGCCGATCATCCCGAGGCGCGGATATTCGAGATCGACGATGACATAGAGCGTGATCGACATGATTGCGGTGAAGCTGAGCATGTGCAGCCAGATGCGGCGGCCCTCGCCCATGCCGAAACCGGCAAGGACCGCGCCGAGCAGCACGAGCACGAACAACATCGCATGGATCGCCAGCGGCGGGTGCATCTGCATCGCCAGCGCGCGTGTCGCGGTGATGTCGATCATCTCGTTGAGCGCGAGCAGCAGCACAGTGTTGACCGCCGGGCGAGCATCGGCGCGTGCCCCGGCGGCGACGGCTTGCCGCCAGATCTCGTCCTGGATCGCCGCCGAGCGGGCGAGCCCCGCCTTGAACCCCTCCGGCTCGCCGACGCGCTCGTAGGCTGCGAGACGCGAGCGCGTGTAGCGCCGGAAGGCGTCGCGCAGCGCAGGCTGGGCATCGTCGGCGACGAGGTCGACGCGCAGTTGCGCGGTGCCGATGGCGTTGGCCTCGACGACGATCAGGTCGCGCCGATGGTCGAAGCGGCTCGCCGCGCCCGAAAAGGTAAAGGCGATCAGCAACCCGAGCACGGCAAACACCGCGCCATCGACCGCGCCGCCGCGCCCGGTATCGCCGCCCTGCCGCCGCGCCACCCAGCGACCGATCTCGAGGCCCGCCCACAGCGCCGCGAACAGCCCCACGCCGAACAGCAGCGGATAGTCGAGCAGGACGTGCAAGGTCGAACCTTTCGGGTTTCGCCCGGTGCGCGCGGGGCTGCACAACTCCTAGTCACAGGCCTGCAACGAGATTGCCGCTTTTCGGACAATCGGTGAGGCAGCGCGACAGCGGGCACGCTCGCATTGCGTGCCGAACGGCCGAGGCAGGGAACTGGCTTCCCCTTCGCGCTTCACTTTCGCCGCCCGTGCTGCCACATGACAGGCGTGAGCGATCCCGCCGCCCCGTATGCTGCGCCTTACGGGCAGGTCGAGCGCCTGTCGCCGCTGATCCGGCGCGTGCTGGCGCGCAATCCCAGCCCCTTCACCTACACCGGCACGGGCACCTATATCGTCGGGACCGGCACCGTCGCAGTGATCGACCCCGGCCCCGCCGACCCGGCGCACATCGCCGCGCTGCTCGACGCCGTGGCAGCCGAGACCGTCAGCCATATCCTCGTCACCCACACGCATATGGATCACAGCCCCGCCGCCCCCGCGCTCCACGCCGCGACGGGGGTGCCGATCATCGGGTGCGCGCCGCTGGTGCTGCGCGACGACGGGCCGCGCGCCGATGCCGGGTTCGACCCGACCTATGCGCCCGACCGTGTCATGGCCGACGGCGAGCGCGTCGCCGGGCCGGGCTGGACGCTGAGCGCTGTCGCGACGCCGGGGCACACCTCGAACCATCTGTGCTTCGCGCTTGCCGAGGAACGCGCGCTGTTCAGCGGCGATCACGTCATGGGCTGGTCGACGACCGTCGTCGCGCCGCCGGACGGCGACATGGCGGCGTATATGGCGAGCCTGAAGCTGCTGCT
>CAXTSL010000161.1:0-2247 GCA_964246975.1 uncultured Sphingomonadaceae bacterium
CCATGGCAAGTCGACGCTCGCCGACCGGCTGATACAGCAGACCGGCGGGCTGACGGCGCGCGAGATGAGCGAGCAGGTGCTCGACAACATGGATATCGAGCGCGAGCGCGGCATCACGATCAAGGCGCAGACGGTGCGGCTCGACTACAAGGGGTACGTCCTCAACCTGATGGACACGCCGGGGCACGTCGACTTCGCGTATGAGGTCAGTCGCAGCCTCGCGGCTTGCGAGGGCGCGCTGCTCGTCGTCGATGCCGCGCAAGGCGTCGAGGCGCAGACGCTCGCCAACGTCTACCAGTCGATCGAGCACGACCACGAGATCATCCCCGTCATCAACAAGGTCGACCTCCCGGCGGCCGAACCCGAGCGGGTCAAAGCCCAGATCGAGGAGGTCATCGGCATCTCGACCGAGCACGCCGTCCTCGCCAGCGCCAAGACCGGGCTGGGCATCGAAGCCGTCCTCGACGCCATCGTCGCACGCATCCCGCCGCCCAAGGGTGATGCCGACGCGCCGCTGAAGGCGATGCTCGTCGACAGCTGGTACGACCCGTACCTCGGCGTCGTCATCCTCGTCCGCGTCATCGACGGATCGCTGCGCAAGGGGCAGGAAATTACCTTCATGGCGCAGGGGACGAAGCATCTCGTCGACCGCGTCGGCTGTTTCCGCCCCAAGATCGAGGCGCTCGACGCGCTTGGGCCAGGCGAGATCGGCTTCATCACCGCGCAGATCAAGGAGGTCGCGCAGACCAACGTCGGCGACACGATCACCGACACGCGCCGCCCCACGGCGCAGGCGTTGCCGGGGTTCAAGACCGTCCAGCCGGTGGTGTTCTGCGGGCTGTTCCCGACCGATGCCGCCGACTTCGAGAAGCTGCGCGATTCGCTCGGCAAGCTGCGCCTCAACGATGCGAGCTTCAGCTTCGAGACCGAGAGCAGCGCGGCGCTGGGCTTCGGCTTTCGCTGCGGCTTCCTCGGGCTGCTCCACCTCGAGATCATCCAGGAGCGGCTGACGCGCGAGTACGACCTCGACCTGATTACCACCGCGCCGTCGGTGGTCTACAAGATCCTGCTCCGCGACGGCACCTCGAAGGAACTCCACAACCCCGCCGACATGCCCGACCCGTCGACCATCGAGCTGATCGAGGAGCCGTGGATCGAGGCGACGATCTTCGTCCCCGACGAGTATCTCGGGTCGCTGCTCAAGCTGTGCCAGGACCGGCGCGGCATCCAGAAGAACCTGACGTATGTCGGCGGCCGCGCGCAGATCGTCTACGAGCTGCCCTTGAACGAGGTGGTGTTCGACTTCTATGACCGGCTCAAAAGCATCAGCCGCGGTTATGCGAGCTTCGACTACCACCAGATCGGCCACCGCGAGGGCGACCTTGTCAAGATGACGATCATGGTCAACGCCGAGGTCGTCGATGCGCTGAGCATGATCGTCCACCGCGACGCCGCCGAGGCGCGCGGGCGCCACATGTGCGAGCGCATGAAGGACCTCATCCCGCGTCATTTGTTCAAGATCCCGGTGCAGGCGGCGATCGGCGGCAAGGTCATCGCGCGCGAGACCATCGCCGCGATGCGCAAGGACGTCACCGCGAAATGCTATGGCGGCGACATCAGCCGCAAGAAAAAGCTCCTCGACAAGCAGAAGGAGGGCAAGAAGCGCATGCGCCAGTACGGCAACGTCGACATCCCGCAGGAGGCGTTCATCGCGGCGCTGCGGATGGGCGACGCGAGCTGAGCCGATGAGCGTCCGCGTCGCTACCGCAGCCGGGGTCCGCCGCATAACCCTCGACCGGCCCGAGAAGCACAATGCCTTCGATGCGGCGACGATCGCCGCGCTGACGCAGGCGTTCGCCGACGCGGGGACCGATGCGGGCGTGCGTGCCGTGGTGCTGAGTGGCACCGGCCTGAGCTTTTGCGCCGGGGCGGACGCGGCGTGGATGCGCGCCTCCGCCGATTTGTCCGAGGGCGAGAACCGCGCCGACGCGTTGCGCCTGTCGGACATGCTCGCGACCATCGACGCCTGTCCGCGCCCGGTCATCGCAGTGGCGCACGGCTTCGTCTTCGGCGGCGGTGTCGGATTGATCGCCTGTGCCGACCTCGTCGTCGTGCGCTCTGCGGTCAAGTTCCGCCTGTCGGAGGTCCGCCTCGGCCTGACGCCTGCGACGATCTCGCCGTTCGTGCTGGCCAAGATCGGCGCGAGCGCGGCGCGGCGCTATTTCCTCACTGCCGAGGACTTCGGCG
>CAXTSL010000162.1:0-2157 GCA_964246975.1 uncultured Sphingomonadaceae bacterium
CCCCGACCCTCCCCTCTCTCGGTTCGCGAAGGCTCACCGGGAGGGGAGGGGGAAGATGTTGACCGCCGGCGTCATCGGCTGGCCCGTCGCGCACTCGAAGTCGCCGCTGATCCACCGTTTCTGGCTGGCCAAGCTCGGCCTCGATGGCGACTACAGCCGCTTCGCCGTTCACCCCGACAATTTGCGCGACGCGGTCCGTGCGCTGCCCGCACTCGGCCTGCGCGGCGTCAACGTCACCGTGCCGCACAAGATCGCGGTGATAGCGCATCTCGACCGCGTCGATCCGGGAGCGCTGCGCGCGGGCGCGGTCAATACAATTGTCGTCGAAGACGGTGGATCGTTGACCGGTTTCAATACCGACATCGCGGGTGTCGCCGCAGCGCTGCCTGGCCTGGTTGCGGGCGACGAGCCGTGCATCATCGGTAACGGTGGCGCAGCGCGGGCGGCGTTGGCGGCACTCGACCCCTTAAAGCACTCGGTCGTGCTCATGGTGGCACGTGATGTGGAGAAGGGGCAGGCGCTTATCCGCGAATTCGGCTTCGCCAGCGGCGTTTCGTCATATGAAGACGCTGGTTCGAATATCACGACAGCGGATGCAATCATCAATGCAACCTCGCTGGGAATGACCGGACAGCCTCCGATGCCTGCGAGTGTCATTGATGCACTAGGTGGAATGGTTGCGGCGGAAGTTCCGGTTTTCGACATGGTCTATGTCCCGCTCGAAACGCCGCTGCTGGCAGCCGCCCGCCGGGGCGGGCATCCTTGCATCGACGGGCTGGCGATGCTGGTCGGCCAGGCCGCCGCCGCTTTCGAGCTGTTCTTCGGGCAGCCCGCCCCCCGCGAGCACGACGCCGAACTCCGCGACCTGCTGACGCGATGACCACGATGCCCCCCGGTCTGCGCCGCGCGCTGACGCTCACCGACGGAGCAATGCTCGGCTATTGGGCGGTGACCGCGCTCGCGGCGCTCGGCGTCGTCAGCCTGCCGCCCGAGGCGCTGTATAAAAATTACCACGACCCCCTGCTCGTCGCGTGGAACTGGTCGTTCCTGCCGCTCGACGTGGCGTTCGCGGCGACCGGCCTCGCGGCGGTGCGGCGGGCGCGGGCGGGGCGCGCGTGGCGCGGGCTGGCCATCGTGTCGCTGACGCTGACGATATGCGCGGGCGGCATGGCGGTGACGTTCTGGACGCTGACGGGCGATTTCGACCCCGCGTGGTGGCTGCCCAACCTGCTGCTGCTGTTCGGGCCGCTGGTCTGGCTGCCGAGGCTGCTCGAGTGATCGTCATCGGCTTGACCGGCTCGATCGGCATGGGCAAGTCGACCGTCGCGGCGATGTTCCGGCGGCTCAAGCTGCCGGTGTTCGACGCCGACGCCTGCGTCCACGCGCTGCAGGGGCCGGGCGGCGCGGCGCTGCCCGCGATCGAGGCGGCGTTTCCGGGGACGACCTCGGCGCATGGCCTCGACCGCGCCAGGCTGGGCGCAGCGGTCTTCGGCAACGCCGCCGCGCTCAAGCGCTTGGAGCAGATCGTCCACCCGCTCGTCGCCGCGCGCCAAGCGCATTTCCTCCGCCGCCATCGCCGCGCGCGCGCCGTCGTCCTCGACATCCCGTTGCTGTTCGAGAAGGGCGGCGCCGCCAAGGTCGACCTGATCGCCGTCGTCTCTGCTCCCCCCGAAGTGCAGGCGGCGCGCGTCCTCGCCCGCCCCGGCATGACGGCGGCGAAGTTTGCGGGCATTCTCGCCCAGCAACTTCCCGACGCCGCCAAGCGCGCGCGCGCCGATGTCGTCATCGACACCGGCACGGCCAAAAGCCTGACGTGGCGGCAGGTCCGCCGCCTCGTCGCTTGTCTGGAGCTTACCCGTAGGCGATAGAGCCGCCGATGCGCGAAATCATCTTCGACACCGAAACCACCGGCATCATGCCCGGCGACGGCCACCGGATTGTGGAAATCGGCGCGCTCGAAATGGTCGGGCGCGTGCTGACCGGGCGTCAATTCCACACCTATCTCGACCCGTGCCGCCCGATGCCCAAGGATTCGCAGGCCGTGCACGGGCTGAGCAGCGCGTTCCTGACCGGCCAGCCGATCTTCGAGGCGGTGATCGACGACTTCCTCGCGTTCATCGAGGATTCGCCGCTGGTCGCGCACAATGCCGTCTTCGA
>CAXTSL010000163.1:0-2014 GCA_964246975.1 uncultured Sphingomonadaceae bacterium
TGCGCGAAAGCCATGTCCATGACGTGACGATCACGCGCGAAGCGCCGAATTACCCGGCGGGATGAGGGGCTGGCGGGCTGTTGCGCGCCCATTCGTTTTCGTCATTCCGGCGAAGGCCGGAACCCAGTTTCGTCACAAGCTCGGAACCTTCGCGTCGGAGGCAACTGGGTTCCGGCCTTCGCCGGAATGACGAGAAGAAAGATGTTCCTATGACCCCCCCCGCCCGCCTCCAGGCGGCGATCGAGTGCCTCGATCTGATCGTCGCTGCCGCGCGCGATGGCGGCGCGGCGGCCGATACGCTGATCCAGCGCTATTTCCAGACGCGGCGCTATGCCGGGTCGGGCGATCGGCGCGCGGTGCGGGCGCTTATCTACGCGGTGATCCGCGCCGTCGGCGAACGGCCCGCCGACGGGCGCAGCGCGCTGCTGGGGTACGCGCGCGCCCACGATCCGGCACTGCTCGACGCCTTTACGAGCGGCGGGCACGGGCCTGCGGCGTTGGTTGCCGGCGAGGCCGAAGCGAGCGCGTCGCCCGCCCCGGCGTGGCTCGTCGAGCACTTGGCGGCGCGTTTTGGCGACGATACGTCGCGCCAGCTCGCGGCACTCCTCGACCGCGCGCCGCTCGACTTGCGGGTCAACACGCTCAAGGCAACCCGCGACGCGGTGGCGGCGGAGCTGGGCGGGGTCGACCCGGTATCACTCGCCCCCGACGCCCTGCGCGCGCGCGGCGACCTCAACGTCGATGCGCTGCCGGCTTACCGCGAGGGCCGGGTCGAGGTGCAGGACGCGGGGAGCCAGTTCGCCGCGCTCGCCTGCGCCGCCGTGGCCGGAGAGACGGTCATCGACCTGTGCGCCGGGGCGGGGGGCAAGACGCTGGCGCTCGCCGCCGCGATGGGCAACGTGGGGCGGCTGATCGCCTGCGACACTGACCGCGCGCGGTTGCGCCAGCTTGCACCGCGCGCCGAACGCGCCGGGGCGAGCATCATCGAGACGCTGCTGCTCGATCCGGGGCGCGAGGCCGCAGCGCTCGCCGATCTCGAAGGCACCGCCGACCTCGTGCTGATCGACGCGCCGTGTTCAGGGACGGGAACGTGGCGGCGCAATCCCGAGGCGCGCTGGCGGCTGACCCCCGAGCGGCTGGCGAAGCTGACGGGCGAACAAGCGCGCCTGCTCGATCTCGGCGCTGCGCTGGTCAAGCCCGGCGGGCGGCTGGTCTATGTCGTGTGCTCGCTGCTGCCGGTCGAGGGCGAAGCGCGCCTCGACAGCTTTCTGCGCAACCGCGACGGATGGAAATCCGTGCCGTTACGCAACCCCAACGGCACTCCGTCCGTAACTGGTGTCGTACTGACACCGGGGGACCAGGGGTGCGACGGATTTTTCATAGGGGCGGCGACGCGACTCTGCTAAGCTCGCGGTTCGAAGCACGCGAGGGAGTCGAGATGCGCAAGAGTTGGGCCATTCCGATCGCACTGCTGGTGGCCGGTACCGCGACGAGTGTCGCGGTCGGCGCGGTCGGCCCGGGCATGGGCGACGATGCGCTCAAGCCCGCATCGACCCGCATGCAGGCAGCCGGCGACGCGGCACTGGCGAAGGCGCAACCCGTGCCCGCTGTCGATGCGTTCGAAGCGGCCGTCGCGGCCGATCCGCGTAACAAGGCGGCGTTCATCGGCCTGGCGCGCGCCTATGAGATGCAGGGCCTGCCCGGCAAGGCGGTCAAGTTCTACCGCGAGGCGCTGGCGCTCGACCCCAACGATCTCGGCGCGCTCGAAGGCCAGGGCAAGGCGCTGGTGGCGCGCGGCGCGACGGCGCGGGCGAACCTTAACCTCGTTCGCATCAAGACCTTGTGCAAGGGCGACTGCCCGGCGGCGAAGCGGCTCGAAGTCGCGCTGGCGGCACCGCCCGTCGCGCCGCTGGCGAGCGCCGAGGTGGCGAAGCCGGGTGTGAGCAAGAACTGATCTTGCTGCTCCCTCCCCTCCCGGTGAGCGCTTGCGAACCGAGAGAGGGGAGGGTCGGGG